>JBEBKA010000027.1:0-31054 GCA_040079595.1 Gallionella sp.
CCCCTCCCACAATCACAAAAAACATCAATATGCGGGGCAATAAAAAAGACTTTGGCACTTGATTGTGTTCTTTATCGATCATGACCTCTCCTCACTCCAAGCAAAGTATCAATTACTTGATACTGCCAGCAACGCAACCGCCTGCGCAGCAATACCCTCGCCGCGTCCCGTGTAGCCTAGCTGTTCGGTGGTGGTGGCTTTGACGTTCACGGCATTGCTCGCCACACCCAAATCCGCCGCGATGTTATGCACCATCTGCGCGATGTGCGGCGACATTTTCGGGGCTTGCGCGATGATTGTGGCATCGACATTGCCCACGCGAAAACCCTGCGCGGCGATCAAGCGCGCCACTTCGCGCAACAAGATTCGGCTGTCGATATTTTTGAATTTCGCATCGGTGTCGGTGAAGTGTCTGCCTATATCCCCCAACGCCGCCGCGCCGAGTAACGCATCGCAAATCGCGTGCAGCAATACATCGGCATCGGAATGGCCGAGCAGCCCTTTGTGATAAGGAACATCCACTCCGCCGATGATGAGCTTGCGCCCTTCGACGAGTTGGTGAACGTCAAAACCTTGACCGATACGCATAACATTTGCCTTTCGTTGCCCGATTGTTTAATTGTAACAGGAGGTCATCGTGTCTTAATCTCGCAATGACGGGGTGTGCGAATAATTTTTCGTTTCCCGAATGTTGTTTACAACAATCAAGCCAAGATGCCGCATAATCACCATGCTTACCCCTGCACTCAATCGGACATCACTCGACCTCATGATAAATTGGAATGAAGCAGGTAAATCTTGCACGGCGCACTGGCGTTCGGAGAGCGGTTTGCCGCCGCCTAAAAAAGTGCAAATCGCCGACGATACAATGAAGGCGGATGCCGGGTATCGCTTGGCTTGCGAGGGTACGGCTTTGCTGTGGCGCGGTGACTTTCACAATGCGCGGCAATTGCTGGCGGCGATGTCGCGGCGTGCGGATCGTAAGGAGCGAAAATCAACTGATGTACCGAGCCAAGCGTTTAATTTACATCGCCAAGCCCAGTCGCAACGCGCACGAACATTGGCGATGATTTTGATTCCCTTGGACAAGGACTATTCTATTCCACTCCGTCGTGCGCCCATGATGCAGCAGGCTTGCCACGAGGCGTATGGAGCTTCGAGTGAGGCTTCGGTGGTGTCGCTGCGCGAATTGCTGGGGTTGATAGGCGCGCATGAGTGGCGCAAAAAAGGCGTTGAGATAGCAGCGTTAGGTGAGCGTATTTATCCGCACTACGGTGTGTTCTCGCCTGTGCGCGGCGAGTATTTAGAGTTGGTCAATACCGCACCGTTACCCGCGACAAATCTGGCGTTTGATATTGGTACAGGAACGGGCGTGTTGGCGGCAATTTTGGCGAAGCGGGGTGTGCAAACAATTATCGCTACCGAGCAAGATCAGCGCGCGATTAGTTGTGCCAAAGAGAATCTCACACGATTGGGCTTGAACGCGCAAGTGGAGGTGGTGCAAGCTGATTTATTTCCCGCAGGCCGCGCACCGCTCATCGTGTGCAATCCGCCGTGGATTCCTGCTCGCCCCAGTGCGTCTATCGAGTACGCAATTTTTGACCCCGACAGTCGCATGTTGCGTGGTTTCATCAGCGGCTTGGCTGCGCATTTAGAGCCAAAAGGGGAGGGCTGGTTAGTGCTTTCCGATATTGCCGAACACTTGGGGTTGCGTACGCGTGAGGAATTGTTGGCGTGGTTTGAAGAGTCGGGTTTGAAGGTGAAAGATCGCATGGATATTGCGCCCCATCACCCCAAGGTTTTAGATGCTACCGACCCGCTACATGCCGCACGTAAGGCAGAGATAACCTCGCTGTGGCGGCTGGTCGTTAGAATTTGAGGGGACATCACCCGCCGAAATGGCGAATGAATCAGATTCTCCAATTTTTTTGGGAGAAGGTTCAGTTTTCTTCAAAATCCAAGCTGTTATGGTCGGCTACCATCGGCAAGAAAACTTTTTTGGCGAACCGTATTTGAGCAGGATGTTTTTTGAACGACTCCAGTGCTGTTTTGTTGGCAAGTCTGACTTTTAAACAGAAGCGGAGCTTCCCATCAAGCTCCAGAGATTGGCTGTTATGAATGTTACGCACGCCTGGAACTGTTTCCACTAATTTAGCGGCTTCTCGCAGTATCGAAGCAGTCTCATTTTCGGACAAGGCTGCCAAAGTTTTGTATAACACGATATGTTCCACTTCCTGCCAAGGGCGGCATTGTCCCAACACTTCCGCAGCCCTTCCACCGCATCCCCAAAGGCGGAGACAGCGTTCGACTTCTTCCCGCACTGCGTCACTCACTCCGAACAGCAATACGCTGTGATCGCCCTTGCGATCCGAGGCAATGTTTTCCCTTATACGCTTACTGGCAACATCTGAAAGTGCTGTGTAGTAATTGATCTTGGCAATGCCGTTTGCAATGAGTTTGCGATACTGCTCGTCCGACAATCCTGTTCCACCATGTATCACCAGCGGTACAGTGGTTGCCTCTTTGATTTTTGCCAGTCGCGCATAATCAAGTTTTGGAATTCCTTTCATCCGACCATGTATTGTACCGATCGAGACTGCAAGGCAATCCACCCCGGTACGCTCAACAAATCCTTTGGCTTCTGTAGCCGAAGTGTAAGCAAGCTCGCCCGGGTGTATCTTTGCGCTTTCCCCCTCAATACCCGGCACATAACCGAGTTCTCCCTCCACGGTGACACCGCAGGCGTGAGCCATTTCAACAATGTCTCTGGTTTTCCAAAGATTATCGGAAAATGACAGGGATGAAGTGTCAATCATTACCCCGTTGCAACCCCCACGTATTGCCCGCTCGGCGGCAGACAGGCTGCTGCCATGATCGAAATTGATCGCCACCGGTACTGTTGCGCGCTTTGCTGCGGCATGAACAGCAGGCATCAGAAGGTCGAAATCGTAGCTGCTAAAATGTGATTCGATTAAATTTAGCACGACGGGTGCGCGACAATTCTCGGCGGCCTGCATAATGCCTTCCAGAAAATACAAATTGGCGACACCAAATGCGCCAACCGCATATTTGTGGTGGCTGGCGTGAGTAATCATGTCAGACAGATGAACGAGTGGCATGTTGGTTTTCCAAATTTACAGTTAATTTATGTAGAGCTTATTTTTAGTCTTAATTTGTTTTGCAAAAGGTTTCTTCGGATGCAAAATAGGGGTAATTTTTTAGCTGGCATTTAATGGGGAGCACCTATGGAAATCACGTGTTACCGCGACTCCGAATTGTCGCGTGAGCCCCGCTTTTTATCCGCTGCCACCTACAATTTGGCGCAAACTTTATTTTCCCGCAGCACTACTCATTGCCTATTTGTACCGATACGATCCATGCAGTATCTGGCAATTCTGGATACGGAAGAATTTGTATTTCTCGACGGGGTACGCAAATGCTGGGTTGACATCGCCTGGCAAAATTTCCGCCCCCAGTTGCGAACCACGCTGGAAGATCCCGTTTCCTTTGAAGCTGCCTACTATCGGGCGGATTCTATGCAGCTCATGTCACGCTTGTTAGCTGAATTGCCGCGCGCCTTAAGTGAACTTGCCGCAAAAGGGCATCTGGACGGATCGGCAAAAATACTTAAATTTGGCAGGCGTGCGTCGGATCAAGATTAGGAATTCACTTAGTCATCTTCACCCATTTCCGGATCCCAACCATGCGCGCGTGCCCGCAACACTGCCTTGTCATAAAACTGCACATAGCGTTCACGTAAGCCATCCGGTAAGCGGCTCGGAATATGTCCATGCCGCTCCCACTCGGCATACACCTTTTCGTATAACTCTTGTATCTGCCCTAAATTCCAGCCCGCACAGCCTTCGCTTTCTGGCAGCAAACCAAAAACCCAAGCATCACGAATGATGCGCCCTTGGTCGGTCATACCGCCAAATAAATCATTTTCGATGCCGACATAATTTTCCATCATTTTGAATTTTCCTTAACGGGTTAAGCCAGCGTAAAGCAGTGGCAATTTCTCTGGTAGTCGCTCGATATGATCGACCACCATATAATTTTTACTGCCAAAAATCCTCGACACGTATTGATCTGCGCGTGGGTCTAGTGTCATGCAGAAGGTATTGATGCCGTTGCGCGCTGCTTCTTCGACTGCTTTTTTTGCATCGTAGCGCAAATACTGCGGATCACGCACATCAATATCCGCAGGCTCGCCATCGGTAATCACCATGAGCAATTTTTTCGCGGTTCTTTGGCTGCGCAAATAATGCGCTGAGTGCCGAATTGCCGCCCCCATCCTGGTTGACAACTGCCCTGTCATGCCCGCCAATCTTGCTTTAGGCTCATCGTTATACGCCTGCGAAAAATCTTTGAAGCGATAGTATTCGACATCGTGACGACCATCCGAGCAGAAACCATGTATCGCAAACGGGTCGCCGATTTTATGTATCGCCTCAGATAACAGCACGCAAGCCTGACGGGTTAAATCCAACACGGTTTGATCTTGCCCGATGACTTTTTCGTTGGTGGACTCAGACAAATCGAGCAACACCAGCACCGAAATATCACGCACCTTGCGCACACTGCGCATCATCGTTCTAGGGTCAGGCTGCATCCCCATACGAAAATCTACCATGCTGCTAATCGTGGCATTGATGTCGATTTCGTCGCCATCTTCTAACTTGCGAATGCGCTGCACACCTTGCGGTTGCATCGCATCGAGCAAAAATTTCAAGCGTGAGGCAATGCGCTTATTGTCCGCCGTGATTTTATCAATCACCTGCAAGTCGCCTGCTTTGGCGCGCTTTTCCATCACTGTCGCCCAAGCTGGACGATCCAACTGAATTTGGTAATCCCACTCGGCGTAATGGTAAGGTTCGGCAACAGGCTCTTTACCTTCCCGTTCGTTAAAACTCACGCCATTCTCTTGCGCTGCATCATATGGGAAAAACTCCTCAGACATGACCCAGATTTCCTGGGCATCATCGCCTGCGGTTTCCACCTCAAGTTCATTGGCAAATTCCATCACCGAAACATGTTTACGAACTTGCTTCACCGTCGCAAAGCCGGCAGCTTGTGATTTATTGAAATCGAATTCTTCAAACTCCCAGAAGTAGCGATTGTCATCGCGGTACGGCGCGCTCAACAAGTCAGTACGCGGATTGTAGGCAATATTTTTTTTCAGTAAGCCATGCGCCAACGCAACGCCTACTTCCCAAGAAAAATGATTGCTCCGTAAGTTCTCTTCGTTTTGTGCGGCAACCGCAAATAGGGCGCGACCCTCAACTATCCAAGTATCATCATCTTGATAATCGCTATCCAACAAGGCTCGCGCCAAACGATTCAAATAATCGCCCACGGTGTTCGCTTGATTGGCTTGCGCGAAATGCAGCTTGGACCACAATTGCTTGAGTCCTGGGAAAGCCCGTATCGACAGCGTTTCCACGCGCGCATCTTCAATCACACTCATCACCGCCATCTGCAATGGATTGAGTGCCTGGGCAGAAATTGGCTCACGCGTGTAAACCAGATGCGCGGCGCAATGGGCGGCGGTAGCGCGATACACCTCCAGACCAGATACGCCATGCATATCGTCAAATGCGTCGGGCAAGTACAGGAAATAATCTTCGATAAAAGGCTTGTAACCCTCGCGTGATTCAAAGTCACCCGAAGTGGGGCGCATGAAAAAATCGCGCGCCCACAGTGCGCGCAGATACATATTGATGCGCCGCTGCACGTCCACAAACAGCGTGCCTTTTCGCTCTTTCTGCAACATCGCCAGCGACTCTTTGGACTTCAGTCCGAAGTAAGCCACCTGCTCTTCAAAGTTAATTTTGTGCGCATGCGCGCCCCACATTGCCCAGCGTCGCAATCCGCCCAATGTGAGTTGAGCAAGCAATGCTTCAAGATTTTCCAACATCGGTCGCAAGCCGCGCGGAACTTGGTTCAGTAGCGTATTCACCAATTGCAAATAGCTGCGAAATAGTGCGGGGTCACCCAAGCGTTTAGCTGCCGTTGGCGCGCTGGCAATAACCGCTTCCAACATTGAGCCGCTGGTTTTAGAGGCGAGTGCCATCAAGCTATCCAGCATATCCACCACTGAATCTTCGCCAATTTCTTTGGCAATGATGGGTGCATTGTGAATAAAGGTAATGACCAAATCACCGCCGCGCCCCAAGTTTTTAAGCGCACGTGCTCCCTGCACATAATTTTCCAACCCTGCTGGACTGAACGCCCGCACCGCCTCATACCATGAGGCTTGCAGAACCTCTGCGGCGTGACTCCCCAGCTCTTCAAGTAGATCGGTGTGATCCTTTAATGTGATTGACATGTCGTTGGGTGTTTGAGCGAGTTGAGCAAAAAGCGGAGCTTCTCAAAATTAGAAGAATGTGGTTACCGCTGCATCCAACGCATCGCGCATGTCGGGATCGTCGGTGATGGGTCGAACCAGTGCTACACGACACGCTTTAATTGAATCAACGCCAGTGGCAATCAGGCTGCCTGCATAAATCAGCATGCGCGTCGAGATGCCTTCATCCAAACCATGTCCCTTGAGGTTGCGGGCACGTTCGGCGATGGAAACCAGTTTGCCAGCCACTTCTGGGCTAACGCCCGTTTCGTGGGCAACAATTTCGGTCTCAATGTCGTGTTCGGGGTAACTGAAATCCAATGCACCGAAACGCTGTTTGGTAGATTGCTTGAGATCTTTCATCAGGCTTTGATAGCCCGGATTGTATGAAATCACTAACTGGAAATCGGGATGCGCTTTGATAAGTTCGCCCTTCTTTTCAAGTGGCAAAACACGGCGGTTATCGGTTAAGGGATGGATGACCACGGTAGTATCTTGACGCGCTTCAACCACTTCATCCAGATAGCAGATCGCACCGTAGCGAGCCGCGAGCGCGAGCGGACCATCCTGCCAGTGAGTGCCATTGGCATTTAATAGAAAACGACCGACCAGATCAGACGCGGTCATGTCTTCATTGCAAGCCACGGTAATCAACGGCTTGCCTAATCGCCACGCCATATGTTCGACGAAGCGCGATTTACCGCAACCCGTCGGGCCTTTCAGCATCATCGGCATACGCACTTTATAGGTGGCTTCATAAATCTCTACCTCATCAGAAACGGGACGATAGTATGGCTCTGTGTTTATTCGATACTGCTGGATACTGTCGCTCATTGGCTACCTCATACTTTCAATCAACATAAGGGCGTAAATAATCTATTGCAAAGCATTTACGTCCTGATGCTGCTCTCGGTTAAAAAGTCCCCCGCACTGGATCAAGCACGGGGGCAAAGGGATTAGTGCCTTAAAAAATTTTCACTATACGGTCTTGCCCCGGAAGATCACCATGTTGGTGCCTTGCGATTGGGCATAGTTATCGTAAGCCAACAAACGAATGTGATTGTTTGGGTTAGCTTTACGGCACGCTTCCGCTTCCGCCAACACAACATCAACGTTGGTTTCGCCAAACATCGGCAGCTTCCACATGTACCAATAGTTGTCCATCAGATGCTCTGGCTCGGTGTGTTCGATGCCAGGATTCCAGCCTTTGCTCACGATGTACTGAACTTGTTGCTTAATTTGTTCAGTCGTCATCGCCGGCAAGTATGAAAAAGTTTCAAATTTACGGCTGGCTGGATCACTAACACGTGATTTGTAATCTTGCATGTCACTCATTTTAATTTCCTTTGTAATAGTCGGTTGATCGAGACGCAGCGCATAGGGAATGCGCCGCTATCTCAACGCTTACTTGTGGGCTACGTCCAGCTTGTCAACTGTATCGAATTCAAACTTGATTTCTTTCCAAGTTTCCATCGCAATTTTCAGTTCTGGGCTATGGTTGGCTGCCTTGGTCAAGATGTCTTTACCTTCTTTTTCCAATTCACGACCCGCGTTACGTGCTTCCACGCAAGCTTCCAATGCCACACGGTTTGCTGCTGCACCCGCCGCGTTACCCCATGGGTGACCCAATGTACCGCCACCAAACTGCAAGCATGAATCATCACCAAAGATATTCAACAGTGCTGGCATGTGCCAAACGTGAATACCACCAGAGGCAACTGGCATAACGCCAGGCATGGAACCCCAGTCTTGATCGAAGAAGATACCGCGTGCGCGGTCTTCTTTAATGAAGCTGTCACGCATCAAGTCAACGAAGCCGAGCGTAGGAGCGCGATCGCCTTCCAACTTACCCACCACTGTGCCTGAGTGCAGGTGATCACCACCCGACAGACGCAGGATCTTGGCCAACACGCGGAAGTGAATACCGTGGTGCGGGTTACGGTCGATCACAGCGTGCATCGCACGGTGGATGTGCAACAACATGCCGTTGTCACGACACCAGTTAGCCAAGCCTGTGTTCGCACAGAAACCGCCAGTGATGTAGTCGTGCATGATGATCGGTGCGCCGATTTCTTTTGCGTACTCGGCACGCTTGTACATTTCTTCTGGTGTGGGCGCAGTCACGTTCAGGTAGTGACCTTTACGCTCGCCAGTTTCACGTTCTGCCTTCAGTGTTGCCTCTTGTACGAAGTCAAAACGAGCACGCCAGCGCATGAATGGTTGGCTGTTGATGTTTTCGTCGTCTTTAGTCAGATCCAAACCGCCGCGCAAGCATTCATACACAGCGCGACCGTAGTTCTTGGCAGACAAACCCAACTTAGGTTTGATGGTGCAACCCAGCAATGGACGACCATATTTATTCAAGATGTCACGCTCGACTTGAATACCTTGTGGTGGGCCACCGCAAGTTTTCACGTAAGCGATAGGGAAGCGCACGTCTTCCAAACGCAATGCGCGCAAGGCTTTGAAGCCGAACACGTTACCCACCAACGAGGTAAATACGTTAACCACAGAGCCTTCTTCAAACAAGTCGATTGGGTAAGCCACAAATGCGTAGAAGCATGTGTCGTCGCCAGGCACGTCTTCGATGCGATACGCACGACCTTTGTAGTGGTCCATGTCTGTCAACAGATCAGTCCACACGGTTGTCCATGTACCTGTTGATGACTCAGCCGCAACCGCAGCAGCGACTTCTTCACGTTCCACGCCCGCTTGAGGGGTAATTTTGAAACAAGCCAGAATGTCAGTATCTTGAATCTTGTATTCTGGTTCCCAGTAAGTCTGGCGATATTCCTTCACACCAGCGTTGTATTTTTTCACTGCCATTACAAGCTCCTTAAGTTTTATAGTTAATATGTATCCTCCCATCTAGGAAGACCTGTCGCTCAACTGAGCGTGCCGCCACTATAAAAAATAATAACCATAAATAATAATTGTATTTTTAGATGGTAACGATAGACTGCTGTCAATGGTTAAAGGGTGAAATTTAATGTTAAAAAATGCAACGCTGCGCCAATTGAAGGTATTCGAGGCGGTGGCACGAAATTTAAGTTTTACGCGGGCGGCCGAGGAGCTATACCTGACGCAACCGACCGTATCGATTCAGCTTAAGCAATTAACTGAGATTATTGGGCAGCCGCTATTTGAGCAGGTTGGGAAGCGGATTTTTCTGACTGACACAGGGCGCGAATTACTCAAGGTATGCCATGAGATTTTCGATGGACTATCACGTTTTGAAATGCTGGTATCCGACATGAAAGGGGTAAAGGCAGGCAAGTTGAGAGTCGGGATTATCACGACTGCCAAGTATTTTGTACCGCGAATGTTGGGGCTATTTTGTGAGCGATACCCAGGCATTGATGTTTCGCTGAAAGTGACCAATCGTGAACGGGTTCAGCAACGCATAGATGAAAATCTGGATGATCTGTATGTGCTTGGTCAACCTCCAGATAGTATGGATGTCGCATTCGAGCCATTCCTAGAAAACCCGCTCATCGTACTGGCCCACAATTCGCATCCGTTAGCAGGCAAAAAAAGTATTTCTCCCGATTGTTTGGCGGAGGAGTATTTCTTGATGCGTGAGCCGGGATCGGGCATACGTCTCGCTACCGAGCAATTTTTCAAAGATCGTGGACTGAAGATTAAGGTTCGCATGGAGCTTGGTAGTAACGAAGCCATCAAGCATTCGGTTGCCGGGAAGCTCGGCATTGCTGTGCTGTCGGCACATACGCTAGCAATTGATGGACACAACGACGAATTTTCCGTGCTTGATGTTGAAGGTTTTCCGATTAAACGCAATTGGTACATGGCTTATCCCAAGGATAAGCATCTGTCGGTGGTCGCGTTGGCTTTCCTAAAATTTATGCATGAGGAAAGCAAAACTTTGGGAGAAAAGTATCTGAAGGGTATTGTCGGGTTTCCGACAACAAATTCCATCAAGAGAAAAGGAAGTACATCAAGCTAGTCCCATCTGTTCTGCGCTAACAGGCTTGATACTCACTCAAGTCAGCTCTTTTGAGCTACCCAATCCGAACATTATCTCTATGGCGAGAGAGGTTACGCCAGCTTTTTTCGTTGTGCTTGCAACTGAACCAACGTCGCACCGAAGTCTTCCATCCGTTTACGCTCCTGTTCCACTACTGCGGCAGGAGCACGATCAACAAAGCTGGGATTACCTAGCTTGGCTTGTGTTTTTGCTACTTCACCTTGCAAGCGTGAAATTTCTTTATCCAACCTTTCGCGTTCGGCAGAGACATCGATTTCTACTTTGAGCATCAGTTTGAAACTGCCGACTATGGAGACAGGTGCGTCACCTTCGGGCAATTCTTCAACGATATTCACTTCGCTGAGTTTGGCTAGACTGCTGATATAGGGCGAGAGTGTCTTGAGTGTCTCAGCATCACCCGCAACGATAAGCGGCACACGTTGTGCAGGTGATAGGTTCATTTCGCTGCGCAGGCTGCGGCAGGCGGTGATGAGTTCTTGCAACAGGGTGACTTGCGCGATGGCTGCGTGATCAATTTTGCTCGCGTCAGATTTAGGATAGGCTTGCAGCATGATGCTGTCGCCTGTTTTGTTTGCCATCGGCGCAACCGATTGCCACAACTCTTCGGTGATGAATGGAATGATGGGGTGTGCCAAGCGCAGAATGGTTTCCAGCACACGCACCAAAGTGCGGCGCGTGGCACGTTGTTGTGCTGGATTGCCATTGGCGATTTGCACCTTGGCGAGTTCCACATACCAATCGCAGTAAGTGTTCCACACCAATTCGTAAACCGTGCGTGCTGCCATATCGAAACGATAGTCGGCGAAGTGTTGCGCCATCTCTGCTTCGGTTTGTTGCAATACGCTGATGACCCAATGGTCGGCAGCAGAAAAATCCAGCGGTAGCGATTCATCCAATCCAACATCATGACCTTCGCAATTCATCAGCACGAAGCGTGTGGCGTTCCACAGCTTGTTACAGAAATTGCGATAACCTTCGCAACGTTGCATGTCGAATTTGATGTCGCGTCCCGGAGAAGCCAACGATGCGAAAGTGAAGCGCAACGCATCCGTGCCGAACGCAGAAATACCCTCTGGGAATTCTTTACGGGTGCGCTTCTCGATTTGTTCAGCCTGCTTGGGGTTCATCAAACCTGTGGTACGTTTCTTCACTAGCTCTTCGAGTGAAATGCCGTCGATGAGATCAATCGGGTCGAGTACGTTGCCCTTCGATTTGCTCATCTTCTGACCTTCCGCATCGCGGATCAGGCCATGCACATACACATCCTTAAACGGAATTTTTCCGGTGATGTGTTTGGTCATCATCACCATACGCGCCACCCAGAAAAAAATGATGTCGAAGCCGGTGACCAGCACTGAGGAAGGCAGATACTTTTTCACGAGCTCGTTCTGTGCGTCGAACGATTTATCCATCTCCCAATCCAGCGTGGAAAACGGCCACAACGCGGAGGAGAACCACGTATCCAGTACGTCGTCATCGCGCTTTAGATTGCCTGTATAGCCATCCTTTGCGGCGAGCTGCTTGGCTTCGTCTTCGTCGTGCGCGACATACGCCTTGCCGTTGTCGCTATACCACGCGGGAATCTGATGCCCCCACCACAGTTGGCGCGAAATGCACCAATCCTGAATGTTGTTGAGCCACTGGTTGTAGGTGTTCACCCAATTTTCTGGGTGGAATTTGATTTCGCCAGACGCGACACATTCCAATGCTTGCTCGGTAATGCTCTTGCCGCCGTCGCCTGCTTTGCTCATGGCTACAAACCATTGGTCAGTGAGCATCGGCTCGATAACCACACCCGTGCGATCACCGCGCGGCACTTTGAGTTTGTGTTTTTCGGCTTTGACTAAAAGTTCTACTGCTTCGAGATCGGTGCAGATTTGTTTGCGCGCGGCGAAGCGGTCGAGACCTTGATATTTTTCGGGAACATACCTCGCAAGAAGATCGTTAATGCTTAGATTGTAATCATTAGCATTATCAAGCTGCTGGCTCAGTGAGGTTTGTGTACCAGTTTCATCGTGAGCAATAAGATTGGTGATGTCACTCGTACGCGAAACTGATTTGAGGGAATGGATGCAACCATCGAGAGCAATGATTGAAAGCAATCTAAGGCCATGCTTTTTGGCTACCGCATAGTCGTTAAAGTCATGCGCTGGGGTAACTTTCACCACGCCCGTACCAAATTCTTTATCGACATATTCGTCTGCGATGATTGGGATGTTACGCTCGCACAGCGGCAGTTTTACATGCTTGCCGATGAGGTGCTTGTAGCGTTCATCTTCGGGATGCACCATCACAGCAACGTCGCCGAGCATGGTCTCAGGGCGCGTAGTGGCAACAACTAGCCCATCAATCATTGTTGGTTTGCCATCTTTTCCAATGGCAGAAATCCACTCATCATTAGCAAACTTATATTTGATGTGCCACATAAAGCCGTCTTCTTCTTCCTGCACCACTTCTAAATCAGATACGGCTGTGCCGAGTTTTACATCCCAGTTCACCAGCCGCTTGCCGCGATAGATCAGGCCTTCGTTATAAAGACGCACGAAGGTTTCGGTGACGGTTTTGTTTAACGCAGGATCCATTGTGAAGCGTTCGCGTGACCAATCGGGCGACGTGCCGAGGCGGCGCATCTGCTTAGTGATGGTGTTGCCGGAGTATTCCTTCCACTCCCAGACTTTTTCGATGAACTTCTCGCGGCCTAAGTCGTGGCGCGAGATTCCTTGCCCATCAAGTTGACGCTCCACCACAATCTGAGTGGCGATACCCGCATGATCAGTACCCGGCTGCCACAGCGTGTTGTCCCCGCGCATGCGGTGATAACGGGTGAGCGTATCCATCAAAGTCTGGTTGAAGCCATGCCCCATATGCAATGTGCCAGTGACATTAGGCGGCGGTAATTGGATGCAGAAATTTTCGGTTTTATTCGCGTCTAATCCCGCTTGGAAATAACCCGATGCCTCCCACTTGGGATACCAATGCGCTTCCACACTTTTTGGCTCAAAACTTTTGGCGAGTTCGTTATTTTTTTTATGTTCCATGGTGCGATTTGCGTGGTGCGTGATGTCGAGGGGCGCGATTATAGGGCATTTCTAAAAATCCACATTCCATCCCAACTGCGGTGTTGCGGGAAAAATTTCTTGCTGACATATCAAACATATGCGGCGCGGCAAAATTTTCCCCACGCCTTGCAATTGGTCGAACTCTGTATTTTTAGAAGTACCCTATAGCAAGGCACATCGCGCCGCATCATATTGTTGTTTTTAGATGGGTGGGGTACAGCTTGTTTATCTAATCCATACACTAATCCATGCAGATAGAGAGCCATTGCGCAGGCTATAATCCAACCTTGAAATTTTCAGACGTCCCGTATGCAACCTTCTACTTCTCCGCCCGTTTCTAAAAACCGTTCCGACTGGCAAACCATTCTTACGCTGTTGCCTTACATGGGTGAGTTTAAGTGGCGTGTCACTATTGCCATGAGTTTATTGGTGATGTCCAAACTCGCCAACGTGTCCGTGCCGCTGGTGCTGAAAGATATTATTGACGCGATGAATCCCGCGCAGGCAGCCTTGGCTATTCCGGTGTCCCTGATTGTGGCTTACGGCGTGTTGCGTTTAATGAGTACTTTGTTTGGCGAATTGCGCGATGCGGTGTTTGCCAATGTCACCCAGCGGGCGATTCGTCGGGTGGCACTGCAAGTGTTCGAGCATTTGCATAGTTTGAGTTTGCGCTTTCATTTGGATCGGCAAACCGGTGGCGTGTCGCGTGACATCGAGCGCGGCACGCGCGGCATAGGATTTTTGCTGAACTTCACATTGTTCAACATTGTGCCGACCTTGCTGGAAATCGTGCTGGTCGCGATTATTCTGTTGAAAAAATATAACGTGTGGTTTGCCGTGATTACGTTTGTCACGCTGGTGATTTACATCATTTTCACGTTGTTCATCACCGAGTGGCGCATGGTGGTGAGGCGTACCATGAATGATCTGGATTCCAAAGCCAATACCCGTGCGATTGATAGTCTGTTGAATTACGAAACGGTGAAATACTTCGGCAACGAAAAGTATGAGGCGCAACGCTACGATCACAATATGGAACATTGGGAGACGGCGGCGGTGCGCAACCAAGTGTCGCTCGCGCTGCTGAACTCGGTGCAGAGCGTCATCATTGCCATCGGCATTACCGCGCTGATGTTGCTGGCGGCACAAGAGGTGGTGCAGGGTACGATGACTGTCGGCGATCTGGTGCTGGTCAATGTGTTTATGATTCAACTGTATATGCCGCTGCATTTTCTGGGCTTTGTGTATCGAGAGATTCGCAATTCTTTAGCGGACATGGAGAAAATGTTCGGCTTGCTGCATGAGCATAAAGAAATTGCAGATGCGCCAAATGCTTCTGTCTTAAAGGTTGGCAAAGCGGATATTAAATTTGAGCAGGTAGAATTTTCTTACGCGCCAGATCGGCAAATTTTGTTTGATGTGAGTTTTGATATTCCCGCCGGTCATACCGTTGCGGTGGTGGGCTCAAGTGGTGCGGGAAAATCCACGTTGTCGCGCTTGCTGTTTCGCTTCTACGATGCGCAGCAGGGTAAGATTTTCATCAATGGTCAAGAGATACGCGATGTCACGCAAAGTAGCCTGCGTGCGGCGATAGGCATTGTGCCGCAAGACACAGTGTTGTTTAACGACACCATCTATTACAACATTGCTTACGGTCGTCCGAATGCGACACATGAAGAGGTGATTGCCGCTGCGCAAGCCGCGCACATCCATGAATTCATCATCACGTTGCCGCAGGGTTACGACAGTATGGTGGGCGAACGCGGGCTGAAGTTGTCAGGCGGAGAGAAGCAGCGCGTAGCGATTGCGCGGGCGATTTTGAAAAATCCCGTAATCCTGATTTTTGATGAAGCCACGTCCGCGCTTGACTCAAAATCCGAAAAAGCCATTCAAGCCGAGCTGCGCACCATCGCGCAAAACCGCACCACGCTTATCATTGCGCATCGCTTATCGACGGTGGTGGAAGCCAATCAAATCCTGGTGATGGAGGGTGGAGAAATTATCGAACGCGGTACGCATCGTGAGTTGCTGAGTCGCAAGGGAGCATACGCGCAAATGTGGAATCTTCAGAAACAGGAGGAGGAGTTTCATCTTAACACTTGATTTATATTAAAATTAAGGTATGCTAACCCACGTCAAGTCATGCTGGTGAAGGATACCGAAATGAAAAAACGATTTTTAATACTGTTGTTATTGAGTTACGCACTACCTCAAGTTGCGTTTGCGAAATCGCATAGTCATCAACATAAATCTCACAAAGCAACGCATAAAACATTACACAAGGCAACGCATAAAACTTCGCACAGAGTGGCACGAGCCGCCTATACCCGTGACGGTTTATCGCCTCAGCTAGCCTCTAACATCGCGCTGATTTTTGACGAACAATCGCAACGTCCGATTTACAACAAAAACGCCGCACAAGTCGCGCCTATCGCTTCCATTACCAAGCTGATGACCGCGATGGTGGTGCTGGATGCGATGCAACCATTAGAAGAGCAGGTGAGTGTCGGCGTGGAAGATTTGGATACGCTAAAGGGGACGCGATCCAAGCTGCGGATCGGCATGTCGTTTGCGCGTAGCGAAATGTTGAAGCTCGCTTTGATGGCTTCGGAAAATCGCGCGGCTTCGGCATTGGCACGCCATTATCCAGGTGGGCTGGCGGCGGCAGTGGCAGCGATGAATGCCAAGGCGCAATCGTTGGGCATGAGCAACACTAAATTTTATGACCCAACGGGTTTGAATAGCGACAACGTTTCGACTGCACAAGATTTGGTCAGGATGGTTGCTGCCGCACGTAATTATTCGTTGATTCGGCAGTACACTACTTCTGAAAGTCACTCGGTAGATGGCTGGGGTGGGCGTGAGTTGCGCTTTAATAACACCAATCCATTGGTAAAGAATGCGTCATGGGATATTGGCGTAAGTAAAACAGGCTTCATCAACGAAGCGGGGCGTTGTTTGGTGATGGAAGCCACGATTAACAACCGACCTGTGATTATTGTGTTGTTGGATTCTTGGGGAAGTCGCACCCGTGTTGGCGATGCTAATCGCATCAAAAAATGGATGGAAAATTCCAGCGCGTTTGCCAGCCTCACTCGGCGTGGCTAATGCGGTCTAGTTGAGCCTCACGTCTTTTCTTGCGGGTATGGGTGAATCACTCCTGACGTTAACGCTGCTGACGCTCATCTACTTAACGATACGCCGAGGTAAACCCGTCATACTCGACAACCCCGTCATCATTCACCGTTCTGGGCAATATTACATCACCCTTGCGCCACAACTCAATCGTGCGCAAACCTTTATTGAAAATATCGTCAAGCAATTCCCGCTTTCAACATCGAGTGAATTTGCCACGCAGTATTTTGAAGTGCGTGACCCCAAAGTATTTGCAAAAGGCGAAGACTTTTATTTGTTGGCTGTCGCACTGCGCGGAGGCATGTTGTATTTTCAGGCTATCAACCCGCAACCCTTGCTGTATGACGCAGATAGCCATTTGAAAACCGTGCGAGAGTTTTCCGATAAGGTGATGGCATTGCATCCACTTGCTGGATTGTCCGATGAGCAGAGCATAAAAAATTTAGCATCAGCTATTGAATCTGCCGCACAACCCCTAAAAATTGACGTGATGTCGTTACGATCGACGGATTTATACTGAATATACAGAACGAATAAATGGAAAATCTATACGACATCCTTGGCGTTGCCCCCAACGCCTCCACTGACCAAATCAAAAAGCGTTATCGCGCAATGGCGATGCGTTATCACCCGGATAGAAACACTGAGTCGGGTGCAGAAGCACGATTTAATGCGATTCAAAAGGCCTATGACGTGCTATCGGATGCTAAGCAGCGCGACGAATACAACCAAAAATTCAATGAACGTATCGTGCTTGATCCTGAAGAGGAAGCGCATCAACAATGGCAATCATTGTTCAAAGCAAATGGCGTGGTGATTGCTTCGTAGACTAAGGAGTTGCTGACTAAATCTAGTGAACCTCTAATAATTCGTCATTCCCGCGAAAGCGGGAATCCAGCGTTTTTATTAAAAGGGCTTTGTCCTTGCTTTGCAAGGGAATTTATTTTCTAAACTGGATTCCCGTTTTCGCGGGAATGACGGAATTTTAATTTATAGAGATGACCTCCCTAAGTAATCGTTATCGTGGTTTGGCAAACTACCGTTCGGTAAATATTCGTCCTAGCGTTTTGAAAAGTTCGCGCTTCTCCATTTTCATCTTACGAAAATAGCGCAGTAGTGTTTGTTCCTCTTCTTCGGTTTTACTCAACGCGGGTGTTTTTGCGGGTGACCTACTTACTTCCGAAAGTGCTACCAGCTCGGATACCTTGAGTCCAAATTCTTGCGCAATCATTTGTTTTAACTGATCGCTCGCACCGTGCTTGCCTGTTTCAATCCGAGAAATACTGGTTGTGGTCGTGCCGACACGGTGCGCCAACTCCTCTTGACTCCAGCCCTTTTTCAGCCGCAATTGCTTGATAATTTTTCCGATGTTCATGGTGTATGAGTGTCGGCGTAGCTTACTCAATGCGCAATTACTCAAAAGGTAAATATATTTTAATTATTATTACTTATTGAGTAATAATAGGGGCGTGCACGGAAATCCATTTGTTCACAATTTACCCAGAGGAGAGAAAGTTGAAAGCCATTAAACTGTTGTTGGTAATGCTTGCCAGTTTTATTGTTGTTGCATGTGGCGGAGGGGGAGGAAGTTCACCTGCTGCCTCTACCACCTTGAGTGGAACTGCGGCAGTCGGAGCACCGATTGTTGGCGCAACCGTTACTGTTAAGTGCGCAGCGGGTACTTCATTGAGCAACATTCCTTCAACGAGTGCGACAGGTGCTTGGTCGGTCACGCTGTCAGGACAAACCCTTCCTTGCGCGGTGCAAGTGTCAGGCGGAACAATTCGCGGTGCAGCCAATACAATTACCTACCAATCTATTGCCAATGCTTACGGTATCGTGAACGTGACACCGTTAACGGATTTGCTGGTGGCCAATTTAGCTGGGTCAGCTGTCGCGGCATTTACGCCAGCGCAGCTCGCGGCAATTACACCCGCCAACATCGCTACCGCACTCACCAAGCTACGTTCTGCTTCTACTGGTGGCGTGGCAACTTTTACAGATACCTACACATCGGGTGGTACGACATACCCAACCGATACGGGAACGCTGCAATTGGATGCAGCAGGTGCATGGACAGCAACCATTGGTACTTATACAGTGACAATTTTGCCAGCAACTTTTGTAGTGGGAACGACTTGGATTTCAAAGCCTGGAAATACAACAGGGAACAGTCCGACAACTTCGACCATTGCAGCTTTTAATGTCACACGCACTGTCCCTGCGGGAACATTTACCGATTGCCTCCAAATAAATGAAACATCGTCATATACAAACGCAGGTGTGACAACCATATCTAATTCAACCAGCTATTACTCTCCGACTGCTGGAATATGGATCGAAACCATCCATGTGGGTGGGGGTACTGAGCAATTGCAAACATACGGAACGGTGCAAGTGAACGGCACAGCTGCGCAGTACTTCAGTAAAAAAGCTGTGGGCAATACTTGGACATGGAACTGGCAGTCCTCTAATGCAACGACTCCAGATGTAAAAGTAAGGACAGTTACCGCTTCTACGGGTAGTGCAGTAACCACTGCGTACACCTATACAGCCGCTGGTGGCACTACGCCCCCGCCTCGTGCAGAGACATTAAAACTGGATGCGGCGACAGGAGCATGGGTGATTACCAGCGGTACGTTCTCTAGTGTGATATTGCCTGCGACTTTTTCGGTGGGAACAACTTGGATTTCAGAGCCAGCTGACCCAACAGCAGGGACAAGCGCAGTAACTGATACGGTTAAAGCTTTTAATGTCACACGCACCGTGCCTGCGGGGACATTTACCGATTGCCTTCAAGTGGATTCTACATTTTCATACACAAATGGCAGTGTGACCACTGCCTACAATTCAACACGCTACTATTCTCCGACTGTGGGGTTATATGTCGATGGGGTTAATTATGGCTCTAATGGTGTCGTAACTGGTACTGAAAAACTACAAGCAGGCTATATCGCCAATCCTTGAGTTGAATCGTAAAAAAAGCCCACCGAATAATTGGTGGGCTTTATTGTTGGAAGAGCTTTTTGCCGAGCTAAGGATAATCAATATCCACTTCGCTGCCACCATGATTTTGTAATTCTTTTAGCAAGGCTGCCAGCTTGGGCTTGGTGGGTTTCGTTTCGCTAGATTTTTGGATGAGCGTGATCATCGAGGTGAATTTTATTGTATTGATGCGCTCTTGAATGACGGGCTGATGTTCAACTGGAATTTTTTTCAGGAACTTCGCCCAACTGCTTTCAAAGTCTGGTTTAGTCAGGCGAACAAAATCAATCAAGGCTTCAAATTTTTTCTGTCCCGCTCTAGCGACAATTTCCCCATTACCTTGAACGGCGAAAATAACCGCAACAGCTAACACCCCATCGGCATCCATGTCTTCTTCTTTAATCGCACCATCGTGGTGGTGTTTACGCAACCATTGCGCGCATTGAATTACGCTTAAGGTTTTTTTTCGATTTTCTAATTCACGTTGGAAGTTTTTATGCCCGCCCCAAAAAGTATTGGGGTCTGCATTGCAAAATTTTAAGAACACACTTTTTAGCTGACGCTCTTGTTCGTGCGGGGTGTTATCAAACGGACTCAGCATCGCCACTTCTGGCAGCTTGGCGAGGTCGCGCACTAGACGAAACCCTTGTTGAAATACACGCTCTGCGCCATGTTCAATGAGTAGATTGATCGCCGCTTCATCGTCATCCTGTAGCTGTGCTTGGCTCAATCCTAGTGATATGCAACCTACCGTGAGGCGTAACGCTTCTTGAATACCTTCGGCAGTGCGGTCGTTAGTGAATTTGTCCGCCACCATCGCGGTGATGCCGCTAAGGTCGCCGAGTAATTGCGAGGCATCGCTTTGGTAATCACCGCGCTGCGCCAGCCGCTTGATGGCGCGCATTAAATAAGGCTGTTGTTCAGCGAGTGAAATAATCGGTTGATTATCCGATTGGTTTTTTGACGCAACTTTAAGCATTCAAACTATTAAGAGAAAATGTCGCTGCCCAAACGTTTGTGTTTGCTTGGTGCGGTTGTTTCATTTTTGCGCGTAGGAACTAGCTTACGCAGCCTGTAGAGCAGTTCTTGAGTGGAGCGATGAGTGGTGCGCTCGCCTTCCTCTTCTTCGGTTTCAAATTTCTCTCTGACGGAGTCTGGGTCATGCAAGAAATTTGGGTATAACTCATAGAGCGCGCGTTCCCAGCCGTCTTCGCTGGCTTTGGCAAGCTCGATTGCCAGCGGAACAACATCGTGGTCATTTTCGGTTGAGCCAGTGACATAGGAACGCATCGAATGAATGTTGTCGGCGATTTCAAGAATGTCTTCTGGCGCAAGCGAAAATAAAACCGTTAGTGCAATGATGCCGCTATCGGTTGCAGCAGCGGCAGCGAGGAGTTCACTGCGACGTGCGGGATCATCAGTCGAGAAAATCACGCCGTGTACGTGTGCCAATAAAGCTTCTGCCAGTATTTCGGGGTCATTCTCAATATCATCTTCACGCCATTTTGCGGCGAAGAACGCCAAGCTCTCCGCCCATGCTTGGGGCGGCACAAGCAATGTGGCAAGCGACAATTTTCCACCATCAAACGCGGACAAATGCAAGGAGGTAATCTGCGGCTCTATCGTAGCCAACACCTCGACGACAGCGAGATCACCAAACTCTTCAACCGCTTCACTGAAGGCTTCCTCGGCGCGCTCGGTCGAACCCGCGATAACCAGCTCGGTGAATTGTTTTCTGAGTGCGGGAAGATTGATTTCGTCCGACAATTTAGTCTCCTACCTCGTCAAACAAACCGACCACATCTGAGCTTGGCCCGTCATTTTCACTGTCCGTATCATCGTCATTTTCATCCTTATCTTCTGCTGACGCAGCATGTTCTTCATGCAGCCACAACTTGGGATTTTTATGTAGGAAGGCAACAATAATCGCTTGGCGAGTGAGGTCTGGATGCGTTTTGAAAATCGCGGCGAGCATCGTCGCACACGCACCTTCAGCCGATACCATGTCGATTATTTCGGCGGAATTTCCAGACTCATATTGCTTCGCGGATGCCAGTAAACTCGGCAAATTATTGAACCGCAGATGATCAACCAAGGCGAGACTTAAAAAATTCACGTCCTCGACAAATGCACCCTTGGTGAATTCCGCCACGAGCGCATCTACCACCATGCGGTAGTTTTTCCGGTTGGGCGGATCGCCCAGGGTATCCTCAATTTGTGCAGCTAATTCGCGTGCCTGAAATGCAAATTCTGAATCGATTCGTTTCATGTTGTTCCCTAAAAATATGTGTAGGAGCAGCTTCTACATTTACAACGCGACTAAGTTGTGGTTACGACCACCGCTACGCGGCTTCACATCGGCTGCGCCGATATGAGTCTTCACCACAATCTGGTTTTGTTGCTTCATAACAAAACCAGATTGTCCCGATGAATAATTTCGCTGTCGCCACCGTAACCCAGCAGTGCGTCTATTTCTTTGCTGGGATGACCCGCGATGCGGCGTACCTCGTCTGCATTGTAGTTGGTCAGCCCACGTGCGATGTCTGCACCCGATTCGCTCACACATGCAACCACTGCGCCGCGTTGAAATTCCCCGAAGACATTCTTTACGCCGATGGGCAGCAAACTTTTTCCATCATCACGCAGTGCTTTGATTGCACCGTCATCCAACACCAGCTTGCCCGTGACTTGTAGATGATCCGCAAGCCACTGTTTACGGGCTGCCAAGGGTAGGGTAGGGGAGGTGAGCAACGTGCCGATGGATTCGCCTTGCAGCAAGCGCAGCAGCACATCGCGTTCATGCCCAGAGGCAATGGCGGTATGCGCGCCGCTGCGTGCCGCACGCTTTGCCGCGAGTATCTTGGTCAACATGCCGCCGCGCCCAATTGCACTGCCTGCACCGCCTGCCATATTCTCCAATTGCGCGTCACCCGCCTGCGCCAAATTTACTAAAGTCGCAGTAGGGACTTTGCGCGGATCTGCCGTGTAAAGCCCGCTTTGATCGGTGAGGATGACAAGCGCATCGGCTTCAATCAAATTGGTGACCAGCGCGCCTAATGTGTCATTGTCACCAAATTTAATTTCATCGGTGACGACTGTGTCGTTTTCATTGATGATGGGGATGACGCGTAAACCAAGCAAGGTGGTCAAAGTAGCGCGAGCATTTAGGTAACGTTCACGATCCACCAAATCAGCGTGGGTAAGCAGCACTTGTGCAGCATGTAAGTCATGTTTACGGAAGCAGGTTTCGTAGGCTTGTACCAAGCCCATCTGACCAACTGCGGCAGCGGCTTGTAACTCGTGTATCGAGGTTGGGCGAGTGTTCCAACCCAGCCGTTGCATACCCTCGGCAATCGCACCGGACGAAACCAATACGACCTCGTATCCACTTGCGGCTAGCGCAGCAATTTGTCGCGCCCAATTGCTCAGAGCATCGAGGTCAAGTCCCGCGCCTTGGTTGGTCACCAAGCTGCTGCCTACTTTAACGACGATGCGTTTGGATGTTGATAAAGCGGTTTTCATATACTCAACTTAAAGCGTGGTTAAGTCAGTGTCAGGTGTATTTTTGGACGCTTCTTCTTGCTCTTGCTCGCGCATGGTAACCAGATGTTCCATGATGGCGTAAGTCAATTCCTTGCAGCCCGTTCCGCTGATTGCCGAGATAGCGAAGTATCGATCATAGTCGGTAAATTCTTTAAGGAATGCGGCGATTTTTTCCTCACCATTTTCGACCAAATCCAACTTGTTTAATATCAGCCAACGCGGTTTGTCATACAAAGTTTGGTCATATTTTTTCAGTTCATTCAGGATGGCGTAAGCATCATGCACAGGATCAATCCCCTCGTACAACGGCGCAATATCCACCAGATGTAACAACACGCGAGTACGCGCCAAGTGTCTCAGGAATTGGTGTCCCAGCCCAGCACCTTCAGCCGCACCTTCAATCAATCCGGGAATGTCGGCGATGACAAAACTTTTTTCATCGGACACGCGTACCACACCCAGATTTGGGTGCAACGTGGTGAAAGGGTAATCGGCCACTTTGGGTTTGGCAGCGGACACCGCGCGAATGAATGTGGATTTTCCAGCGTTCGGCATTCCCAGCAAACCCACATCAGCCAGCACTTTTAATTCCAATTGCAACTCGCGGGCTTCACCCTCAGTGCCGGGCGTGCATTGGCGCGGCGCGCGGTTGGTGCTGGATTTGAAATGGATATTGCCCAAGCCACCAATGCCGCCTTGCGCGAGCAAGGTTTTTTGGCCATCGTTGGCAAGGTCGGCAATGACTTCACCGCTATTGATGTCGGTGATGACTGTGCCGACGGGCATGCGCAGAATGATGTCATCCGCACCTTTGCCATAGCAATCCGAACCACGCCCAGATTCACCATTTTTGGCGCGATGGATGCGTTGAAAGCGATAGTCCACCAAGGTGTTGATATTGCAGTCTGCCATGGCATACACGCTGCCACCGCGCCCACCATCACCGCCATCAGGACCACCTTTATCGATGTATTTCTCACGGCGGAAGCTGGCGATACCGTTGCCGCCTTTGCCCGCAAATACTTCGATTTTTGACTCGTCGATGAACTTCATGTTGTACCAATATAAATAAAAAAGCCCTATCGTCTGATAGGGCTAATTTGCTTCAATCGAATTCGCTTAAGCAGCTACGATGGAAACTGTTCTACGCTGTTGTGCGCCTTTGATAGCGAACACTACTTTGCCGGTGATCTTGGCAAACAGCGTGTGATCTTTGCCCATGCCGACGTTATCGCCAGGATGAAATTCAGTGCCGCGTTGACGCACGATGATGCTGCCCGCGCTAATCAGTTCGCCGCCGTAGCTCTTGATCCCAAGTCGCTTCGAGTGCGAGTCGCGTCCGTTACTGGTACTACCGCCGCCTTTTTTTGATGCCATTTTATATGCTCCTTAACAGATTACGCAGAAATGCCGTCGATGCGGATTTCAGTGTAATTTTGACGATGACCTTGATTTTTTTGGTAATGCTTACGACGACGCATCTTGAAGATGCGAACCTTGTCGCCACGACCGTGCGCAACGATAGTCGCTTTCACCGTAGCACCAAGCAACATAGGCTTGCCTACAGACAGCTTGTCGCCATCGGCAACCATCAACACCTTGTCCAGTACGATGGCACTGCCAACGTCGCCAGCAAGAATTTCAACTTTTAATGTTTCGCCGTTGGTCACGCGATACTGCTTACCACCGGTTTTAATAACTGCGTACATAACAACCTCGATCTAGTGCGGTTTTTGCGAAGGCGCGGATTATACATAAATATCCGCGAGCGTCAAAACCATTTTTGAAAGTTACTTTTGTTCAGGCCAAATTTCCTGTTCAGCCGCAAGCTGTTCGGTTAACTCGGCTATCAAATTCCGTTGATGTGTTGAGAGTCGCCGAAACTGCGTTATCAATTTTGTTTCCATCTCGTTAAGCGAGCCATCTCTTTCTGTCTGTGATTTGATGCGTCGTGTGCTTGTAGAGGATTTTTGCTTAACGTCATTTGGCGAGCCATAGCGCAGCCAATGTGCCGAAACATTTAACCAGCTTGCCAGCGTCTCAATCTTGTCAGCAGTCGGTTTGGACTTCCCTGTTAACCATTTATGGGCTGATTGAGGCGTGATGGAATCGTGCGGATGACGAAGGTTGAACTGCAATGCAAGATTTACTGCGCCATCGACTGGTTTATGGCTGCGCTTGAGCGCGAGCATGAGCCGTTTGGAGAAGTCGAGTTTTTCATCTGTTTGCATAAGCGAAGTGTGAGACACACTCGCGCCAGATAGAAAACCTATTGGGTGACATATTAAACCTTGTAGTTGATATTTCGCCCTTCTAAAAATTTTGACCCAGTGGAGAAAAAATTGAAAACCATTAAATTGTTGTTGGTAATGCTGCTTAGTATCGTTGTTGTTGCATGTGGCGGAGGGGGTGAAAGTAGTGGCGGTAATACGGGTGGCAGCAATACATCTGGCACGGCAGCTCAATACCTCACGAAAAATGCGGTGGGTAATATGTGGACTCATTTAGAGACAGGAGTATTGGCGATTACAGGACAACCGACTTCTACCTCAAGGGGAACACAGGTAGATACTATAACTGCCAACGCAGGTGGCGTAGTAACATTCACCCATACCTACACACCTGCTGGAGGGACAGCGTCCCCTTCTAGCACGTACACTGAAAAAATTGATGCTACGGGTGCGCTGGTATCTAGTGACGGAATTCATCCGCCTGTTGTGGTATTGCCTGCTACTTTTTCAATAGGGACAGCTTGGACTGCTGTTCCAGCAGACTCAGCTACGGGAACAAGCGCACATACTGCAACTATCACAGCCTTCAATGTCACGCGCATTGTACCTGCTGGAATATTTACCGATTGCCTCCAGATAAATGCCACGTGGACAGAAACTACGGCAGGTGTAACACGTACAGCAAATTACGTTGGATATTTTTCTCCGTCAGCGGGAACACCTGTTGAGTATATCTATGATTTTTCCAGTACCAGCGGCGGAATTATTACAAATGATACTGTCACCAATAAACTGCAAGCAGGTTACATCTCTAACCCTTGAGTTGTTAAAATCAAAAAAGCCCACCGAATTTCGGTGGACTTTTTGTTGGTCACTACCTTTTTTATTATTTTCGGCTGGCATCCAACTTATCTAGCAGCGCGAGTGCCTTCTTCGGATTGCCGCGCAGAGCAAGCGCGTGAAAGCGAACTTCGGCATCGTGTGCCGATAATATTGAGGTGGCGAGTTCTTCAACCAATTTATTGATGCTGAGGTGACGCGACTTGGCGAGCTGCTTCAAGCGCAAGTGTTTGTCGTCGGGGAGTCGGATGGTCATGGTGGACATTTGAATACCTCTAAGCATTGTTTCGGGGTTAAAACTTTTGTGTCGGGAAAAAGTAACTCTGCATTTTTCAAATCACGGGTATTGCGGGTGATGATTGCTTGCGCACCACAGGCAACCGCCAATTCGATTAAGTGGTTGTCGCCTTCATCTTGCAGGTTAGGTCGCCATGCAAAATAAATTTCTATCCATCTCGCTTGTTTGAGTAGAGCTGCAAAAACCGCTTCACGTTCTTTATAACTTAATTGGCATTCGGCGAATAGTTTGTCACGTGACAGCAAGGCTTCATATTCACTGAATAACGCCACGCCAAACAACGGTTGATAAAAGCCTTGCAAACATCGGCGTATCACTTCACGTGCGATGCTGCTATCGTTACGCGACAGCAATGCGGCAACGAATACGTCGGTATCAATGACAAGCGGAATCATGTTAGAAAGGTAGCATATATGCTATCAGGCCGCAATGTTTCGACTTCGCGGCAAAACTGTCGCCATGTCTAATACCAACGGGTTTTGTTACAGCAGAACACTCTCGTGCTTTCATAGACGAGAGGTTCAGCAGCCAGGCGAGTGAGGTGAGGTTGAGTATTCGTGATACTTATCAACGTTTCATTGAATCAAAGAACTCTGCATTGTTCTTTGTCGCTTTGATCTTATCCAATAAGAACTCCATCGCGTCCAGCTCATCCATAGGGTAGAGTAATTTACGCAGCAGCCAGATGCGTTGCAGGATGTCTTGTTTAATGAGCAGCTCTTCTTTACGTGTGCCGGAACGGTTTACGTTAATTGCCGGATAGATTCGTTTTTCGGCCATGCGGCGATCCAGATGGATTTCCATATTGCCTGTGCCTTTGAATTCTTCGTAAATCACGTCGTCCATTCGTGAGCCAGTATCCACCAGCGCGGTAGCGATGATGGTCAGAGAGCCGCCTTCCTCAATGTTACGTGCCGCGCCAAAGAAGCGTTTCGGGCGATGTAACGCATTGGCATCCACACCACCGGTCAACACCTTGCCGGAGGAAGGTATAACGGTGTTGTAAGCACGCGCTAGACGAGTGATGGAGTCGAGCAGGATGATGACATCTTTCTTGTGTTCGACCAGCCGCTTGGCTTTTTCCAGAACCATTTCAGCCACTTGGACGTGGCGTGCCGCAGGCTCATCGAAAGTTGACGCGACCACTTCGCCGCGCACGGTGCGGGTCATCTCGGTGACTTCTTCAGGACGCTCGTCGATCAACAATACGATTAAAGTAGCATCGGGATTATTGGAGGAAATGGAGTGTGCGATGTGTTGCAACATCACCGTTTTGCCCGATTTTGGGGAGGCGACCAACAAGCCGCGCTGACCTTTACCGATGGGTGCAACGATGTCGATGATACGACCCGTGATGTTTTCTTCCGCCTTAATGTCTCTTTCTAGGACTAATGCTTCGGTGGGAAATAATGGCGTGAGATTTTCAAACAGAATTTTGTTCTTGGCATTTTCAGGCGGCTCGCCGTTTACCTTATCCACCTTTACCAGCGCGACATAACGCTCGCCGTCTTTAGGTGTGCGTATCTCGCCCTCTATCGAATCGCCCGTGTGCAAATTGAAACGGCGAATTTGGCTGGGGCTAACGTAGATGTCGTCAGGACCCGCCAAGTATGACGTATCGGGTGAACGTAAGAAACCAAAACCATCCGGCAAAATTTCCAGCGTGCCGTCACCAAAAATACTTTCGCCTTTTTTTGCGTGACTCTTGAGTAGCGCGAACATCAGGTCTTGCTTGCGCATTCGATTGGCGTTCTCAATTTGACTGACCGCAGCCATTTCAACGAGTTCGGTGATGTGTTTGGTTTTTATATCTGATAAGTGCATAGATGTGACGCAGGGAGGTTGATTGAAGTTCAAGGTATTGTGAAAGGGTTGTGTCGAGGTAATGGTGTCGGACTAGAGAAAACTACCCGCATGGCCTGGAGATGTTCGTTTTGTTTAGCTGTTTGGGACGAAGCTGGAGAGGCAATGCGGGCGGGACAGTAAACGCTTTAGATGTGGCTGTCAATAAAAGCGGTTAATTGAGATTTGGACAACGCGCCCACTTTAGTCGCAGCGATGTCGCCATTTTTGAATAACATCAAGGTGGGAATGCCGCGTATCCCATATTTGGCAGGGGTTTGTTGATTGTCATCCACATTGAGTTTGGCAACAGTCAAACGACCAACGTATTCTTTGGAAACCTCTTCCAAAATCGGCGCAATCATGCGGCAAGGACCGCACCACTCAGCCCAGTAGTCGACCAATACAGGCAACGGTGCTTGAATGACTTCGGCTTCAAAAGTGGCATCGGAAACGTAATGGATATGTTCGCTCATGGTGTGTTCTCGCTTAAATGAATGGAGTTGTTTTGGGATATGACTGCGACTAGATGGGGGGTGTCGCGCAATTTCAGGTTGTATCCTAACCAAAAATAGCGGTGCTGTGAAGCAAATTAAATTTGATAGAATGCGACACTTTTGCAAATTGGAGTGCAGCAATGACTTATGTAGTTTCCGAATCGTGCATCAAATGTAAATTCACCGACTGTGTGGAAGTGTGTCCGGTGGACTGTTTTCGTGCTGGATCAAATTTTTTGGTGATCGATCCCGATGAGTGTATCGATTGCACCTTGTGTGTAGCGGAATGCCCCGCCGAGGCGATTTTTGCCGAAGACGATTTACCTGAAAGCCAGAGACACTTCTTGGCGTTGAATGCCGAATTGGCGAAATTGTGGAAGCCGATTGTTGAGAAGCAAGACGCGCCTGCCGATGCCGATGATTGGCTGGCGGTGAAAGACAAGCTTCATCTTCTTGAGCGGTAGGCTACAGGCTTTGACTTACTCAGGTGTTTTATAGCGAGGTCGCGCAACACATTCTTTCAGCTCATGCGCAGGTCGTTCCAGACCTGCGCAATCTCACCGTACTTCTCCCCAATTACCACGCCGCACAACCGTTAGCACAAGCCTTGATACGCGAGGCGAAAGTGCCTGCGCTATTGTTGCCGCAGATGGTAACGCTCAACGAGTGGGCGCAAAGCGTTGCGCTGGATGACGCTGTGGTTGCCGATAGCCAACGCAGTGCTTTGTTGTATCAACATCTGCGTAAACAGAAATGGTTTGGGAATGCCGACCTGTGGAGCATGACGCAGGAACTGCTCACGCTGTTTGATGAATTGACGCAATCGCTCACTGCGTTGCCAAGTGATGCGGAAACTTTCGCCATTGCTGTGCAACAAGCGTATCAGGCGCGACAAAACAGCACGTTGCAATTGGAAGCGCGTCTGGTGTTTGAGCTGTGGCACGCCATGCAAAGCGGTACAGAGCTAGATGCGGCGCGCGCTTACCAGCAACGCTTGGCAAAGTTGGCGGTGCAGGCAAAGCAACCGTTGTTCGTGTTGCGTGCCTCGAATTGGAACGCGCTGGAGCAACGTTTTTTAGAGGAGTATGCGCTGCGTGCAAAGGTGAAAGTGTTTGACTTGCGCGAGATGGATGCCCTCTCCCCAACCCCCTCCCATTCGTGGGAGAGGGATCTGATTTACTCCCCTCGCCCGTTTACGGGAGAGGGGCTGGGGGAGAGGGAAAATTTTGCACGCTGTTTCGCCGCCACCTCTCTCGAACAAGAAGCCCGTGCCGCAGCAATGCAAGTACGCCGTTGGCTGAATGAAGGCAAGCGCGACATTGCCATTGTTGCGCAAGACCGTGTCGTGGCGCGGCGGTTGCGCGCCTTACTGGAGCGTGCTGAAGTGCTGGTGGCAGATGAGACGGGTTGGACATTTGCCACGTTATCCGTCAGTACAGTATTGGATCGCTGGCTGACCGCGCTGCAAAGTGATTTTTATCATGTGGATTTACTCGATCTGATCAAGTCACCGTTCATCTTCGCCGATATGGCGGCGAGTGAACGCAAGTCGGTGGTCTATCAATTGGAACAGCTGCTGCGCAAGCATGGGGTGGTGTCCGGTCTGGATAAATTCCTTGCCCTCGCTGCGCATGAGGTGGCATTACATGAGCCGCTGGCGCGTTTGCGGCAGGCAGCAGCCTTGCTTGAACAGGGCAAGAAAAGAACATTGGCTGAATGGCTGTCCGCATTGGACGAAAGTTTGAACGTGCTTGGCATAGACAGCGGCTTATCGCAAGACGATGCGGGGCAACAGTTGTTACGCGCATTGGAAACATGGCGGCAGGAATTGGCGCAGGACACCGGGCGTTATGCTTTCCACGAATGGCGGCGTTGGTTGGCGCAACAATTGGATACGCAAACTTATCAGGATAGCGGCATAACCAGCACGGTGCGATTTACCCATTTGGCTGCGACGCGTTGGCGCGCTTTCGATGCTGTGTTGCTGTTGGGCTGTGATGCCGACCATCTGCCCAGTGTGGCGGATGGCGGTCGCTGGTTCAACGATGCGGTGCGTTCCACTTTGAATTTGCCGACACGCAGCATACACGCCGCACGACAACACGATGATTTACTCGCCCTGCTGAAAATGAACAACTGCGCGCTGGTAACCTGGCAAAAAGAGCGTAATGGCGAGGCGTGTATGCTCAGTCCATTTTTGCAGATATTGCGTGACGAATACGAAATGACGCAGGGTGTCGATCTCACGGGCAAGCCCGATGCCCTCTCGCTA
>JBEBKA010000028.1:0-30869 GCA_040079595.1 Gallionella sp.
GAATGTGGGTTTTCACGATATTTAATTAGGATAGATTTGCGAGGAAAGGCTTTTAAGTTTAAGTTTAAGTTTAAGTTTAAGTTTAATTTATCAAGGAGTTGCTATGATATTCGAACTGCCCATAATTCACCAAACGCTCATGGAGCAGATTGGGATGGCTGTGAATTTCATTTGCCGTCTGTTTAACGTAGAATTCCCCGTAAGCGATAAATCGTTAGGAGGGCATCACCATGACCGCAAGCAAAACACGTACTACCACCCCTAAAAAGCCAACCCGCCCTAAACTGGGTAAGCCACGCGACAAAGCAGATTATGTTATTGGCAGGACACGCGAAGCATGAAGAAGCGGTGCTAGTCACCAACAACACTCAAGAATTTAATCGGGTGCATGGCCTCAAACTTCAGGACTGGACGGCATAGCCGAACAGTTATTACTCCCCCATTACTTCGCATCACTATCCGCTATTGAAAACTGCCGCGCCGCTTCCCACCCTACTCATCGTTGACGATGATCCCCTGATACGCGAAGGATTGGCACTCGCTTTCGAGGCAAGCTTCCAATGCTATCAAGCAGAATCACGTCCTGCGGCGATTGAACTGATGCGTCGGATGAGCGCACCCTTGCAGCTTGCATTGATCGATCTGGGGTTGCCGCCCACGCCCCATCGCCCAGACGAAGGCTTTAGTTTGATTGCGGAGCTACTCACCCATTCACCGCAAATTAAAATTTTTGTGTTGTCTGGGCAAAGTGATCAAAGCAATGCTCGCCATGCGCGTGCATTGGGTGCGATTGACTTCATCGCCAAGCCTTGTGCGCCAGCGAAAATAAAGCAGTATCTCGATGAGGCACTGAAGGTCGCAAGCAGCGACCAGGCTGTTTCTGAACAATCTCTCGGCATTGTCGGACAAAGCACCGCCATCAAGGCGTTGCGTAACCAAATCACTATGTATGCCAGCATTCCTTTCCCTGTTTTGATTGAAGGTGAATCAGGATGTGGCAAGGAGTTAGTCGCGGCTGCCATTCAAAAATATGGGCAGAACCCCAGCGCGCCTTTCAAGATTTTGAATTGCGCCGCCATCGCGCCTACGCTAATTGAGCCAACTTTATTTGGCTACTGCAAAGGCGCATTCACTGGCGCAACGTCGTCTCAAGCAGGATTTTTTGAGGACGCATCGAATGGCACACTGTTTCTGGATGAGATTGGCGAACTACCGTTGGAAATGCAAGCAAAGCTATTGCGCGTGCTGGAGAACGGCGAATATCAACGCGTGGGGGAAACTTCTACACGTAAAAGCAACGCGCGTATCATCGCGGCGACCAATCGCAATTTACGCGCGTCTGTTAAGGAAGGCATTTTTCGCGGCGACCTGTATCACCGCTTAAATGTTTTTTCTATTGCCGTTCCACCATTGCGCGAACTGGGCAAAGATAAGCTCGCATTGCTCAATCACTTCCGCACACTTTACGCGCAGCAAATCAAACAAGCTCCGTTCGAGATAGCCGCCGACGCATTGCTATTGTGGGAACAATACAGCTTTCCTGGCAACACCCGCGAGCTGCGCAATATCGTGATTCGGCTGAGCACCAAGTACTCCGGCAAAATGATTAGCGTTACGCAACTGCAAGAGGAGTTCGATCCGTTTGAAATGCAAACATCGAGTTCGTCCTCACCCAACGATATTAAGCGGCAATTACAACAAGGCAACTTCAGCTTAAATCAGTTGCTGCACGATCAAGAAGGCATGTATATTGGCGCGGCTCTGGAGTTGGCGGACGGCAATATCAGCGAAGCCGCCAAGCTGCTTGGGCTAAATCGCACCACCTTGCATAGTCGTATGAGTACCCATGCAAACCTTAACTCGTAGGTATCGAAAATGTACTTAGAACATTTTGGACTCACCGAACAACCCTTCCGCATCACTCCCGTCACGGAGTTCTTTTTTTCGGGTGCAAATCGCGGCGAAATACTCGAAGCTCTGATTTATTCAGTTTGCAAAGTAGAAGGTATTGTCAAAGTCAGTGGCGAAGTCGGCAGCGGCAAAACCATGCTATGCCGCATGTTGCTGGAGCGACTCCCCCCGCATATAGAAACCATTTACCTTGCCAATCCCAGTTTAACGCGTGAGGAAATGTTGTACGCGATAGGCGACGGCTTGGGACTCGAAATGAATGATGAGCGCGTCGGCGTGATGATGCAGCACATTCAAAGAAAGTTGGAGGAAAAAGGGCGTGAGGACAAGCGAGTCGTGGTGTTGGTGGATGAAGCGCATGCCATGCCATTGGATACCCTAGAAGAGTTGCGCTTGCTTTACAACCTGCAAGTAGGCAATGCCAAGCTGTTGCAAATTGTACTGTTCGGACAGCCTGAGCTGAACGATAAACTTGATCAGCCCAACATGCGCCAGCTCAAAGATCGCATCGTGCATCACTTTAACATGCAGCCGCTATCACGAGACCTCCTCAACAACTATTTGTTATTTCGGCTGCGTACCGCGGGCTACCACGGTCCCAACATTTTCTCTGCGCCCGCTATCAAACTTATCGCAGATGCATCGCAAGGACTGATGCGGCGTGTCAATGTATTAGCGGATAAAGCCCTGTTGGCAGCTTTTGTAGAAGGCACACACAACATCGAAGCGCGGCATATTAAGACCGCCATAAAAGATAGCGAACTGCAACCTCGCGCACCCTCTCGTTACAAAAAACTCATTGCGTGGGGTGTTGCGTTAATACTGATTGATGTTGCTATTTTATGGTTAGTAAAACAAGATTTTTCGCCATTTGCGGCAGCCAATACCGCCTCGATGAACACCACCCCTCCGTTGTTGGCAGCATCATCTCCGCGTAAAACAGTCCCTGTGGCTATAGCGGCTTCCAGCCCAATAGCAGTGTCAGCACCCATTGCAGTGGCAGCCTCCAGCCCAATCATCGTGCCAGAAAACACCGCCGTCAGCGGCACTTACACCAGCTTTCCGCTAGTGCCAGGCGTAGAATCTGAACAATCCAAGCCCCCAAAAAAACCAACAGGCAGCTTGTATGAGCAACGCCTCGCAGCTGGCAAACAATTGCTTGCAAACAAAAGAAATGTGGCGAGCATTCAACTGTTCTACAACGAAGAAATCAATCCAATCAAAATGGAAGGCTTTTTACAGCGCGCCGACAAACTTGGAAAGCTTAACGAAGTTTATATGCTGCCAGCTAAATTTGGCTCGAAGAATGGACTACGCGCACTGTATGGCGTCTACCATACCGTCGATGCTGCACGCACTGGACTTAAAGAATTGCCACCCCGTTACCAAGCAGCGTTCGCCGCTACTATTTATGTTTTCTAAACAAAGTTGGTCGAGCGTAACGCGTCACCTTAAACTATAAGCCCCCGTGCTGGATGAGCAACGCCAACATTCCCCCTGCTTTATCGAAAGTCTCCTGATACTCATCCGCACTCACCGAATCCGCAACAATGCCCCCGCCCGCCCAGCAGCGAATTTCGTTGTTAGCATATACCAGAGTACGAATGGCAATGTTGGTGTCCATGTTGCCGTCAAAGCCAACATAACCGATTGCACCGCAATACACGCCGCGCCGATGCGGCTCTAGCTGTTCAATGATCTGCATGGCACGTTGCTTGGGCGCGCCGGTGATTGATCCGCCTGGAAAGCAATCGCGCAATACGTCGAGTGCATCGCGTCCTGCGGCGACTTGCCCAGTGACAGTACTAACCAGATGATGCACGTTGGCGAAACTTTCCACTTCAAATAATTTGGGTGTGCGCACCGAACCAGCCGCGCAATTTTTACCTAAATCGCTGCGCAGCAAATCGACAATCATTAAATTTTCCGCACGGTCTTTGGGGTGTTGCCGCAACTCGTCGGCTAGTTGTTGATCTTGTTGTGCATTGCTACTGCGCGGACGCGTACCTTTGATGGGCTTAGTTTCCACAGCTCCGTTTTGCACGCGCAGAAAACGCTCTGGTGAGGCACATAGAATCTGGGCTTGCGGCAAATTTAGGAAAGCAGAATACGGCGCGGGATTTAGCTCGCGCAGCTTGAGATATGCCCATAAGGCATTGCCTTCTGCCTGCACACTAAAACGTTGCGCAAGGTTGATTTGATAACAGTCGCCCGCCTGTAAGTAATTTTGCACTTGATTAAATGCGTTTGCATAGCCTTCTGGAGTAAAGTTTGAAGTGACATTTCCATGCACACGAAACATGTCCGTAGGCAGTACTTGCTTACCTTGCAAGCGATTGAAGATAAGTGGCAGTAATGCAGGTGTTTCAGCAAAACGCTGATGCGACACCAAGCTGGCGGTACGTGTGTCATGATCCAGTACCAACGCCCAATCGTAAATGCCCACTGCCATGTCGGGTAGCTGCTCAGTATTGTTCGCCACATTGGATAAGGTCACCATGCGTCGCGCCAAATCATAGCTCCAATAGCCCAATGCGCCACCCGCAAAAGGTATATCCGCTATCGGTGCAACACACTCACCCAACTCCTCACGCAGCAATGCAAATGGGTCAGCGCAAACATCTTGCTCTTGCAACACCACAGTGCGATAAGGCGCAGCAGTGAGAATGTCATAGCGTGCCATGCCGCCACTATCAAGCCACACCGCCCACGGCAAATCCGCGAGCGCGGCGTAATAATGCTCGGCATTGACTGCGTAAGGAAGCGATTGGCAATAGAAGCTCATGAATTATTAAGGGATAATGCCTTTACGTTTAACACTCAGGAAACAACCATGACCACTATTGTTGCAGTTAGAAAAAAGGGTGTCGCCGCGATTGCAGCCGACACCCTGACCACCTTTGGCAATACTCGCTTACCCGCGCATTTGGATGCTTCGCACGATAAAATTTTACACATTGGCGACAGCTACGTCGGCATTTGCGGCAGCGCTGCACATCACTTGGTGCTGGCGAATTTATTCGCCAAAATGTCTGAGGTGAAGCTTAACAGCAAGGCTGAAATTTTTGAAACATTTCGCAAATTGCATCCCATCCTAAAGGAAGAATGTTTTCTCAACCCCAAAGAAGATGAGGAAGACCCTTATGAGTCCAGTCAAATCACCGCGCTAATTGCCAATGCCCACGGCATCTTTGGCGTGTACTCAATGCGCGAGGTGTTTGAATACACGCAATATTGGGCGATCGGATCAGGGCATGAGTTCGCGCTCGGCGCATTGCATCACGCCTACAGCCATCACGACACGGCGACGGACATAGCGAGGGCGGGTGTAGAAGCAGGCATCGCGCTGGATAAAAATAGCGGCACACCGATTACCCTGTATCACGTTGCACTGCAAAACTAGAGGATAAATTTCCGATAAAACCTTTGGGGGGCAGAACGCCAATCGCAAACCAGAACGTTTGCAACGTTCCGAGAGAAAAAACGCACTAACCTTGCGTTAGTGATAAAAGGCGCACGCACCCATTAGTGCGCCAAAATTACGAGTCACTGTGGTCAGCCCCGTACTACCTGTGCCTCCAGGGCTTGCACCACAGTAAAGCCAGACCCGATTAGTTCGGCTTGCCGATTCCTGGAGTAGGAAAAGGCCATGTTGCAGCCGGACGCATGGGAGTCGAAGCAGGCATTGCTGGCTTGGAAACCACTGCGACTGTTTTAGCTGCTGGCTTAGCTGCTGGTTTAGCTGCTGGCTTAGCTGCTGGTTTAGCTGCTGGTTTAGCGGCTGGTTTAGCTACCGCTTTTTTAGCGGCTGGTTTAGCGGCTGCTTTAGCGGCTGGCTTAGCGGCTGGTTTAGCTACCGCTTTTTTAGCGGCTGGCTTTTTCGCTGCGACGGCTTTTTTAGCGGCTGGTTTCTTAGCTACCGCTTTTTTAGCTGCTGGCTTTTTCGCTGCGACGGCTTTTTTAGCGGCTGGTTTCTTAGCTACCGCTTTTTTAGCCGCTGGCTTTGCTGCCGCCTTTTTTGCTGCTGGTTTTGCTTTCTTTGCTGCTGCCATTTCAATTCTCCTTCAATAATGAAAGTTATAAAAATACAACACCTACCCGTACTACACCTCCAACCCACACTTAACATCAAGTGTGGCTCAAAGCCCTTGCCCAGAAAAATGTAAGCAGCTGTGCGAAAACCCCACCGCATTGCGGTGAGGTCTAACTCGCTACAGCTCTCCTCCTACACTCTACTGTGCCCTAATCCCAGGACAACGCGCCACCGGTTTGATACTCAGTGACGCGGGTTTCAAAAAAGTTTTTCTCTTTCTTCAGATCGATCATTTCTGCCATCCAAGGAAACGGATTAGTCGCCCCTTGGTACAGCACATCGACACCAATTTGTTGGCAGCGACGATTGGCAATAAATCGCAAATACTCTTTGAACATCGAGGCGTTGAGACCCAGCACGCCGCGCGGCAAGGTGTCTTCGGCATAGGCATATTCCAATTCCACGCCTTTTTGCAGTAAACCGCGAATCTCTTCGCGGAATTCTGCGGTCCACAGGTGAGGATTTTCCATCTTGATTTGATTGATAACATCCACACCAAAATTCAGGTGCATGGATTCGTCACGCAAAATATATTGATACTGTTCCGCCGCGCCCGTCATTTTGTTCTGGCGACCCAGTGCCAGAATCTGCACAAAGCCCACATAGAAAAACAGCCCTTCCATGATGCAGGCAAATACAATTAAGCTACGCAACAACTGACGATCCGATTCTGGCGTACCCGTTTTGAATGCGGGATTGGTCAAGGTGTCGATGAAGGGCAGCAAAAATTCATCCTTGGCGCGGATACTTGGCACTTCGTGATACATGTTGAAAATTTCGCCCTCATCCAAACCCAAACTTTCCACAATGTACTGGTAAGCATGAGTGTGAATCGCCTCTTCAAAAGCCTGACGCAACAAATACTGACGACACTCCGGATTGCTGATGTGACGGTATGTACCCAACACAATGTTGTTTGCCGCTAAGCTATCAGCGGTGGTAAAGAAGCCTAGATTGCGCTTGACCAGCAAACGCTCATCATCAGTGAGTTTATTGCTTTTCCATAACGCGATGTCGGCGGTCATATTCACTTCTTGTGGCATCCAGTGATTGGCACACGCAGCCAAATACTTTTCCCACGCCCATTTATATTTAAACGGCACGAGCTGATTCACATCGGCGTTGCAATTGATGATGCGCTTGTCTTCCACGCGGATACGTCCTGTTGATGCGGCAGGCTGTTCAGCTCTGACCACATCCATTTCGATTTCGATTTCGTCGAATACCGACGCACTGCGCATCATGCCTAAGGGCATCGTTATTGATTTAGTATTTTCTTCAAATGTCAGCATATTTTTCCCTTTACTAGTTAGCAATCGATAGCTACTAGTCGTTAGTAGAGCCGCGCTTAAATAACTGGCGACTAACGACTTCCCACTAACGACTTACTGGCAGGCCTCGCACTCTGGATTGTCAATTGAGCAAAATTGCGTTTCTGCTTCCACACCACCATTCGTTGGCACGGCATTTAATGCACCTGCACGCCCGGTCGACTTTTCTGCGGAAGTTGCACCCAAGGTACGCAAGTAATAGGTGGTTTTCAAACCGCGCAACCACGCCAGCTTGTAAGTTTCATCCAGCTTGCGACCCGATACACCTGCCATATAGATATTTAATGACTGCGCCTGGTCTATCCACTTCTGACGGCGCGACGCAGCTTCAATGAGCCAACTCGGCTCCACTTCAAAAGCGGTTGCGTAAAGATTACGAAGCTCAACTGGGACGCGATCAATTTTGGCGAGACTGCCGTCAAAATAATTCAGGTCGGCAATCATCACCTCATCCCACAAACCGAGCTGTTTCAAATCCGCCACCAAGTGTTCATTAATGACAGTGAACTCGCCAGACAAATTCGATTTCACAAAAATGTTTTGGTAGGTTGGCTCGATACAAGCCGATACGCCGATGATGTTTGAGATGGTTGCGGTTGGGGCAATCGCCACGCAATTGGAATTGCGCATACCGTGTTGTTTGATACGCGCGCGCAACACATCCCAATCCATACTCACCGACATATCGACTTCGACAAAACCACCGCGCGCTTGACGCAATAATTCTAACGAGTCTTGCGGCAAGATGCCACGATCCCACAGACTGCCGCGATAGCTAGCGTAACGACCGCGCTCCTCCGCCAATTCTGTGGATGCCCAATAAGCGTAATAACATACTGCCTCCATCGAGCGATCCGCAAATTCAATCGCCGCTTCCGACGCATAAGGAATACGCAAGTCATGCAAACAATCTTGAAACCCCATGATGCCCAAACCGACGGGACGATGCTTGAAATTGGCATTGCGCGCTTTATCAACCGCGTAATAATTGATGTCCACCACGTTATCCAACATGCGCATCGCGGTGGTAATGGTACGGCGCAATTTGGCGTGATCAATCTGCCCCGCTTTCTCATGCGCTTTAGGATATAGGTGCGCAGCCAAATTTACCGACCCCAAGTTGCATACCGCGATTTCATCCTCATTGGTATTGAGCGTAATTTCAGTACACAGATTCGAGCTATGCACCACACCAACGTGCTGCTGCGGTGAGCGAATGTTGCACGGGTCTTTGAAGGTAATCCATGGATGGCCTGTTTCAAACAACATGGTCAACATCTTGCGCCACATACTGGCAGCAGGAATTTTCTTGAACAATTTGAGTTCGCCACTCGCGGCTTTTGCTTCATAGCCAACGTATGCACGCTCAAACTCCGCACCAAATTTATCATGCAAATCGGGCACATCGGAAGGCGAGAATAATGTCCAATCGCCACCTTCTATCACGCGCTTCATAAATAAATCAGGAATCCAATTGGCAGTATTCATGTCGTGAGTACGACGGCGATCATCGCCCGTATTTTTGCGCAAATCCAAAAATTCTTCGACATCCAGATGCCATGTTTCCAGATACGCACACACCGCACCCTTGCGCTTTCCACCTTGATTCACCGCGACGGCCGTATCATTCACCACTTTGAGAAACGGCACTACACCTTGCGACTGTCCATTAGTACCTTTGATGTGCGCTCCCAAGGCGCGTACCGGAGTCCAGTCGTTGCCTAAACCGCCTGCATATTTTGCCAACAAAGCATTCTCTTTGATGGCATCGTAAATACCATGCAAATCATCCGACACAGTCGTGAGGTAGCACGAGGACAATTGCGAACGTTGCGTACCGGAATTAAACAATGTAGGCGTCGAACTCATAAAATCAAAACTGGAGAGCAGCTTGTAAAATTCCACCGCACGCGCTTCACGATCAATCTCACCTAACGCCAAACCCATCGCCACACGCATGAAAAATGCCTGCGGCAACTCAATGCGCTTATTTTCAGTGTGCAAAAAATAACGGTCATACAATGTTTGCAAACCAAGATAGCCAAACTGCAAATCACGCTGCGCATCCAGCTCTTTTGCCAGACGTTTCAAATTAAACTGCCCCAACTTTTCATCGAGCAGCCCCGCCTTAATACCTGTCTTGATAAATTTTGGAAAGTATTCCGCGTAGCGCGTCGCCATATCCGCCTGCAAAACCTCTTCACCCAGCACTTCTCCGCAAATGTTATTCAACAACAAACGGGCTGTAACAAAATTATAAGCAGGCTCTTTTTCAATTAACGAGCGCGCCGACAACACCAAACATTTGCGCACCTCATGGCGCGCCACACCGTCGTACAAATCTTTGAGCGTCAATTTGATGACAGCATTCGCATCCACCACGTCCGTCAAGCCGACACAGGCGGCTTGCACCACTGCGGTGAGCCTATCCAAATCCAGCGGACGCGACACCCCATCCTCATCCGCAACATTGATCACATGCACGGGCTCTTTGGCTTTAGCCTTGGCACGTGAACGCGAACGCTCCTCACGGTACAAAACATAAGTGCGTGCAACATCATGCTCGCCCGAACGCATCAAGCCCAACTCAACCTGATCTTGAATATCCTCAATGTGCATCGTTCCACCATGCGGCTGGCGACGCACCAGCGCGGAAACCACACCATGAGTCAATTGATCAACCAACTCGCGGACGCGTGCCGATGCAGCACCCTGACCGCCGTTTACCGCGATGAATGCCTTAGTTAAAGCAATCGCGATTTTTTCCGGTGTGAACACCACGACAGAACCATTGCGGCGTATGACTTTGTATTGATCGTAAATAGTATTTGAAGTGACAGTCGGAGCGGAACCCGAAACTAAGCTAACAGGAGCAGAATAGGGCGCGGCAGTATCTTTAACGGCGTGGAGCATGGATGTCCCTCTAAAACGTTACATTTAACCAAAATTTAAAAACACTACATCTAGTAATTTTTTCAGTTGAGGTAGCTAATTGTAGTAGTCAAAAATAATTATGCAAGCAAAAAATGCACATCTGCACAATAAAAGTAGAAACCTCCTACATGACCAACCACGGCAGGGAAAATAAAACAATGAAGCGTGCGAAAAAACTGACTTTCAGGATGCCTCTCAAAATTCAACATCCTAGGTAACACCGTGCTGCGACAGGGCTCGGACTATTAGAATTCCTTTTTAGTTTGCGTTACTCGCTGCTGAGAGCTTTGTCAAATAACGCACCCAGTCGAAACAAGTACCCGGATCAGTCTTGCGTGCCGGAGCAATATCACTGTGACCTGCAATGCCGCAGATTGGATAAGCAATGCGTATCGCTTGCGTCAAAGACGCGAGCGCGGCGTATTGCGCATCAGCAAACGGCAGTTCATCTGTCCCTTCCAGTTCAATCCCAATGGAAAAGTCGTTACAACGACTGCACCCCTGCCAGGACGATTCCCCCGCATGCCAGGCTCGCTTCAGGCATGATACAAACTGGATGATATGTCCGTCGCGACGCACAAAAAAATGTGCCGACACCCTGAAGTCGGCAATCTGTGCATAATAAGGATGGGCGTTGGGATCCAGCGTATTGGTAAACAATTGCCTCACGCCGTCACCGCCAAATTCGTTGGGCGGCAGACTGATATTGTGTATCACCAATAATTTGATTGCGCCGCCAGGACGGTCATCGCAGTTGGGCGAAGGGATATATTCGCAGCAGCTCAACAGACCTTGCGAATCAATCCGCATCGTCCATCTCACCGGGTGCTTTAATACCAAGTCGCTCCATGCGATAACGCATGGTTCTAAACGTCAAGCCCAATAATTTGGCCGCCTCTGTGCGATTAAAGTTGGTTTGATCCAAAGCCTCTTCTAGGGCTTGCTTCTCAACTTTATCCAGATAATCCGGCAGTGGGTATTTACCCGTGATTGCAGTTTTATCTACCTGCCCATGTTCAACCGACATCAACATCAAATCCTGCGCTTCAATCACGCCACCCATGCACAAGGTTAATGCGCGCTCAATGGCGTTTTCCAACTCGCGCACATTACCTGGGAAGCTATAACTTTTCAGCGCACGCATGGCCTCGTCCGAAAAATGCGCCGCAGATTCTCCACGCAAACGATCCAAAACCTGTTGCGCAATTTTTGATATGTCGTCACGCATTTCACGCAGCGCAGGCATCTGGATCGGGATCACATTCAACCGAAAATACAAATCTTGGCGAAACAAATTTTGGCGTACACGCTCCGCCAAGTCGTAATGCGTCGCACTGATGATGCGCACATCCACTGACTCTTCGCTGGTCGCACCAATTTTTCGCACCTTCTTTTCCTGTATGGCACGTAGCAGTTTAACTTGCATCGCCAACGGCAAATCTGCCACCTCATCCAAAAATAACGTGCCGCCGTGTGCGGCGTGGAAAAATCCATCGCGATCTTTGTCGGCTCCCGTAAATGCCCCTTTTTTGTAGCCAAAAAATTCGTTTTCAACCAGGGTGGATGGAATCGCGCCGCAGTTCACCGCGATGAATGGCTTGTTATGTCGCGCCCCACTTTGCGCGATGAGCCGCGCCGCCACCTCCTTACCACTCCCCGACTCCCCCGTAATGTGCACAGATGCTTCGCTGCGTGCCACCCGCGCGATCAAATCACGTGCTTTTTGCATAGCAGGCGATTGGCCAATCAGCATTTTTTCGCTCACTGCTTCGCCAGCATCCTGCTGCGGCAAATTCAATGCGGATTTGATCAGCACGCGCAATTGCGCCAGCGAAACCGGCTTGGCAAGATAATCAAACGCGCCCACCTTTAGCGCGGCAATGGCGTTCTCCATATTGCCGTGCGCCGTAATCACCGCGCAGGGAATATCTAGATTGTTTTGTGCAATGTGCTGAACCACCTGCAATCCATCCCCATCCGGCAAGCGCATATCAGTCAAGCACAGGCTGTATCGCTGCGCCTGCAATTTCTTGATCGCGCCCTGCACATTGCCTGCCGTATCGACTTCGAATCCCATTTTGCGTATCGCCATTTGCAACATATCGAGAATATCCTGCTCATCGTCCACCAGCAGCACGCGGATGCCTTTGGTCTGGTGGCTATCTATCGTATTTTCTTCTTGCGCCATAGCGGTCTAGTCCTCTAAAAAATATTTGGAAGCACGCACCCTGCTGTCCCTCGCGATATTCTAGCCGCGCACCGTTGGCTTCGCACAACTCTTTGGCAACATACAATCCCAAGCCTGTTCCTTCAGCCGTGGTGGTAAAAAACGGCTCAAACAACTTGCTCTGTTGCTCGGCAGAAACTCCGACCCCATCATCTTGCACCGCCAACACCAATTGATCGTTTACCACATCTACCTTCAACATCACACTCCCCACAGACTTGCTGCAATAGCGTAAAGCGTTGCGGCACAAGTTCCACAGCACCTGATGAAAATGTCCCACATCAAAAGGGATTTTTACATCCGAGATTCCCGATAACACCACAATATCTGCCGATATTCGCTCAGCGGCATTAAATTCTTGGATGAGAACTTGCAGCTTTTCTGCCAAATCAAACAGCTCAGGCTGGGCGCGATCCCGCTTATTTAACTGCATCACATCTTCCACAATCTGATTGATGCGATACGTATTATCCAACACCACCTTCAGTAACTTTTGCTGGTTGGCATCCACCGATTCCTCCTGCATCAACTCGGTGGCATAGCTAATCGACGATAAGGGATTGCGCACTTCATGCGCGATATTCGCAGTCAACCGCCCCAACGCCGCCAATTTAATTTGCTGTGCCTCGGCTTTTACTCGCTGCATATCTTCCAGAAAAATCACCGCCCCACTGCTCTCACTCTGATCAATCGCCACAAACCTCAACCGCGCCTGAACACCGGCATCAAGCGGCTGCGTGCTGCGACTGGTATGACCCGTTTGTTTCCACACCGCATACTGCCCAAACAACATGGGAAAGGTTTGTGCCAACGTGCTGCCTCGATTAAATACTTTTTGCAACAAGCGTTCCGCACAGGTATTCATCTGCGTAATGATGCCTTCGCCATCCACCACCACCACGCCGTCGTGCATATCACGCATCACCAGTCGGCTCGCCTCATACATGCTAAACAAATCGCGACCTCGGCGTTGCGCCAAGTCCTGACTATCCACCGCATATTGCGCCAACACATGGGTGAGTGCGGCCACCGCAAAATATGACACACACAACAACCCCACCTGAAGATATTGTGAAATGTCCGCCTCGGCATACACCACTGCGTAAGCATGCGACAACAGCATCGCCAAACTTGCTAGCGCCGCAAAAAATAGCGTATTCGTCCCGCGACTGATAATGCTGGCCGCAGCCAATGAAACCAGCAACAGTAACCCGATATTACTGCGTATGCCGCCGCTCATATACGAGAGTAATGTCAGTCCAACAATATCGCCACCCACCTGAATCGCCAACTGCCAGGCAAAGCGCGGCCAGCGCAGACGCATTGGAATAAACGACAACAGCACAATCACTGCATACACGAGACTGGTAATAAAAAACCACTTCCAGCTGCGCACACCCAGCGATAATTCCGAACTAAACGCCACGCCAAAAACCACCAGCAGTATCGCCAGCGTTAAACGATAGAATGAAAAATAATTCAGTGACCGCCAAAAATCGACCGACGAAGAATCTTTGATCGGGTTATCCATTGCTGAATTTAATCGCCAAAAATCCGCAACTACTTATTGTGCGCATCGCGATGCGCGGCACTGCAAAAAAATGATCCCGCCGCTTGTGTGCTTTCGCTCTTAGGCAAATGTACGCCACAATGCTCACAACGCACCATATCCTCGGTCTCCACTTTTGTGGTGGAATCATCGCGCAAGGCAGCGTTTTTTCGAAATGACCTGACTAACCAATAGATTGCCACGACAACGGCAATCAAAAAAAGTAATCGACTCATTTTTATCCTCGCTCATACAAAAAAATTTCTAGGGAGAACTATACCCGAACTCAACATCCACACACCGTACAACCCTCATCTTTGCTCACCGTGCTGCGCTGAATTGCCATATCCAGCGCATTACATGTCAGCAACTTTCCGCTTAGTCCACGCTCAATTCCCGCCAATAATTTGAGTGCTTCAGCGGCTTGCATTGCGCCAATGATACCTACCAACGGTGCAAATACCCCTGTCGTTGCACAGCGCAACTCGGCGGCAACCGTGTCTTCAGGAAACAAGCAGTTGTAGCAAGGTGCGCCGTCGCGACGGAAATCGAATACTGCCACCTGTCCGTCAAACTGAATCGCCGCCCCTGATACCAACGGCTTGTGGTATGCCAAACATGCACGGTTCACCGCATAACGCGTGGCAAAATTATCGCTGCAATCCAGCACCACATCAGCTTTGATCACCAAATCATTCAATTGCGCGGCATCCGCACGAACAGCCAGTGCGACGCATTCCACTTCGGGATTCACCTCGCGTAACACCGCTTGCGCGGAAGCCACTTTGGATTGCCCAACGGCTGACGTGCGGTGAATAATCTGCCGCTGCAAATTGCTCAACTCCACCGTGTCGTTATCGCACAACGTCAACTGACCAATACCGCTGGCAGCCAGATAAAGTGCGGCTGGTGAGCCTAGCCCGCCCAGCCCGATGATCAGCACCTTGGCATCCAGCCAAGCGTGCTGCCCTTCAATACCAATCTCTTCAAGCAGAATGTGGCGGCTATAACGCAGCAGTTGTTGATCGTTCATTTGTGAATAGCTCAAATAGCAATGTGCGCAAGAATAGCCGAATGCCGCACAAATAAAAACGGGCATCCGAAGATGCCCGTTAGTTTTACGTCAAACACAAGCAGTCTATCGACTGCCAATATTTAGAACGCGTGCTTCATACCTACAGAAACTGTAGATGGATCAGCAGCCAATGCTGTGTTGTCAGTTACCTTAGTGTACAAACCATACACTGAAGTACGCTTGCTCATGCCGTGGTCATAGCCCAAAGACACTTGCTTAGCATTGTTAGTTGTTGTTACGCCACCAAATTTAGTATCGCCACGCTTAGCATAAGCCAACTTAACTGCATCCATCTCGCTCAAGCTATATTGACCACCAAGATACAAGTTTGTACCTGTAGTGTCGCCTGCGGTTACAGTGCTAGTCGCCTTTTCAACCACTGCATTCACCTTGAAAGCGTCAATTGCGTAGCTGCCACCCAATTTGATAGCTTTAGTTGCTGTACCAGTTGCTGTTGGTGACTTTGTCTTATCATAAGCCAAAGTAGCGTACATGCCATCCATGCCGTACATACCAGCCAATGATACAGATGCGCCTTCAGTAGCTGTTTGTGCTTTTGCAACAGCTGCATTTACAGAGAAACCGCCCATTGATGGACTCATGTAGTTCAATGAGTTATTGCGATATACGTCATGACCTGTGCCAATCAAGCCACGGTTGTCAGCAGCATGGCTATCTTCGAACAAATCCAAGCTACGTGTTGACAGTTTGTAAGCTGAATCATGACGACCCGCCAAGGCAGTACCCATATCAGCACTGCTTACGCCAAGGTAAGCTTTGCGATCAAAATTGAAAGCACCCGCTGCGATATCAATTGTACCTTCTGCTTTAAACAGACCAGTCAAGCCACCAAGATCTTCGCCACCTTTCACGCCTAAACGTGAAGAGTTGTTAACCAAATCATTAGAATTTGTGCTGTTAGTTGCTTGACCATGATTAACACGGTCTGCAGATACGTTAACTTGACCGTACATTGCTACGTTGCCAACTGAATCAGCTATTGCAACTGCTGGAACGGTCAAAGCTGAAGCGATAGCCAGAGCGATAATTTTCTTTTGCATGTAAAACTCCTTAATTAGTTTTTCGGTTATATCGACAGCGTAAACCATCGACTGATTGAAAATCCCTAAACATTCAGAGAATTCAAGGGCGCATTATCCATAGCTGGAATGGGCAAGCAACTAAATGTCGGATTTGTGTTGCTTTTTTGCAACATACAAAACAAGAAAGTAGAGCCGCTCCTAGTGCGTGTTAATACTGCCGCGTGGCGGCAAAATGCGCGAGGTCAAACAAGCATTGTTTATATTTTGTATCGGGCAAAGAGACCAGTGCGGCACATGCCCATTCAGCTTCCCGCAAGGCTTGCTGACGCGTGAATTCCAATGCGCCTGTGGCATGAACAATCGCCAGAACTTCGGCGAATTTAGCCACATCTCCTTGTTCGATGGCATGGCGCACTACCGCCGCCTGGGCAGGCGAGCCATGTTGCATGGCGTAGATTAAGGGCAGGGTGGGTTTGCCTTCGGCGAGATCATCGCCGAGGTGCTTACCTGTTTGCTGCTCGTCTGCGGAATAATCCAATACGTCGTCGATCAATTGAAATGCGGTGCCGAGATGGATACCATATTTTGCCGCCGCCGCTTCATCCGCCGCCGATGCCTTGCTCAAGATCGCGCCGAGACGCATCGCAGCTTCAAACAATTTTGCAGTCTTGCAGTGGATTACACGCATGTAACTGACGACATCGACATCGGCGTTGTGGCAGTTGAGCAGCTGAAGCACTTCGCCCTCGGCAATGGTATTGGTGGCTTCTGCCATGGTATCCAGCACGCGCATCTCGCCGACTTCGACCATCATTTGAAACGCGCGAGAATATAAAAAATCGCCCACCAACACACTGGCAGCATTGCCAAACAATGCGCTTGCCGTTGCGCGACCACGACGCAAAGCGGACTCATCCACCACGTCGTCATGCAGCAAAGTGGCGGTATGAATAAACTCCACCACCGCAGCCAGATTGTGATGCTGCGCTCCCCGATAACCGAAGGCTTCGGCAGACAACGCCACCAGCGCGGGGCGCAGCCGTTTACCACCGCTATTGATGATGTATTCGCTGACCTGATTGATGAGTACAACTTCGGAGTGCAGCCGCGTGCGTATCGCCTGATCCACCGCAGCCATATCCGTTGCGAGTAGCTGTTTAAGATTATCTAAAAACACTGTTGATCCCGAATGAGCAAGGCGCAAAGTCTTGGTTGCACGCCTTAAATTAGGTTAGCATTGTCGCATAAAATTTCTTTAACACCGAACCTCTCCGATATGAAAACTTCTCTTAGCAAAGCCATCTTGTGGTTTTTTATCGCATTACTCGGCGCATCCGCTGTGGGCGGCATCGCCCTCAATCGCGGCGAATCGATTAACGCGCTGTGGTTCATTACCGCCGCGTTATGTGTGTATGCCATCGCATATCGTTTCTATGCCGCGTGGATTGCCGCAACCATTTTGAGCATAGACGAAACCCGCGCCACCCCCGCCGAGCGTTTGAACAATGGGCGCGACTATGTGCCGACCAACCGCTGGATTGTGTTCGGACATCACTTTGCCGCGATTGCCGGTCCCGGCCCTTTAGTTGGCCCTACGTTAGCCGCGCAATTTGGCTACTTGCCCGGCACGCTATGGATATTGTTCGGCGCGGTGTTGGGCGGTTGTGTGCAAGACATGGTCACGCTGTTTTTTTCCACGCGACGTAACGGAAAAAGCTTGGGGCAAATGGCGCGCGATGAACTCGGCGCGATTGGCGGAGTTGCCGCGCTGATGGCAACCTTTATGATTATGATTATCCTGATCGCGGTGCTGGGGCTGGTGGTGGTCAACGCGATGAAGAATAGTCCGTGGGCGACTTCCACCGTTGCCGCGACGATACCCATTGCGATGCTGGTGGGGCTGTATATGTACAAGCTGCGTCCCGGTCGCGTGCTGGAAGGCTCGATACTCGGCGTATTGTTGTTGCTATTGGCCGTCGCGGGGGGCGGCTGGATAGATCATCAAGAAGGCTTGCGCGAACTATTTAACCATCCCGGTCTCCCGCTTGCTTTTGCGGTAATTGGCTATGGTTTCGCTGCCGCAATTTTGCCCGTGTGGATGCTGCTTGCGCCGCGCGATTACTTGTCAACTTTCGTTAAACTCGGCACGGTGATTTTACTCGCGGCGGCAATTATATTGCTGCGCCCCGAAATTAAGATGCCCGCACTCACGCAGTTCGTTGATGGCACGGGACCGATCTTTGGCGGCGCGTTATTTCCGTTTGTATTTATCACCATTGCGTGCGGTGCAATCTCCGGTTTTCATGCGCTGATCTCGTCCGGTACAACACCCAAGTTGCTATCCAACGAACGCGACATCCGCATGATCGGGTATGGCGGCATGTTGCTGGAATCGATGGTCGCCATCATGGCGATGATCGCCGCGACGGTGCTTGACCCAGGCGTGTTCTTCGCCATCAATTCACCTGCTGGGGTGGTAGGTAAAGAGGCCATCGACGCGGTCGCCAAAATTTCCTCATGGGGCTTCCCCGTGACCGTCGAGCAAATGAATTTACTCGCACAACAAATGGGTGAAGCCACCTTGTTTGCGCGAACCGGCGGCGCACCATCATTGGCAGTCGGCATGGCCAGCATTTTCGGCAGCGCGTTCGGCGCGGGCATGTTAGCGATGTGGTATCACTTCGCCATCATGTTCGAAGCGATTTTTATCCTCACCACCTTGGACGCAGGCACACGCGTCGGTCGCTTTATGTTGCAAGACATGCTCGGCAATATCTGGCCTGCAATGGGGCGCACCTCGTGGTATCCGTCGGTGCTGTTCAGCAGCGCAATCGTCGTCGCGGCATGGGGGTATTTCTTATACATCGGCGTGATCGACCCGAATGGTGGCGTGAACATTTTGTGGCCGCTGTTCGGCATTTCCAATCAAATTCTGGCCGCCATCGCGCTGTGTGTCGCGACTGGCATTTTGGTGAAATCTGGCAAGCTCAAATATGCGTGGATTACCGCGCTGCCCTTAACCTGGCTAGTAATAATCACCAGCACTGCATCGTGGCAAAAGCTCACCAGTGATGACATTCGCATCGGTTTCCTCGCCGCCGCGAACAGCATGTCGGACAAATTAGCCGCCGGCACATTGCCCCCCGACAAAGCCGCCGTTGCACCACAACTGATTTTCAATCAACAACTCGATGCCGTGCTGGTGCTATTTTTCTTGGTGATGTTGTGGTTGATAGTCGGTGACACCCTGCGTGTTTGCTTGCGCCACCTGCGTGGCAAGCCTGTACCACCGCTGGCAGAAACTCAGTACCAAGAAACCGAATTGGAGCGCGCATGGGTACGCGACTAAATCTACGCAATACCATCCGCTCGCTATGGCGCAGTATCCGCGAACTCAGCGGCGATGATGGCTATGAACGATATTTGCAACATCATGCCGCTGCGCATCCCCACACCGCACCATTATCCCGCACGGATTGGTTCGCTCACGAACAGCAAGAAAAGTGGACGGGTGTGAAGCGTTGCTGCTAGAAATCGACCTTTAGCAAGTCAGTTGCGACAGCATATAAATGTTTGTATGTTTATCGCCATGAGCCACCCCCCAATTCATTAGCCCTAGGACAACACGATCCGCAGCGAATATGGGCATTCAACCGAATACCACGATGTTGTTTTACAGAAAGATTCGGCAGATCACCCGCCGTCATGTGGAGCTGCAAACGACTGAGATATTTAACAGGTTCATGCGTTTACTCGCGCGGCAGAGAATCTTATTTGTACCGCAACGTTAGCCTTGCAATTCAACTTTTACCCAACATCGCACACTGCACTCAAGCGGTGCGCTGTACATTAAACCCGCCTGCAATTGGTGCAAAGAGATTTGCACACAATCGTCAAAACTTCCTAATAGATTGTTTTTCCAAGCTTAAAAAACGTGGCATAGATGCTGCTGAATAACTTACGCGGAAAAACATTCCCGTATTTATTTTTAACTCTAAAAAGGAATCATTATGAAACGCAATTTGTTGAACGCTTTGATCTTGACTGCATTGGCTGTTCCTGGTTTGGCGATGGCGGCAGATGCACCCGCTTCACCGCACACTTTTACTTCTAACGTAGGTTTGGTCAGTGACTATCTGTATCGCGGTATTTCACAAACAGGTGCCGGCCCTGCAATTCAAGGTGGCTTTGACTATGGGCATGCGAGTGGTTTTTACGCCGGGGCATGGGGTTCTAGCATTAGCTGGTTAAGCGATGCGGGTGCTACCGCCACTCAAACTACTTCCGCTACTAGCCCTGCAATAGCTAACGCAGGTTTGGAATTGGATACTTATCTAGGCTACAAAGGTGCCGCAAGCGTTGTGTCCTATGACGTTGGCGTTCTGCGCTACAACTACCCAGGTACTTATGCTACTGGAACAGTCAAGGCAGACACTAACGAACTATACGGAGCAGTGAGTTATTCCATCGTTACCGCCAAGTTGTCGTATAGCTTAGGCGATTTGTTTGGTGTATCGAATGCAAAGGGTTCAACTTACCTCGAATTGAATGCCAGCTATCCAATCCCCGATACTGGCATCACGCTTGGTGCGCACTACGGTAAACAAGCCTACAAGGGCAGCACAGCTGATACGCTTAAAGCGGGCGGCACAGACGCAACTTACTCAGATTACAAGCTGAGTGCTGCAAAAGATTTCAGTGGCTATGTGTTGGGTTTGGCTTTAAGCAACACTGCTGATGCAAGCGCGTTTTACACCAATGTGCAAAATAAGAAGCTAGGTAAAAGTACAGCGGTATTGTCTTTGACACGCTCGTTCTAAATCAAATACGGGCGGGATGATTCCCGCCCCCACATAGGAGAATGCCATGAAAATGGTCACAGCAATCATCAAGCCGTTCAAGCTCGACGAGGTACGTGAAGCTCTTTCCGCGATTGGCGTGCAGGGCATCACGGTTACCGAAGTTAAAGGTTTTGGTCGGCAAAAAGGTCACACCGAGTTGTATCGCGGTGCAGAATATGTGGTGGATTTTTTGCCAAAAATTAAGTTAGAAGCGGCGATTAAAAGCGACATGCTCGACCAAGTGGTAGAGGCCATCGAGAAGGCGGCGAACACCGGCAAAATTGGCGATGGCAAAATTTTTGTCTCTTCACTTGAGCAGGTCATCCGCATCCGTACCGGCGAATCCGGCGCAGACGCGCTTTAAGGAGATTGAAATGAGGAAATTATTAAGCTGTTTTGCTTTACTGGCGATGCTGTGTGGAATGTCCACATCCGTGTTGGCAGAAGAGTCTGTTAGTGCTGCGGTTGAAGCAGTTTCGGCTGTAGTAGCAACAGTTGCACCTGCAACTGAGGTGGTCGAACCTGTTGCTGCCGCCGCACCTGCGCCCGTGCCAAACAAAGGCGATACATCGTGGATGCTGGTGGCAACATTGCTGGTGATTATGATGGCGATTCCCGGACTCGCTCTGTTTTACGGCGGCTTGGTGCGCAGTAAAAACATGCTGTCGATGCTGATGCAAGTGTTCAGCATTTTTGCGATGATTTGCGTGCTATGGGCGATTTACGGTTACTCGCTGGCGTTCACTACGGGCAACGCATTCATCGGCGGTTTCGACAGATTGTTCCTGCATGGCATCTTCGATCCTGCCACAGGAAGTGTGGCGAATGCGGCAACCTTTAGCAAAGGGGTCGTCATCCCTGAGTTCATCTTCGTTGCATTCCAAGCCACTTTCGCTGCGATTACCGTGGCATTGGTAGTAGGTGCCTTCGCTGAACGTATGAAGTTCTCTGCTGTGTTGTTGTTCTCGGCACTGTGGTTCACTTTTGCCTACTTGCCAATCGCGCACATGGTGTGGTTCTGGGCGGGTCCTGATGCTTACACCGACCAAGCGGCGGCGGATGCAGCTAATGCGACCGCAGGCTGGTTGTTTGCCAAAGGCGCGCTGGATTTCGCAGGCGGCACAGTAGTACACATCAATGCGGCGATTGCGGGTCTGGTAGGTGCATTCATGGTAGGCAAGCGTATCGGCTACGGCAAAGAAGCAATGACACCGCATAGCTTGGTAATGACCATGATCGGTGCGTCATTGCTGTGGGTGGGCTGGTTTGGCTTCAACGCGGGTTCTGCGCTGGAAGCGGGCGGTACAGCAACCTTGGCGTTCGCTAATACCTTGCTTGCAACAGCGGCGGCGGTAATGACTTGGCTGGCAGCGGAATGGATGCTAAAAGGCAAACCTAGCTTGCTGGGTGCAGCCTCCGGCGCAGTGGCGGGTTTGGTTGCCATCACCCCTGCTTGTGGTTGGGTGGGTATCGGCGGCGGCTTGGCAATAGGTGCATTGGCAGGTGTGGTGTGCTTCTGGGGTGTTACTGGCTTGAAGAAACTGCTCGGTGCAGATGATGCGCTGGACGTGTTCGGCATTCACGGCATCGGCGGTATCTTGGGTGCGTTGCTCACAGGCGTGTTTAACAACTGGAGCATGGGCGGCACGGGTATCGTGGATTACGTCAACAACACCATCGTTGATACCAGCATCGGCAGCCAAGTATGGATACAAGCACAAGCCGTGTTGACCACCGTAGTTTGGTCGGGTGTAGTTGCTTTCATCTGCTACAAACTGGTTGATCTGACTATCGGATTGCGTGTACCAGAAGAAGCAGAGCGCGAAGGTTTGGACACCACCTCACATGGTGAACGTGCCTACAACTTATAGAAATTAGCTCCTCCCCTGAAGCTCTCAGCTTCAGTTTTAAGGGCAGCGCAAGCTGCCCTTTTTTTATGTGTGATGAACGAAGTTAAATAGCATTTTGCTTAATTTAATGCCTGAAAGAGCAGCGTGTTTTCCGAGCAGACATTGTTGCTTTAGATAGCCCCCTGCTAGCATCTTTCATCAGCGAGATTGATAGTCAGGTGGAAAGTTGATTGAGATTGCTTAGTTAAATACTTAAGCCCTGCGCCAAGTTGTCCCTGCCGCGCTGTCTTCCAGCACAATTCCCGCTGCCAATAATTTTTCGCGGATGCGGTCAGCTTCGGCAAAATTCTTGGCGTGTTTGGCGGTGATGCGAGCTGTGATTTGAGCGTTGATTGCGGTATCGTCCAACCCACCTTCACTTGCTACGCCTTGTAAGAATTCTTGCGGGTCACGTTGCAATAAGCCGAGTACGCCTGCCAATGTTTTGAGTTGAGTTGCTGCATCAAACGACTGGTCACGGTTTACTTCATTAGCTAAATCAAACAGCACAGCAACGGCCTCGGGGGTGTTGAAGTCGTCGTCCATCGCGGCTTTGAAACGGGTGGCGTGTGGGGTTTTCCAGTTTATTGCACCCTCTCCCCAGCCCTCTCCCATCAAGGGAGAGGGGGTAATTTTAAGTGCAGTATAAAGCCGAGTCAGCGCGCCTTTGGCATCATCCAGATGCGCGTCGGAATAATTCAGAGGGCTGCGGTAGTGCGCGCGAAGGATAAAAAACCGCACGACTTCGGCATCATATTTTTTCAGAATGTCGCGGATGGTGAAAAAATTGCCCAGCGACTTGGACATCTTTTCTTTGTCCACATTGACGAAGCCGTTGTGCATCCAATAATTCACAAAACTGCATTGGTGCGCGCCTTCGCTTTGAGCGATTTCATTTTCGTGATGCGGAAACTGCAAGTCCGCACCGCCACCGTGAATATCAAACTGCTTGCCAAGCAATTGCGAACTCATCGCGGAACATTCGATGTGCCAACCGGGACGACCTTTGCCCCATTGAGAATCCCATTTCACTTCTTCCGGCTCATCCGCTTTGGCGTGCTTCCACAACACAAAATCAAGCGGATCATGTTTGCTATCTGGCACGTCAACACGTTCACCGGCACGCAAATCTTCGAGCGATTTACCCGATAATTTTCCGTAGCTATCGAACTTACGCACTGCGAAATTTACATCACCACCTGCTGCTTGATAGGCTAATTCATTGGCCTCCAACTTGGCTATCATGTCCAGCATTTGCGGCACGTAGTCGGTCGCACGCGGTTCGTGATCGGGGCGTTGCACGCCCAGTGCGTCGGCATCTTCGTGCATCGCGGCGATGAAACGCGTAGTGAGTTGGCGGATGGATTCGCCATTCTCTGCGGCACGTTTGATAATTTTATCGTCGATGTCGGTGACGTTGCGCACGTAAGTGACATCCAAGCCGCTCGCCTTGAGCCAGCGATACACCATATCGAACACTACCAATACGCGCGCGTGGCCGAGATGGCAGTAGTCATACACCGTCATACCGCACACATACATGCCAACCTTGCCTGCGGTGACGGGGGTAAATTCCTCTTTGTCTCGCGCCAGTGTGTTGTAGATTTTTAGCATAACTATTCGGGCTTAAGTGGATGAAAGGCGCGGTTAACATACGCGATGACCGCTTCAATGTCTTGCGCGGACAACACAGATTTCCATGCGGGCATGGACGTGCCGGGCAAGCCTTCGTTGATGACTTTGCGCAAGCGTGTTTGCGTCATGGTGGACATTGCCGCAGGGTCGGTGAGATTGCGCGGGTGCGGCTGCATAAAGCTGCCGATCCAATTTTTTCCCGTGCCGTCTGCGGCATGGCAGAACGAACAATTGCCTTGAAACAGAGCTTCTCCTTGTTTTTCTAGCGCCGTTAAATCGGAAATTTGTGGTGCTTTGTCATGTATTAAATATGGTGTCGCGCTACTCATTGCATCCACTTTTTTTACTTGATCATCCCCTGGTGAATAGCCGTTGCGCGGGTAAGAGAGCGGATACGATTCCCAGCGAACGGAACTGTCAGTACCTTTGGCAGTGCCTTTGTCATGGCAGGTGATGCAAGTCACCATAAATAGCCGCTTGCCATTGGCCTGTTCAGGTGTGAGTTTCTCCCATGGTGTATCCAGCGCGAGTTCACCCAAGGCAAAGGGATAAGCATCTTTGTAACGCTCGTGATTTAGCCAGCCGTTTGCCACGGTGTGGTAGCGCGTGTTCTCGGCTTTGTTGATCATAAATTCTTGTCGAACAAAATCAGCAACTGCGGCAATTTCATTGGGCCGCAAAATATGCTCAAAGCTCATCATCGCCGTACCGGGGCGACCCGACGTAATCGAGGCTATCATACGTTCACGCGGCAACGCATCAGGTAAAGTGTGGGTGAAATCAACGGGTCTGGGCGTGACGAAAGACGCCGCCAAAGTTTTGGCATCGCCAGAATAGCCGTGGCAATAATAACAGCGAAAGTTGTAAATTTTGCGACCCAGTTCGTGATCCGCAGATGGGGCAACTACGCCACTTGCGTCAATCACTTGGGTGGGCGATGGAGCAGAAGTTTTACTGATGGCCGAGTCAGACTTGGAGCATCCAGCTAGCGCGATAAACATCGCCACTAGCAACATAAGCCTGATCATTTACCCTTACTTCCCTTTTTTCCTAACTGGGAAGGCTGAATAAAATTTTGGAAAACAAATTCCGAAACGTCGGCAATTTCTTGGTTGGTTAACACCTTGCCCCACGCGGGCATATTAGTACCCAATCGACCATTGGTAACCGCTTCAAATATCACGGGGCGATTGAGCCGCTTGCGCGAAGCGGGTAACAAAAAATTGCGCGGCGGTGGGGTGATGAAATAGGCGCGAGGCCCATCCCCGTTGCCGCTTGCGCCGTGACATCCCGCGCAATTGCGCACAAAAAAAGTTGCACCCTTGGCGAAGTCGCCTTTAAGACCCATGGGCATGGGCAACTTCATATCGGAAACATCAGGCATTTTAGGATTTGCGGCTACAGCAAAATTAGAGGCTGCGATAACCGCTAATCCTAGCATCGAAATTACAAAATTTTTCATTGCCTACTATTTCGCGTTAGCGTTGTTCATGTAAGCTGCACTAATAAAATCTGCCAGCGATTCAATTTCCGCTTTGCTCAATCTTTCGCCAAAAGCGCGCATTGCCGTGCCTGGGCGACCCTTGGTAATGGAGGCAATCATGCGCTTGCGATTCAATTCAGCAATCACCGCTGGGGCAGTAAAATCACGGGGAGGAGGGTTCATGTTGCCCACTGTCTGGCGGGTACCCGTTTCACCGTGGCACATCGCACATACCTGTATATACAACACGCCTCCTGGGGAGGCCAATAATGCCGCGCTTGGCTTGGCGCGAGTGGCGGCTGCTTGGTTGCCCAAATGCATAAAGGTATTGCGCACGTAATCCACCACGCCTTCAATCTCGGCTTCACTTAGCTCAGTTTTCCACGCAATCATTGCTGTGCCAGGACGACCATGCGTTACCGATTGAATCATACGATCACGTGTCAATTCAATAGCGGCTTCGGAAGAGGTGTAATCACGCGGTGGCGGGTTGAGGCCATTTCTGGCGCGGCTTCGACCATCTCCTTTATCGCCGTGACATACCGAGCAAAAATTATGAAAAATTGTTTTGCCAGGGCGTGTTACGCCAGATGATTTGGGATCATGCTGACCCGCAAAAGCCACGCCATACACGATGGTTGCAAATAACAGCACGCAATAACGCAATGCGCCAAGATGGAACTTTCCGATTGGGTTGGTAACGTGGGTATTCATAAAGTTTAATATTTCCTTAGCCAGTATTATTGTAGGGTGAGTTATGTTAGAGGTTTTTTTGGGAAGCCAACTTAAAAACACAAATGCGAAGCCAGCCAGCATTATTTGCTGTCAGCTGTAAATTTAATTTACACCTGCGTGGCACTTTACAGCTTTGTCGTACTCCACACTATAGCTATAATTGCTACCACCGAAAAATGCTAACACAATACTTAATTAAGCTGCAAATGCTAAATTATTTGCAGAAAGTTATAGCCTTTAGCCTAGGTCGCTGGGGTTGCATAAAAAATTCCCTTTGGTGTATCCTTACGGAAGCTGGAGTGACGCATTCCTAAAAGTGAGTTATAGGTAACTGGGCGACTACACAATTTTTTGAGGATTAATCTAAATGACCAAGCGACATTTATCCATTTTTATCGTGATTGCCATTGCGCTGAGTGGCTGTGCAACTGGCTCAGCTCCTGTAGCGAAAAAAGCAACTACCCAGCAGCCGTTTCCTGGTCCGCCTGATGAGCCGCGCTATTATTTTGAGCGTTCAATTCGTAGCAACTTGGATGTTCTGCCGGACGAGGATCCAAGCAATAATTTAATGCGCTCACTCACTGGCGCGAAGCGGGTTGCCAAAGGATTTGTCAAGCCGTACGCAATTGCGGTTCACCAAGGCAAGGTCTATGTCGGTGATGCGCCGCGCCGCGCCGTGATGGTTTTCGATATCCCAAAACAAGATTTCTTCATGCTGGGAACTGAAGAAGATGAGAACGGGCAGGGCAAGTTGCAGCGTCCGATGGGACTCGACATTGACAAAGCGGGTAATGTTTACGTACTAGATGCCGCCCAAAAACAAGTGATGGTATATACGGGTGACGGTAAATTCCAGCGCGCTTTTGGCAACCCCTCTATGTTGTATAGGCCGGCGGGTCTCGCCGTCACATCGGATGGAGCTCGCGTTTACGCAGTAGACATTGGCGGCACCAGCTCCGACGAACATAAAATAGTGGTGTTCAATGGCATTACGGGTGAGCGCTTACCCGATATTGGTAAGCGCGGCTCTAAACCGGGCGAGTTTAATTTGCCACGGGATGTTGTGATTTCACCCCTAGACGACTCAATATATGTGGTGGATTCAGGAAATTTTAGAGTTCAAAAATTTGACAAAGAGGGCATATTTATCAAGGCTTGGGGTGGTATCGGTGACAATCCGGGGCAATTTTCTCGCCCCAAAGAAGCTGCGATTGACCCGAAAGGCAATGTCGCGGTCGTTGACACCCTTTTTGGCAATTTTCAACTATTTGATTCGGATGGAAAATTGATGATGGCTGTTGGCAATCGGTCCAGTACAAATGGCCCTGGATTGTATGCCTTGCCTGCTGGCATTGCGGCGGATGACGATGGGCGTTTTTATATTGTTGATCAATATTTTACCAAGGTAGATGTGTTTCGACCTGCTGAATTGCCTGAGGATGGCGGATGGATTGGCAAATTTAACAAAATTAAGATGGCAAAACCTGAAGCTGTATCAGCGGATTCTGCCGTCAGCCCCCCCAATAGCGATGCGATTGACAAGCCTAACGGGGAATTGCCACCTACGAACCCGCTCATCCCGAAAGAGGTTTCTACCGGGAACTAGTTAAATAATGTAGGGGTATTAGGGTGACTTCTTGATTTTGGGGCGAGGTTGATCGGAGTCCTGTTTGTTGGGTGTGATATCAAGCCCCGCATCCAAACTGCGGCGCAATGCGATTCAAGCAAACTCAAACAAAATGACTAGTCTGGTACACGCCCCATGCGGTTTATGTCGGCTCAAATTGATGTAGAATCTGTTCGCTTGTGTTTTCTGTCGCCCATTCCTGATGCCATGAGAGTGCGCCTCTTGAGTTCTTGAGTCGCTTTCTGCCAATGTTTGATGCGTGCCGATAATTCTGTGGAGCTTCATCCTCATAGCGCATGGTCTTTGAATACAGGCATTTTGCCACTATTGCCTTGCCTTGCCTTAGCTTTGAATCCTCCGCTCACGTATTTCAAGCTTTCCAATTATGCGCTTGCCCCCATGCTTATATTTTTATATTTGCCGTGAATTTTACAATCTGGGTTGACCGAGGTTGCTATTATTCAAGGCTGCTCAAGATACGGACTGCATTGCAGCAAGCTTGTGCATCAAGCCGAATTCGAATTTCGGCAATTTCATCCCATTTGTGAGATTGGATTTTCGGAAAATTCCCAGTCACGAGAGCAATGCGTTAATATGGAATATATATTATCCTGTTAAAACATGGTGTTATATTTTGGCATGGTGCGTGCTTACCCTATGGCTGCACTATCAAACAATGTAGGCAGTGCGAAGCAAGTGGTACTTTTATTTCTCAATCTTAAAAAGAGGGCTTACTCAAATGAAAACAATCTCAAAATTAGCTAGTGGCTTAGCGCTGGCTGCAATCAGCAGTGCTGCTTTTGCTGGTATCGCACAAACCAAGCACAATTTGGGTTCTGCACAAACGGTTGGTAACTACACAGACGCGACAACAGAAATTTGCATATTCTGCCATACACCACACGGCGCAAATCAGGAGACAGCGCAAGTTCCTTTGTGGAACCGTGTTATGTCAACTACTGGCTACTCAAAATACAGTACTTTGGGTACAACTAGCTTTGACGCGGCTGAAGGTTCGATCGGTTCTGTATCACTTGCATGCTTGTCATGCCATGACGGTACGCAAGCGATGGATGCCATGGTCAACACACCGGGTGCTGGTAGCCGCTTTACTGGTATCAATCCTGGCATGGGTGGTGGCTTGACCGCTAACTTGGCAGCAGGCTCATTGACTGGTCCAGGCGGTTGGAATGAAAGCAACGTGATGAGTACGTTGGGTAATTCTAACCAAGTGGGTCTGAACGATAACGGTAACCATGGCGATGTGATCTTCTTGGGCACGGATCTTCGTAACGATCACCCAATCAGCATGCAATACGGTGGTGGTGGCGTCAGCACGGGTTCACCAACAGGCTCTACAACTGATCCTGACTACGCTCCAGCTACTAACACAACTGGTGCTCCTGGTGGTCAAACTAGCAGCGGTTCTGGCTCAGTTAACAGCAAAGTGCTGGCGACTGGCGCAACTGTATTCTGGGTGGACACTGGTGCAACTGGTAAACAAAAGTCTGACTTCCCATTGTTTACACGTGGAACTGAAGTGTATGTTGAGTGCGCAACTTGCCATGACCCACACACAACCAACGACCTGTTCTTGCGTTTGTCTACCGGCAATCAGAATAGTGGCGTTTGCTTGACTTGCCACACTAAGTAAGTAATCGTTAAGTAACTCGGCAGTGGAAAGGCCAAGCAGTGATGCTTGGCCTTTTTCATTGTATTACTCGCCATATAAAAAACAGGGGCATGGCGAGGTATCACCGAATTGAATGGTCCGGTCATTACTACATGACGCCAATTACTGTCCCACAAACAAGACTTGAGTGTGCTTGCGTACTTTTCGAGGTTTGGCTGGCGGCGTATTAAGTACTGATTGCGGATGAATTTTATACAACACGTGGAATTTTATTGGTATTGATGTGTCGTATCTGCTCGTTGCAATTGATTTTAGTTGGTATTGAGTACGCTCAAAGTGATTGAAAATTCCAGCGTCTAGTGCCTGAGAGTGATAGATGACGTGGTGTTTTTTGCTCAATTTGACAGCAATGACCAGAGCTACTATGCTTCGCACGTTAGTCAACTTACCCTGAAAGGTAGCCCAAAGTGAAAATGAAATCCCTGCATATTTTAAACCTATTTTCTGTGTTGGTTATTTTCGTCAGCCCCTGCGTGGCTGCGGCGGATAAGGCTGAAAAAAGCATTGATTCCAAGCAGCCTCCCTCTGTTTTTGCCACTATCGGTAAAGAAACCATAAGCTGGCAAGACTTGAATGTTGCGTATAATCAAGCCGCGCAAAAAAAATTCTATCATGGTAGTCCTGCCGACCACGTGATTGCTGCGCTGCAGCGAGAAGTGGCGGACAAGTTGGTTGCTGATACCTTGGTGCTTAATGAAGCAAATCGTCGCAAAATAAAACCCGATACTGATGTGGTTAATCAAGAGCTGGAGAGTATTGAAAAAAGGCGGGCGGGCGACGCACAATGGCTGGAAGCGCGGGGG
>JBEBKA010000029.1:0-30665 GCA_040079595.1 Gallionella sp.
ACGCATTAAAAGAAAACTCTCTCAAATAGACCTTGCTCAACGGATGAAATCGAGCCAGTCACGTATTGCTAAAATTGAAGCTGGAGATCCTTCTGTTTCACTGGATTTGATTGTGCGAGCACTCATTGCAAGTGGCGCAACTACGCGCGACATCCAGGTTGCATTCACTGCAAATTAAATGATAGCGAATTAAGCAAAGCAGTCGTTGTAATAATTCAGTCATAGCGAGAGACAGCTAATGGGTATCGCATTAACGCAATTGTTTAGCAACTAAGTGCCACAATCGGGGGTGCATACCTTGTGTGGTATGCAGCACTAAAGTCATCACTATCATATAGAAAACATCAATCAGTATTGCTAACCCACCTCAAACATGACGCATTATCTCGTTACCTGGCATAGTGAAAAGCATGACCCCAAGACTTTTAATGCTAAACTTCAAGCCACTGCGTCGTGCAGTAACCACACAAAGGATATTCAATGAACCGTAAAGAACTGGTAGATGCGTTGGCAGCAAAAACAGGTGGCACTAAAGCAGATGCTGAGCGTAATGTTGCAGCGTTGTTGGAAGTGATTACTGCAACACTCAAGAAAGGTGACAGCGTAGCGCTAGTGGGCTTCGGTACATTTGAAGTGCGCAAGCGTGCCGCACGTATTGGTCGCAATCCAGCAACGGGCGCGGAACTTAAGATCAAAGCATCCAAAGTTCCCGCATTCAAAGCCGGTGCGCCGCTTAAGGCCGCAGTAAACGGTAGCAAGAAGTAGTATCCCAAATCGTAACCACTATGCTTTAGTGGTTGCGATATTTCAAGTCCCAAGTTGCACTCAAGTTATTCTCAAAGCAATCAGGCTGTCGTGCTAAAAACTAAAATACCTCCTCCTGCCTATATGCTGTTAACAGCAAGTTTGATGTGGCTGCTTAACCAAACTATCCCTTTGCATCACTGGCTGGAACGTCCCGGGAATACATTTGGACTGATTTTAATTGGCGTAGCTGTCTTGTTAGATGGTTGGTCATTGTGGTTATTTTTCCGTGCCAAAACGACATTCAATCCTATGAATCCCAACAACACCAGTCACTTGGTAACAACGGGCTTATATCGTATTTCACGGAATCCCATGTATCTAGGTTTACTGCTTATGCTGATTGGATGGGTGATGTATCTGGGTAGCATCAGTCCGATTTTGCTTTTGCCCCTATTTGTTTGGTTGCTCACCAAAATGCAAATTGAGCCAGAAGAAAAAATTCTCATCGACAAATTCGGGCAGGAATATCAAGATTATCAACAACGCGTACGACGCTGGATTTAGCGGTTGCATCGCATGGGTAGATTTACTACTATGATTTTGAGAGGCCTCGCATTGCTATAGCTAACCTTAAGCAAACTAAATTCCATAGATGCGCGCACAATTAGACGACAAAGGACAACATATGAAACTCTACTACGCCCCTGGTACTTGCGCACTTGCGTCGCACATTGCGTTAGAGGAAACAGGTCAGCCCTTTGAAATCGACAGGATCAATGTACCCACCAAAACGACTGCCAGTGGTGAGGACTTTATGCAGATCAATCCAAAAGGATATGTTCCTGCCGTAAAGCTCGATGATGGCAATATCCTTACCGAAGGTGCGGTGATCTTGCAATATATCGCTGACCAAAATCCAAACACTGGTCTAGCACCCATGCCTGGGACGATGGAACGTTATCGCCTGCAAGAATGGCTTAATTTCATTGGCTCAGAAGTTCACAAAACCTACAGCCCGATGTTCAATAAAGCGGTGGCAGAAGACTATAAAGTTATCGCCCGCACTCTGCTGGCGAAGCGGCTGAGTTATGTTGAAGCCGAGCTAGCCGACAAGCTTTTTTTAATGGGCGATACTTTTACAATTGCCGATGCGTATTTGTTTACCGTGCTGAGATGGAGTGAGCGTGTCAATTTCGATCTCAAGCCATTCCCAAACATTCAAAGTTATTTAGCGCGAATTGCGGTACGTCCCTCAGTACAAGCCGCCATGAAAGCCGAGGGGTTGATTCCCTAAACGGTGAGAGCCATGCAAATAGAAATCTGGTCAGATGTAATTTGCCCTTGGTGTTATATCGGCAAACGTCGTTTTGAAACGGCACTGGCTCAATCTGAGAATCGCAGCAACATCCATGTGATTTGGCGTAGCTTTGAACTAGACCCCAATGCACCAAGGCAGTACACAGGTACGTTGAACGAGATGCTGTCACGCAAATACCATGTCAGCTTGCAACAAGCAGATGAAATGAATACACGTGTAACGGCACAAGCCAAGGAAGTTGGTCTGGAATATCAGTTGACCCACGCCCGACCTGGCAACACCTTCGATGCGCACCGCTTGCTACATTTTTCTACCGACAAGCAAGTGGGCGACCAAGCGATTGAAACCATCATGCATGCCTACTTTTCTGAATCGTTGCCAGTGGGAGATCGTGATGCTCTAGCTAAACTTGCGCCACATTTTGGAATTGCAGAAAGTGAAGCGTTGGAAATGTTGGCGAGCAATCAGTATTCAAATGAAGTCAGGGTAGATGAAGCACGTGCGGCAAATTTTGGCATCACGGGTGTACCGTTCTTTGTGTTCGATGAGAAGTCGGGAATCTCAGGGGCGCAACCCATTGAGATATTTATCGACGCGCTACGGCAGATATAACGAGGGCGGAGTGTGATGGATCGCATTCACGTTCTTAAATAACCGAGAAGGTGGAAAAACTGGATGCTGTGAGTAGAAAATATTGCACGCTGATTAGTGGAAAGTATTGGATGCGGTTTGACACAACAGATATTTTCACTTTTTGACTGCCCAGCTAGCGGCGGTAATTTCATTCATTTCTTCGATAGACATTACCTTGCTGGTACTGCCAGCGAGCAGACCGACGAAGCCTTTTATGCTCCCTGAGGGCCGCGCAGCCCGCACTTGAAGTTCCCCACCTGGTAATTTATAAAATTCAATCTGATCCCCAGGTTTGATGCCGAGGTGTTGAAGCACGTCTTTCCTGAACGTCACTTGCCCTCGTGTTGTAACAGTCAATGTGGTCATGGTGGTGTAATGGCTATTTATGAATTGGTGTATGGTATAGCAAGGTCATGCAAAAGCATTACTATCAATTCGTCTTAACTCGCCTCTACCAGCGAACTCACTCCGTGGCATCCAGCGGTGGTCGCCCGTTTTGACACAGGTTCATTTCGTAATTCAATGTAAAGTCGGTTTTAGTTTCTTGCTGCGTGCGCGTGTTCGGCTGAATCAACTTAACAGATAAGCGGCTGCAACCCGCTTCTTTGAAACGCTTGATTGTTGTTACTACACATCTTGTTGGGTCGTTTGAACCTGTGACCTCGTGGATTTTATCAGCCTCTTGCCCCTCAATAATTCCTCTCGCAGAGCCAGACGCATTACCGAGAGCTTCCATCAATAACACCTTCACTCTCACGCCATCAGTGGCATTGGCTGCCAATGACAAAGCCGCGCCTGTAAATATTAGCCCTGCTGTAAAAACTCCTTTAATTTTCATTATTGCTTCCCAGTTCTGTAGTAGTTGGCCAGCTTTCTAGTCATGGTGTTGTTAGCGTCGGTGTTAATTGGGCCATTCGACGGAAATTTAACGGCACTCATGATTGTGGCAATGAACTCACTAAAATCAATTTGTGCAAAGTCTATCCTGTCGAATTCGGCCATCGTCAGCCCAGAGCAATCTGTTGCAGCGCGACCAAGCTGACTCACACCTGCGTTATTGATGATTTTTGCCAAAATAGAATTAAAGCAGCAGAACTTGTGCTGGTAATTGACACAGAAAAAACCAACGCAGCCCCCGCCAGGAACTTCGCGGCATAAACCAGCCCCGTTCTTTTGCGCCAACATTTTTTCTGCTGGGTCGCATGAGCTTAAATCCATGATGATGTAAATGGCGACCGCAACCGCAAAAGACGTTGGATCGAACGCAAACGAGAATCCAGCGGAAGCCGAGTAGGTCATGGTGAGACCATATGACGACATGGTAAATGCGCTCGAAGCGGCAGCACTTGCCGCAGCAGAGCTGGCAAAAGTGGCCGTGGCAGACATGGCTGACATCGCCCGATAGGCTTGATAACCGCTATACATTGCATCAAACATATACGAACTACCTGCAACAACTGCTTGGCCGCCAACAGTCGTGAGAATGTTTCCACCGATGGAGGAATTTCTAACCGCACCGCCTTTGGGGTCACAACATTTCCCCAGGGCGTTTTGATTGCAGCTCTCCGCGTTGCCACTAAAAATCTTTTGATTGGCATCCATGTAAGTCGTGGCTTCACGTGATATTTCGTGCGCAATAACAGCTTGGGCTAAGTCGCTATCCGGTGCGTGCCCAGTGTTAAAGCAATTTCCACCAGTGCAATACTGGTTAGAGCCGCAATTCATGACTGTGGAGGGCGGTGTAGTTGATGGACAGCTATACGAGTTTTCGTAGAGCAAACAATTGGCGGCGTTACCACCAGCAGGACTCATGCAAGTGGAGGTACTTAAAGTACATCCTTTGCTCATAAGCGGTGCGCAGGTAGAGGGTTGCGATAAGCAGGTGTAGGACTTAACGCCAGCAACATCTTCGGCGACCGTACACGTTGGATTGTCAGTAGGTAAAGCACACTGTGTTGCAAGCGTTGGTTGTGTGATGACGGTGTGCGATGTGTTTAACACCATCATGCTGGCGGGTGGTGTTGTGCCACCCCCACAGCGAAACGTGTTCGTCCAACGTGAGCAGCCCGTCGCGGTTGTTGCACCAGGCGCACACACCGAACCTGTTTGAATACAGCCAGAGGTTGAAGCAATTGCGGCGCAATAATCAACGGGTGCTTGGGCTAGGCAATTGTAGGTGTCGGTGTATTTCCAGCAGGTTGCATTGACCCCAGGGTCGGTCAGGCACACCGATACGCCGCTAATCATTTTGCATGGTGTTGCGTCCACGCAAATTGTCCCTGTTTTTGTGCAGGTTGCAGCATGAGACAGCGCAGCAAGCATCAACAGCGCAATCATAGCCAGCCACTTGGTTATCGTTCTTTGGCAACTTAGTGGAATGGACAAGTGTTTCATCCAGACTAGTGATCGGTTCATAACGCAGCAGCTTCCTGTACCGCGCATCCGTTTACCCACGAAGAGGTCATGATATTTTTTATGCCAGCCGTACCAGAGGGAACTGCGCTGGCTGTGATGGCGCGGCTGCCGCGACCTATGAAGCGTGTCCCGGCGACTGTCACCGTGTTGCTTGCGCCGTTATATGACACAGTGACTGTTTCCCACCACACCCCTTTATAATTCCTAGCCAGATTTGCTGACACTGGTCCGGCGTTGGTACCGGGTATAAAATTCAGCACCAGCGGGTAGTAGCCTGAATTGCACCCAAAGCTATGACACTGCATGCCTGCACTAATGGTCACGGTAACACTCGCAAGCGCGTTCCCACTGCAACCGAATACAACATCAAAAAATGGCAGCAAAATTAGCCTCGCGCCTATTTTGTACTGACCTAGCCCTGTGGCACTGCCCGATACCGAGCAATATGGGGTCTGTACCACACTAACATTCACCGTCTTGTCGCAGCTTTGCGGTAGATAAATATCATTTGTTTTATCGCATTGGTATTCGGTGAACTTATCCGCTAGCACCACCCGCCCAATCGTGCATTGCTGCGCAGTCGCTCCCATAAACTCGCTGCAAGTTTCTAACGTAGGCGGTGGTGTAATAGTCTGATTAGTGCAGCCAGTAAATCCGCCGACTGCATTGGGATTGGCGACTCCCAAAGAGCCGGCAGCCAAAGCAGGTGCGTTGGACATAATCGCTTTTGATGGTGCAAAGATATTGGGCGGAAGGCTGATATGAGGACGTGTAGCGGGGTTCTTGGCCATGAAATTGATGGCATCGCAATTTTGTTGCAGGAATTTGTCTGGATTCGGCACACCCGTTTGGCAATTATTGACTTTTGCCAAACCACTAGCGGCAGGCTGACCATTGCCACCCTGGAACAAGGCACTTTCTGGCGCATTCCCACTGGAATTATAGTAAGTAGGATCGAACTTATTAACGGTTGTCGCCACGCCGCCCGAACTAATCGTAGCTGCCGCGCCAGTCTGTGCCGCATTTGCTAATGCCTGTGCTTGTGCGAAGGCTTGTTGCTGTGGCGTGAGCGGCACGGCACTCGCGGTTGTGGAAAAAATACCCGCCAAGGCAAGGAATAAAGAATAATGCTTCCTCACTGATTTGCCCCTTCAAGCCTGAGATTAAAAACGCGCGCGGCACTCGCCCATTGCGGCGACTGACTTTCGATTAAATCCAATGCGTAGTCTTGGCTAACATCACCTGTGACCTTAACGTAGCGCGTCGCTTGGGCGCAGCCGTTATCCATACCTTCACTTGCATTGGGTTGCGCGATGACAAGTGCGGGCACTTGAGTGATTTTGTACTGGGTGAAGGCGGGCGGATTGACATTCACTTCAACATGATGAGTGCCGATTAAACTCGCAATATGCTGGGACATTTCGGTGAGTTTTTCGCCTTTGAAACCTCTAAATAAAATTCGTGCCCCCGTTTTTTCTGATTGGAGAACGATGCGCTGTAAACTCTCTTTCGGCATGGAAAAAGACACAAAAACCATCAGCTCGTGCGTGTTTTTATTGAGCGGAATAATTGGCGCAGGTCGGAATTTTTTGGCCAGCTCAGACGGGGATTCAGTGATGGCAGGATGAGGTAAATTATCCAGTGTAGGCGCACTTGGACGAGCCTGATTAGCAAAACGCTCGCTGACGCTTTTAAGAATCCGATTGGAGGCCTCTAGAGGCGTTTCTGATGACGTTCCCGCCCAAGCATGAGGTATCACAAAACACATCAACGAAAATGCTGCGGCAAGGGGGGCGAAGTTCATCAGAACGCCCCCTGACAGCAAGTGCGTTTTCGGAAAATCATGTACGAAAAGTCTTCACCACCATCACTAATAGGCGTATTAGGAAATTCTTTATTTGCGCCCCAAAGAATTTCGCTTCGACCAAGAGGCTGGCAGCATTTTCCATTGATTTTGTCTTGTGCAACGGGGAAGTGCATCTGGTACTTGTAGTTTGTTTTATCCATCAAAAATTGCGGGTAGTAACCACACAATCCCTTATCGCCAGACGCAGCACTCATCAAGCCTTCGCGATGCATTTTGGCAATGAGTCGAGACACGATGAGACCGGATGCCTGAACACCGCCAACGTGGGCGGCAACATGTCCGTTTAATGGGTACATCGAGCCTTGACATCCTGCGCACCAAAAGAGCGTGTTGCTACCAAAGCCAATCGTCGATGCAACACAATCTGCGCCACACGCGAGCTGACTAATCAGGTTGCCGAATAAAAATGAATCTGGATTGAGGATGGTTGTCATTTCATCGTCATTCCAAAGCGGGTCAAACTCGGTCAGGTAGGTCAAATCGAAGACGTTTTGCTCCAGACAAGGACTGTCTAATAAAACCTGCATCAGAACCATCACGGGATCAATGTACCAATGGGCTTGATAGAATGAGTCCATGCCAGCATTGTCTTTTTTAGTTTGTGTTCCATGTGGAGCATCAAAGCCAGGGTTGATTTTCACACCACCCATCGCGCTCAAGCAAAATGGTTTGCGCACCACATCAACGTGTCGTGCAGGCTCCCAAAAACTAATCTTTATGCCGAAATTTAATCCGCAGGCGCAGATAGGTGAGCCGCCAGTATTGGGCGTGTCTTCTTGTCCGGTTGAAATGGGGAGCGACATTGCGCCCGAACCGAATACGATAGGGAAAGAACAACTCCAGCAAATGTCGGTAACGAGATTGGGGAATTTGCCATTGCAGTCACGCGAGGCACTTGCGGGTTGCGAAAACAAAGTTGCGATCAGTGCGCCGCATAAAAATTTAGTAGCGTAGTTCATCAATTCTTAATCTCTTTCCTTCTTGGCGAACAATGGCGGGGACTTGCGTAATGGCAAAGCGTTTAGTCAGCTTCCCACCTTGATCGAAATACACCGCAGATTTCCATTTGCGCATCAGTGCTAGCGGCTCACCCGCCACCAATACCAACTTGATAGGCCTATCGGAGCTGGCCATTATTTTTTTGCTGAATTCGAGTTGCTTGGCATCGCGACCATCCACAAAAAGCAAGTTGCTATTCCAGCCGATGTAATCGAGTGGATTAACGCGCGTGCCGCGTGGATAAAGTACGCGTCCAGTGGCATCAACGATGTCTTTATCTGTCGTCATCGATGTGTCGTAGTAATGTGTGCTCGCGGCATCCGTAGTCTTTAGGCCTTGCAAGGGCTGCGGGTGTTCGATGTTTGCTACTACGCGCTTCTTGTAGTCCTCTTGGTACTTGGTCAACTCGCCCGTCTGCTCCATGCGTTTTAGTTTTGACTGCATCAGCTCCAATAAATCTCGTTCTGCAATCTCGTAGATCGGGCCGACCGCACCTAAATCTTCCGCCGCTGCTTTCGTAACAGACTGCGCTAATCCTGCCAGCGTCAGCGCGGAAAAAGACAAGATAAGCACTCCGTTGCGAAGTATTTTCATAAGGCTGCTCCAGCTTTGGCTGTTTTACAGGCAAGTCTAAAAGGACAAGTAAGCCCTGCATCGCTTAATATGGCATGGGAAATCTGGCTAATTTCGTGCGCCACAGCGAAGCGAGTCGCACCCTCGGCGGTCAACCAAGGGAATTCCCGGCAAGTTGCGCTCCAATAGTCGTCACCATGCTGCGTGACAACAATTTCAATGACTTTAATCCGTGCCAACAATTGACTTACCTTTAACTTCTTTGGTTAGTGCGGCATGCACCCGATAATTTTTCGTTGTTTCTTTAAGAGGGTTGCTAAACAACCCGTCGGGTATTGCAGCCGCAATCGGCTTGGAGATTTTTGATTGCCGTTTATTTTTCGGCTTCTTACCTTCAATCACTGATTCAACAGCTAAATGGCTGGCGGCAGTCATATTGGAAATAACTTGCGTCTGCGGCACTAACGAGAGGGGAGTGACTGGCGTATCTTGCGCACCAAATAAATGCCCGACCACCGTGCTTAATTGGATAGATTTTGCAATGCCGCTTTTGAAAGTTGCGTCCCCGATTTTGGCAACGCCACTTGCTGGAATCATCCAGCCCAGCTCACCCAGATCGGCCAAAATCTGCTTTGGAGTGAACCCGTAACCAATAAAGGCATCAGGCCATTTCAAATACACAGTCCTATCGGGTTGCTTGACCGCCATATCGTCAAAAGATTTTTTGCCAGACTTGAAATCAGCATGCAGCACGTGTAGCAATTCGCCCATTGCGCCGTCTAAAGAATTTAGCGAAAGCGGTATTGTTGACGCTACCTGTTGTGCTTGCGCTGCTAAAGTGCGCGGTTCCCCTTCAACAACACGGACATTTACAGGCTCAATCACGGTTGATTGGATAACTGGTACATCGGGAAACACTTGCTCAACCGGCAAAGGTGGTGACAATTCGGTTTGCGCCGCCGCCTCGTTGTTAGGTGCGCACGCACCGCTGTCGCTTTCTTCGGATTTTCTGCTTGAATGAATAACGCCTTTAACTGGCGCAATGGGCATCGTGCTAATCAGTGCTTGGTCACGCAAGCGAATAGCCTTCATGCGCATATTAGGAATTTTTTCAGTGATGGCATCGGGTGAAATGTAATAAAAGCGGTCTCCATCACTATCACGAAGGAACGCGATTTCTCGCTCCAGCATCATGTCCAAAATACCGTCTGACGATTTAGGCAAGCCAGGAATATCTTCGTCGCGCGTGCGGCGCGAGATTTCTTCACCGGCCATGGGCCAGACTAGATAAGTTGTGCCTTCTAAATTCCAAACCCTTGCCGACGGCTCATTGATACGCCAAATTCCCTCTTGTACGAGGCGGCGCATGATGTCGGTCAGGTATCGCTCAACGGGGACACCAATTTCGTAACCAGCCATCGCAACACCCATAGATTTCAGGTCGCGCTCAACACTCATCTGGTCGGCTTTCACCACAAAATTGTGTATCTGGTTAGTTGAGCCTGGGTTGTTGTTAAGCGACTCTGTTAGCCAAATCACCGCATCCGTCCCGCCATCGTTAATCCATCCCATCGTCGCTTCATTGATCACGGTGTTGATGAGCGTGCTGGATACACTGGTGTGTTTTTTACCCCTGCCTTCTTGCCAGTGCAAAAAGTAATGGGTGATGCCATGAACCTCCGCCCACACATAAAGAGGCTGGTGGTAAGGTCGCCATTTCAAATCGTTCTCACGATTCGTTACTGAAATGTCCGTCACCACTTTGCCGAGGTCGTGGCATATGCCAGCAAGAAACACTGTTAGTTTCCAGCGCGGCTCAACAATGCGCCTTTCTTGCGGTGTCACCACGCCACGAATTAACTTGCCCTCTGTTTGCTGCAAAGACCACAGCCCAACTTCAAGCGAGTGTCTCAGCATTCCACCCGCGCCCCGATGATGGTGCGCTTGCGAGGCGGGTAACAGTTGCACAAGAGCCGCCAATCGCAACATTGCAGGCATGTAGTATTCAGTGAGCAATGTTTCATTGGCAATGATTTGGCGAAGACCATCAATGAGTTCTTTTTGTGTGGCGAGCAGGGTTTCGGGAGAGTAAACGGGCAACCCCTCCATGAATGGCGGATAGCGGGGGATGTTACTGAGTTGCGCTATTGAAGAAACGACTCTTTTAGGCGAAATCAAAGTCACTGGTTTGGCTTGCCCAGACTTTCCTGACAACAAACCAACTTTCATCAAAATGCGGTCAACAAGCGTGGTCATCACGTTTAAAACAAACGAATACCGCGTCCGATAACCATTGGAGCGGGTACGAGACCCACAACTTTGTAGCGAGAATCCAAGCTCTTTGGGTGATCGCCCATCATATAGTAGTAACCAATAGGAATCACACCATGAAAATCATTCTCGGCAATTTGAAAGCCTTGTGACGTAACTGGCAATGCCGCTCCAACTGATTTGCCATTTACTGAAAACTGGTGGTTTTTTGATTCGACAATATCACCGGCAACACCTATCACGCGCTTCAAAAAGCGGGAGTTTTTATGGTAAATAAAATCGCTTGGATAGAAGAACACGGCGTAGTCATTTCGCGATGGCAGAACGCGCTTTTCGACTAAATACAAAGTGCCGCCCAAGCTATTACTGACATTGAGAGACAGGTCGTATCGAGTGGAGAATAACCAATAACCGAGCAGCACGGCTATGTAAGCAAATTTGTACTTAACAAAGTGTTCATACAAAGCTTCAAGGCGCGCCATGCCCCAAAACGTAATTGCGAGAGAATTGAGTTTTTTCATCCATGAGAATTTGCCTTAAAGCGATTGAAAAATCCTCAAACTGCTCTGCAAATTTGCAGAGTATTTCGCCAGTCAGCGCGCTAGATTTTTATGCTCAATTTATGCAGCCGTACCCTAGACGTGCTGTAGAACGTGTGCTGTTTTTTTATTTGCTTAGAAGCAAAAATAAACGGTCAAGAAAATTGACAAGCATACTTTGATGTGTTGATAATCCAGCCATCTTACTTCGCAGCTTATGGCTCGATTTGATATTGGTGACTGGCCAATTGAAACAAACAGAAGACACGCGAGTGTCAATGAATCACTAATGCAGCATTAACCCAACGGGGACATTCTCCCCTTGGGATTGGTGTCCCTTAATTTTTTAAGGTGACACAAATATGAAACGCATCGTAAGAAACCTACCAAATGCCGAATACCACGCTGGCATTGAAATCTCGCATAGCGGTATCGTGCAATTACTCAAGTCACCGGAGCATTATCTTCAATACAAAAATGGCTCGCGTGAATCAACTCCCGCAATGGAGTTCGGCACGGCTCTCCATGCGTACATTCTCGAACCAGACGTGTTTTCAGCACAATTTGTTCTCGCGCCAAAGTTTGATCGACGCACCAAAGAGGGCAAAGAAGCGGCTGCACGTTGGGATGAAGAAAATATCGGAAAATCAACGCTGACCGCCGAACAGATGGACGCACTTTCAGTAATGAAAGTCAGCGTATCGAGTCACCTTGGCGCATCAAAAATGTTATCCAAAGGTGAAGCAGAAACATCCTTGTTTTGGACGGACAAATACAGTGGCTTGCCATGTCGTATTCGCCCTGACTGGATGTTTGGCGGCGGTATTGCAGATGTAAAAAGTTGCATTTCAGCAAGCAAGGTAGATTTTGCCAAGGCGGTTGCCAATTTTGCTTATGACGTTCAAGCCGCGTTCTACATTGATGGCATGAAAGCAGTCACAGGTGAAACAGTTGATTTTTTCTTCATTGCTGTTGAGAAGTCTGCTCCTTACTCGACTGCCTGTTACAAGGCTAGTCAAGAAATGATTGAAGTCGGGCGCACCAAGTATCGCGGTGCGTTTGAGCTGCTCAAATGGTGTCAGGAAAATAACAGTTTCCCTGGCTATCAACCAAGCGGCGAGATCGAAACAATCGACCTCCCACGCTGGGCAGCAAACTTTGATCTGGAGGCTTAAATGGATAGTTTTCTTCATTTTATTCCGGTGCAACAAAGAAGCGTCATCATTGAGTGTTTAGACGGGGAAGAGCGCGAGTTCTTTCTTAATAAGATGATTGAGCTTCAAGAAACAATCCAGGCTATGCCAGTCACCTACCAGCAAGACGGTTTGGGCGACAACGCTATTGCCCACCTGCATTATTTTAGTGGTGGGCAAAATTGGTACATCACAGAAAAGGATATGGAAGGTGATGGCACGATTCAGGCCTTTGGCATGGCTGATTTAGGCTTTGGCTCAGAGATGGGCTACATCAGCATTGCGGAGCTGGTTCAAATAAACATTATTGAACTGGATTTGCATTGGCAGAAAAAAACGCTTGCCGAAATTTCTGCGAGCGAACGTCGTTAATTCCACCCACACGGGGACACTTCCCCGTATGGGCGTGTCCCCTTAATTTTTTAAGGAGACACCAATGGGAATTTTTATTTTGCTGGTTTCAGCGTTGGGCATTTTTGTATTGTTGCGTGCCGCGTTGCGTGCGATGCTTATTTTATTCAAGCGTCGCGCCGCACCACCAATCGCAAAAATCGAAGTCGCTGCTGATAATTCAGGAGTAGTTGATGTCAAGACGGTCTGGGCAGTGTATGAAATACCCGCTTTTATTCGTCGTGGCAACGGTTATCCAGTGTTAAGTGAAAAGAAAGCCAAGCGCGTGCGCAAAGTAAAACCTGCGCCGATGCCTGTAACACGAATGGGTATCGCTATTTTCTAGTTATTTAACCCAAGCGGGGAGACTATCCCGCTTGGGCATGGTGTCCCCCTTTTTTTTATCAAAACCAGGAGGACACCGTGGGACGCAAAATCACTAACCTTGAACGTACCCGCTCAAAAGCACCCAGAATTGCTTTAACCGCATTCCGCGCCAACCCATTACTGGGTGAGTGCGAGGCACAAGCACTGTTCACTGAAATCGTGAGCCTCTTAAAAAAGGGCATGACGGAAGCGGATATTGTGCAAGCACTTTGTGAAAATCACGCGACGAACAAACCTGTTGGTCAATTGTTGCTGATGTAACCATAGTAGTTGTAACCCCGCTGGGACACCCTCTGTCCCTATGGGGCATGGTGTCCTTTTTTGTTTTCAAAAAGGAGAATCACCATGTCACAAACGCTCAGAAATATCCGTCAAACAGCAGCAACAAGCGGTGCGAATCAACCCCAAAACTTTCCAGCCATGCTGGAGCAGTACAAAGGTGAAATCGCCCGCGCTCTGCCCAAGCACATCAATGCCGACCGTATGGCACGCATTGCACTCACCGCGTTTCGCATGACACCCAAGTTGGCTGAATGCGATCCGCGTAGTGTTTTTGCCGCCGTGATTCAATCCTCACAACTGGGATTGGAAATCGGTTTGATGGGAGAAGCTCACCTCGTCCCGTTTGGCAGTCAGTGCCAACTCATTCCAGGTTACACGGGGTTGATGAAATTGGCGCGCAACAGTGGTCTGGTCGTTGATGTTTACGCAGAAGCCGTGCGCATCAATGACAAGTTTTCACTGAAACTCGGCATGGAACGCGATTTGCAACACGAACCACTCTCTGCACCAGGCGGCTTTCCCGCGTCCGAAGAAGAACGTGGTGAGGTGGCCGGCTTTTATGCGGTTGGCGTACTCAAAGATGGCAGCAGAACATTTGTTGCTATAGGTCGTGCCGAAGTTGAAAAAATCCGTGACGGTAGCAAAGGTTATCAAGCCGCCAAGAAGTACAAGAAGGATTCCCCTTGGGATACCGACTTTGCTGCGATGGGTTTGAAGACAGCGATACGCCGCATCTGTAAGTATCTTCCAAAATCACCAGAGCTGGCAACAGCACTGGCATTGGATGATAACGCAGGTCGTCAAAATTTAACCGTTGATGATGCAATTAACGGCACTTTCTCACCAGCTGTTGATGTGGAGACTGGTGAAGTTGTTCAAGTGCCTGACAGCGCGTCGGCTGGCAACAGTCACACACCAGCAGCAGGAGCATCAGCCGAAGCCGCATCAGCTTCAGAAGCTCATGCTATCGTAGGCAAGGTTGTTTTGGCCTTACAAAAGGCTGAAACCATCGGGGCATTGGATGAGGTTTATCTTCATGCGGAAGGCATTTTGAGTGATGCAGAGCTTGAATCAATCCTTGGCGATTATCGCAAATGCAAAGAAGCAATACTTCAAGGCAAGGCAGGTCTGTTCGATTAAGCAGTACCTACCCACACGGGGATACATTTCCCCAGTGGGTTTGTGTCCCTTAACTTTTGAGGAGACACACCATGAATCAACATAAAGCACTGGCAATTTGCGCCCTTGAAAGAATGAAGAGTGACGATACTGCCAGAGCACGTGCGGCGTTTAGAAACTTAACTCCTGAGCAATTGAATCAACAGTATGGGGAAAGCGGAAAAACACCAGCCGAGATCATTGCCAGCTACGTGAGTGAAGACGCTCAAGTGGAAGCTGCAATTAACTGGGTTAACTCGCAACAAGTCGCACCGTAGCCAAGCAATACAACTTAAATCCAATGCGGGATTACCCATCCCGCAAGGGCATGGTGTGACCGCTTTTTATGTACCAACCAAAAAGGAGAATCACCATGTTGAACAAAGTACAACTCATCGGTCGTTTGGGAAAAAAAGTAGAAATGCGTTTTACGACCAGCGGCGAAGCCGTCGCCAATGTTTCTATTGCAACAACGGAAACTTGGAAGGATAAGGCAGGCGAAAAACAAGAGAAAACAGAGTGGCACAACCTCGTGTTTTATCGCGGCCTTGCTGAAGTAGCCGGTGAATACCTCACAAAGGGTTCACTCATCTACATTGAGGGCAAGCTAACAACTGAAAAGTATGAAAAGAACGGCGAAGATCGTTACGTCACCAAAATTGTTGTTTCAGAGATGAAAATGCTCGGTGGCAACAAGGCTGACCACGAAGAACATTCTGGCGCACAACCGACAGCTAAATCGGCTAAGGGTGCATCAAAGAGCACTAAAAGTGATCGAGAACCGTTTTAATTGAAGTACCACCCAGGGGGAACATCCCCTAGGGGTTGCTTCCTTGCCAGTGGTTTAACACCCACCAAGCTGTGCGGGACACACCAAACATCGCGCTCGGATTACCAAGGAGACAACATCATGGAGGCAAAAGCAGTCAAACAGTTAGCATCGGGTCGCTGGTCAAGCATTGTTTCATCACTCTCGCCACACCTGAACCAAGCAGTAGAAAAAATGGGTCGTCATGTTGCATGTCCGGTGCATGGCGGCGTAGACGGGTTTCGTGTATTTAAGAATTTTGAGGAAACGGGCGGCGGAGTTTGCAACACCTGCAGCGTACATCAGGATGGTTATTCGTTGTTGATGTGGGCTAACGGATGGGATTTCAAAACCACTCACCAAGAAATTCAACGTGCGTTAGGTATCACCGCAGATACCCATCGCGCGCTGATTGTGCAGCCATTGCCAAAGCCAAAAGCCAAGGAAGTGGATACGCAAGCCATACGCGACACATTGAACCATGTCTGGAAAAGTAGCGTGGCACTGACAGAGGATATTGCGCGACCAGCAAGGAGGTATTTCGCAAACCGTGGTATTCATCATGTTGACTATCGGAAGCTCGATAGTAATGTCATTCGCTTCGTTCCTTTTTTGGAGTATTACGAAGAGGGAAAATTGGCAGGAAAATACCCTGCCATCGTCACCATGATATGTGACGCAAGTGGCTGTCCTTCAGCCATTCATCGTACCTACCTAACACACGAAGGGACAAAAGCAGTTGTTCAATCGCCCAAGAAAATTATGCGCCACTGTGCTGAAAATTTGTTCGGGGCAATGCGCATTGCCGTGCAGGGAAAAGGCAAGGTGCTGGCGGTCACAGAAGGGATCGAAACCGCACTGGCGGTAATGGGTGCTTTTAACGTGCCTGTATGGGTTGCCGGTAACGCCTATTTGCTTGAGCACTTCGTGCCACCTAAAGGCTGTGCTGTGGTGATTTATGCAGACAAAGACCGACCTTCAAATTTGCATCCAGAAGGACACGGTTATAGCGCGGCCAAGTCATTGCTTAAACGACTATGGGAGCAAGGCATACATGCAAGCATCAAGCTGCCAACAGAGGATATTCCGCAAGGGATGAAATCAGTTGACTGGCTGGATGTAATTAAAGGGAGTTTGCGGAACACAGTAAACAACCAAGTTAAGAAACTGCCATCCGCTAGATTTTAGCGGGGGGTTGTTTTTTACCCTCCTTGCGGGGGATTTTTCCAGTCGCATTTCTAACGCGAGTGCGCCTCGAAAAATAAAATTCACGCCCAACGCTTATTGCGTTGCGTTGATATTGGTGACTGGCCAATTGAAACAAACAGAAGACACGAAAGTGTCAGTGAATCACCCAAAGGCAATATCAATCCACTCACGCGGGGACACATCCCCGTCTGGGTCGGTGCGTCTCCATCATTCTTAAGGAGAGCATCATGGACAAAGAATCAATCAAAAATTTCATTAACTTGCTTGAATATGCCAATGATGAAGAGTTGCGGGTAAAGCGAGAGGAAATAATGCTCGCTTTCCAGAAAGTATCAAGCAAGGAGGGGCGTGCCGATATTAACTTGGCAATGCGTCTGTATGACGAGGAGATTATTTCTCGGCTGGCACTAACTTCAAAGAAGCACGGCTAGATTTCTGATCGAGTCGAGACGTTAGGCGAAGATACTCTTTCTTGGGTACAAGACACGGCTTGAACAAAAGCTCAACTAGCTCACGTTCAAGTTCATCTCTCCCGCCCTCTATAACCGTGAATTGCGTGCATGATTTTTCCATGCGCGCAGTCTAGCATGGCAATTTTACAAACCCCAATGGGACATCTTCCTGTTGGGGCTGGTGTCCCTTAATTTTTTTAAGGAGACACTATGAATTACCAAGCCACCGTAGCACAAAGCCTTAGTACACCAGACCTGCTAGCTATGCTAGTTGGTCAAGAAAAGGCAGCAGCTTTTTCGCAAACTCCGCTTTCCGTGTTGTTTGGAATGCGCGCAGACCGTCAAACGACGGCTGTTTGCGAAAATCAACCTCAGTACGCGCCTGTCGCAATCCTCTCAGCAGCAAAAGAGTTGGTTGCCCGCGCGCTGTCTGAGGAATTAACCCAAAACCCAATCAACCTCAACAACCCAAAAGACGTTCGGGATTATTTGAAGTTGTTGTTGGGTGGACGGCAGCAAGAGGTGTTTGTTGTGTTATTTGTCGATATTCAACACCGTTTAATTGCCGCTGAAGAACTATTCCACGGCTCGCTGAAGGAGACTAGCGTATATCCGCGTGAGGTTGTAAAGCGCGTGCTGATACACAACGCAGCATCCGTCATGCTGGCTCACAACCATCCGTCAGGTGTGGCAGAACCAAGCAATGCAGACCGTGTAATCACAAATGTGCTCAAACAAGCCTTGGCTTTAGTAGATGTGCGAGTTCTCGATCATTTCATCGTTGGGGACGAAAGCGTATTGTCTTTTGCCGAAAGGGGGCTGATATGAAACTCAAATCAGATTGGCATGTTTGGAAAAACACTGTGAGTTGCGGAAGTTGTAATTCGTCGTGGCATTCTTCAGATCCAGATGTAAGCGAAGCATGGAAAACCGATGAATGTCCGCAGTGCAAACGTAACCAAGAGCTGATGGAACTCGCCGATAACACTGCAAAATTACTCCGCAAAAATGGCGCATCACCAAAGCTAGTTTTGGAGCGTTATGTAAAAGCATACTTAGCTAATCGGAAGCAAAAGCTGGTGAGAAGTTAAAGCAATTCGATTGAATCACCATTAGGGACACCTCCCTAATAGTGGGTGTCTTTTTAATTTTTTTAAGGAGAACACCATGTATCAATACGAAGATGGCAGCGCACGCTGGGCTAATTATGAAAGCAATGAGGATGTTCGCTCATATCGTGCCGAAGCAGGTTGGCGCGCTGATGCAGGACTCATTGAATACCATCCGATTACTGGAGAGTTCCTTGGTCAATCAGAGTGGTGGGTAAAAGAAACGAAGGTGGCTTAAATGAGCAAGACTGCCTACATTAAAGAATCACTCGTCACAAAGGAGGATATGAAGCATCTGAAAAAAATGGCTCGCCTAGCAAAGCAATTTGCCTCGCTACACAGTCAGCTATCGGATGGTTGCAATCGGGTGGCGTTTGAAATGCACAGCGAAGATTCTTCAGTGAATCGCATTGCTGTGGTAATAACAGATGTTACGCAAGTGCTTCTATATCAGGTAGATCAGGCGTTTAAGCCAAAAAAGCCGAAGTACGTTTTTATCACAGGCTACTACAAAGACGATTCATCAGAGTTTTCTGAAGTTCGATGCGTAGTGGGTTTGGATGTTTTAGATAACGACGATGATATTTTTTACTACTTTGATGAGCGTACTGAAATCGTAGGTGAGCACAGTGATTTTGTTGTGACTTCATTTACCTATTAGCAAATCAAAAGCAACAACTTAAACCTACGCGGGGATACCTTCTCCGCAAGGGGCATGGTGTCTCCGTTTTTTTATTTCAAGGAGATCACCATGCAGGAAAAATCTAACCGCCCAGACTGGCACTCGTTGTTTGAGCAGGCATTAACGCAGCCAGGCATTATTTCAAAAGCGTATTCGGTTTTTTACGAGTACAGCATAGGCAACGCGTTTTTGGCGGCATCACAACTGAATGCGCGCAATCTGCCCATCACCCCAATTGCCACCTTCAACAAGTGGAAAGAACTTGGTCGCATGGTCAAGAAGGGAGAGAAGGCCGTTGCGATGGTCATGCCCGTTACGGTTAAGTCCAAGTCTAAAAACGATGGCGACGTGATGGGTAACGAAGAAGGTAATCAAACCAGCGGTTCAGGACGCACGATTTTTGTGCTGAAAAACAACTGGTTTTCACTCGGTCAAACGGAGGGCGCAGAGTATGCGCACGAAGTGGTTATACCAACATGGGACAAGGCGAAAGCTCTGTCCTCGTTGGGAATCACCAAAGAGCCTTTTGCGCACCCGAATGGCAATGTCCAAGGGTATGCCATGCCGACTGCAAAAATCTTGGCAATCAACCCTGTGGCCGCAATGCCGTGGAAAACTCTTTTTCACGAAATGGCTCACTGCTTGCTTCATGCAGACAGCGCGCAATTGGCGGATCACGAGCTGACACCGAAAGACATCAAAGAAGCGGAAGCTGAATCGGTGGCGTATCTGTGTTGCGCAACACTGGAATTGCCAGGGCTGGAAGAAAGTCGTGGTTATATTCAAAACTGGCTGGGTTCATCGGAGCGATCTGATGAATTCAAAAAGCGTAGCGCATCACGGGTATTTTCGGCGGCAAATAAAATACTCAAAGCGGGATGCGTAAAAGAAGAGGGTGCAGCATGAAACCTTTTCGATTTGTAGTTGCATCCAGTGCATCTTACGACGCTTCAGTTGAAGCACCTGCATACGCATCAATTATGGTGGATGAAGCATTTGTTTCTCGTCTTGATGTGCTGAAACAGGTGTGTTTTGTAAATAACCTGGAATCAGCAACCGTAAGGCAAGCTCCTGATTGGCAAAAAACTGGCATTCGGATAAGTGGGGAATCTCTTCGCGTAATGAGTGGCTCTTTTTGGTTTGAAGGAAACGAACGGTACGATGGTTACGACATTGAAACCGACGTAATCAGTATTGCTAATTTTGTCAGTCTCGCGAGAGCTGGCAAAGGTGGACTAAAAGGCGGCTGGGAGGTAATCGAATCTGATAAAAGCTACCGATGGTCTAGCGGCATTTTGTTTTACGCGGGAAATGATGATTTTGTGGCCGACTTGATCTGCAAGTTTAAGGCGGATGCTAAATCAGAAACCAACTAACCGAATCAGGGGACACCAACCCTGTATGGGCGTGTCCCCTTTATTTTTAAGGAGACACAAATGAGCAATCATCCGAGAGTTGATACGGTTGCAATGACGGCAGCATTCTTGGCTATAGGTTTAATCGAAAGTGCTGATTACGATCTCGCCCTTGCAAAATACCGTGAGGGTGGCCAGATTGAAATGGTTGACGCATTAACCCACTATGCACCATTGATAGCTACAGTCTTTGACCATGAAACACGAGATTTTCCAGGCGTGTTCCATTACGAAGTGACCGAGGCATTTGGCGATTGGTTTATCAAATCGCTTGCTGCGACAGGTGAGCTGCCAGATAGCTTGGTTGGTATCAAAAAGATTGGCGAATTTGTGGAAGAATTTTTTTCGCAAGGAGGCAATCATGGTTAGAGACCACGCTCAAAAAAAGATCATAGACAGGCTTCATAGCCTTCGTCGAAAGATCGGCATGGCAAGCGGGATGAAGTGCCGTGCCGAGTTTCTTTGTTTGGCTTTCAAACATGGCTTGGTTGACGATATTTGTCATTACAGGCTGTGGGATGAAGGTTGGGAAGGGCTTGGTGAGCGGCAGTTCGATACCTGCTTCGAGATGGGCGATTCTGAATCGGTCATCGCGGAAGTCGTCACGCAAGCCAGGAAAGAAGGTTTTTTGGAAGCAATCCAGTATTACTGCAACATGCCAGGTGCTTTTGAACGTTGGCTAGGTATTGCGGATAAGCAGCAAAAACTTTTTTGAAATACCAACCCTGACGGGGCATTGCTCCGTTAGGGGGTGATGCCTCTTTAATTTTTTAAGGAGAATAAATATGAAACAGAAAAACACGAACCCCGTCGAGCTGCGTAAAGCAGTGTTCAGTGGAACGCTTGAGGCATATCTCCTGGACTGTGGTTATAAGTTGCGTCCAGATCGTGATTACCTGCAAATAGTATGGGAGTGGACTGGTATAGAAGAGCCTGAACTCAATGCGGCTGGACTTAAAATTGAAAATAATTTTGGTCGCGGAGTGGCACTATGAAAAAAGCGATTGAAGCAAATCTCGTATCGTCAGAGCATGGTTTTGATGACTTTGAAGTGTGCAACTTACCCAATGTTCATCGGGCATGTGTTGGACACGGCATTCAGAATGGCGACATTTTTAATGTGTACTGTGGCGATAGTACGAAGCTCGGCGGAATCTGGTGCGGGGAGATTGTTAAATCCCTTGCCAATTTCGCAGAGACTCACACTGCGTACTTGGAGCGGTTCGTTAATGTGATGCTCACCGAAGAAATGGTGCGCAGCGAGAAAATTTGTCGTGGATGCGGAAACGCAAAAACGAGCGATTGGCTGGTTGTGTGCTGGCATTGCTGGAAGGGGGAGGATAACGCTTTCACTCCGTACAAATACTTTCGCGGCACTTTTGCCGAGTGGTTAGTTCATGTTGAAGCAACCAAGCAACCCTGCTAAAAATAGGCTTTTTCACTAAGCAATAAATACTAACCCACTGGGGACTCACCATCCCTTGTGGATAGTGCGTCCCCTTTTTTATTTCAAAGAAGGAGACACAAAATGCAGCAACAAAACAATCAATCGCTCATGCGCGTTGGCAACATCCACAAGGGGAGAAATCCCCGCACGTATTTCGATCCTATCGAAACGGCCGAGTTGGAATCGTCAGTCTCCGCAAAGGGCGTGATACAACCGATTCTGATTCGCCCTGTCAATAATTGGTTTGAAATCGTTGCTGGTGAACGTCGCTGGCGCGCAGCGTTGAAAGTGCTTGGCGAAGATTACGAGATTCCGGTACTCATCAAAGACCTCAGCGATGAGGACGCTGACGAACTGGCTCTGATCGAAAACGTCTCGCGTGCAAACATGAGCCCAACCGAAGAATCCGTTGCCGCAGCCAAGGTTCTTGGTCGCTGTAACGGCAACAGAGATGAGGCAGCAAAGCGGCTTGGCTGGACGCGCAAAACGTTGGATAAGCGTCTTGCGCTGATGAACTGTAGCCCGTCAGTAATGGTTGCGCTCAATGAACGTAAAATCCAACTGGGTCATGCTGAATTATTGGCGGCAGTGCCGAAGGATAGACAGGAAAAAGCGATTGTGAATTTGCTTTCGCGCCCTGTGTTACCGACGGTTGCTGAGTTCAAAGCTGGGCTGGAACAAATATCCCAAGCGATGGCAACGGCAATATTCGACAAGACGGACTGCACAAGCTGTATTCACAACAGTGGAAATCAGCAAGCGTTGTTCGCCGACTCGGTCTCTGATGGTCATTGCACCAATAGCGACTGTTTCAATCAGAAGACCGAAGGGGTGTTGGAAGCCAAGAAAAAATCCTTGGAAGAAAACTATCCTCGCGTTGTCATCGTCCGACAGGGCGAAAACAACACGGTCATCAAGTTGGTCGCAGAAGGTGCAACCGGCGTTGGTACTGAACAAGCAGCGGCATGTCGTAGTTGCAAGTCGTTCGGCGCGGCAATCAGCGCGATACCCGGTAAAGTGGGTAACGTGTATGAGTCACAATGCTTCGATACCTCATGCCATACGAAAAAAGTGGGTGAACGTTTGTTGGCGGAAAAGAAAGCGGCTGCAAAGCCTGCGACTGCTCCAACAACGGCTAAACCTGCCGGTTCAACGCCTGTAGCAGGGAAGGGCGCGGAGAAATCCACTACCACTTCCAAGGCTATCGTGACATCGGTTCAAGACACCCAGCGTGTCGTGGATTATCGGATCGGTGTCTGGCGCAAGGCGTTGAAGAAAGAACTGTTCGCAGATCCGCATAAGAACCTGTGCATGCTCATCGGCATAATGATGACGCGCGGCGGAACGAATGTGTCATCTACAAAACTGGCATCCGGTTTTGAAACGATGACATCGCAAAAGCCCCCCGTCAGTAATGTCGGCGAAGCTGCTGTGATGGTGGCGGAAGTTGACGACAAGGTGCGCTCGCAGATGTTGTCCGGGATCGTAATTTCAATCACGGATAGTATCGAGAAGTCACATCTGCCGGAAATGCTCAAGTTCATGCAAGTGGATTTGGTAAAACACTGGAAGTTGAACGCAGAATTCCTTGATCTGCTCACCAAGAGCGAGATCGAGGTGATTGCGGAAGAGCTTGGTCTGAAAGCCGCGCTTGGCGAGAAATATGCCAAAGCGAAAAGCGGCAAGAAGGATGAGTTCATTAAAGCACTGATGGAGATTGAAGGCTTCGTGTACGAAGGCAAAATCCCCAAGGTGCTGAAACATGCAGTAGATTAAACTTCACCCACCCCTTCGGGGGTGGGCTTTTCAAAGCACATCGGAAGGTGTGTTTTGCAAAGCGGATTCACACCCAACGCTTAATGCGTTGAGTTGATATTGGTGGCTGGCCAATCCAAACAAACAGAAGATGCGAAAGCGTCAAAGCAACGCCAAAGCCGTACCTACCAACCCAGCGGGGATTCGCCTCCCTATGGGAATGGTGCGTCTCCGTTTTTTTCAAGGAGAGCATCATGGACAGAGAAGAAGTGAACGGATTTTTGAGATTTCTCGAACAGGCATCTGTTCAGGAGATCGAGAAAGCAAAGGAAGAGATGAAAGCACTTCTGGCGCAGGTTGACGGAAATGCCGCCGCAGACGTTAGGTTTTGTCTGCGACTGGTTGACCAGGAACTGGTTGCGCGTGCGGATTTATTCCGCTTGCAAGCCCGCCGGTAATAATCGAGACCATCGGGTGTCGCGGCTGCATCTTCGACATCAGGATATCGAATGTGGCTGAATCTCTCCGAAGAATAGCAGATAAGGCTTTTTGCCCCATCTCATTGCGATAACCATCAATAACCGTGATTTGTGCGCATGGATTTTTCATGTGCGCAGTCTAGCACGGCAGTTTTCAAAACCCAATCGGGGGACACTCTCCCTGTTGGGGGCTGTGTCCCTTTTTATTAAGGAGACACAGCATGATAAAAGTTTTTAATTTCTACGCAGACCCCGGCCACGGCTGGATGGCGGTGAAAAAGCAACAGCTTGTTGAACTTGGCATTGCTGCAAAAATAACGCCATGCAGTTATCAACGTGGCGAAACGGCCTACCTTGAAGAGGATGGTGATTTAGACCTGTTCTTCGAGGCATTCCTTAAAAAGACTGGCGAAAAACCTGTCTTAAAACACCACCACAGTGATCGACGCTCAAAGATTCGCAACTATGATTCTTATCGTTGTGATTCTGCGATTTACCGCGTTGTTGCAACTGTTCACAACCCTCGAACCAATGAGGATGTAAATCCCGCAATGGTGTGGAATACAGATTCTGGTGAGGCAGCAATACGCCAAGCAGAATACTGGACTCGTAATGGATTCTGGTCAGCAGTTTATGACTCGGCTTCTGGCGAGGCACTTAAAGATTTCACCCCAGCGAGGAGCTTGCAATGAACGGCGAGGTTGGTTACTCAATCGCTCAAAAGGCTGGTGGCCCACATGTAGATGAGGAACCGCCACTTTACAGTCTTGCAATTGTGTACGAGAACGAAAGTAGCGAGACCATCCTTCGGGATGTCAGTTACTCGGAAGCGCTCAACTTTGTTCATTTGCACGCAAAGCATCAAAGCTATTCAAAGTATCGCCTTAACGGACGTGTCTGTAAGGTAGCTTAAAAGTAGCATTTCAAATCACCCCCATCGGGACATCATCCCGAAAGGGGCATGGTGTCCCTTTTTCGTAGTACCTTAAAAGGAGATTCACCATGTTCAAAGAGCTTCAACCTTTGCTGTCCACACTGGCTAGCTTGACCGTCTCACTGGTTTCAAATGCGGATGACACCATTACGGTGACAGTTACACCGCATGGCGCTAAAGCAGGTAACGTCCTCGATACACCATTGTCACTCACTGGCACTGCCGCTGAGTTTGATGAGGGTTTTGCGGAACAGTTAAACAGCTATGTGCCCAAGCGTCAAACCTTGGCCGACCAACTGGCCGCAACAGAAGCGATTCTGGAAGCGGCACAGCAGGAAGCCACAGCTAAAGCGAAGAAGTCAATCGCCAAGCCAGCAAACAAATCATCTACACCTGCCTCGGATAATTCCGAAAGTTCGGAGGATGGCAACAATGAAGGCGATGATGACATTGGCGCAAGCAGCGCTGCACTGGCTTCAACAGAGCCAACATCAACACCTTCCGCTCCTGCGGCTTCGGCAGAAGCCAAAGGTTTGTGGGAATAAGGGGAGGATGACGAAATGGCTATCCAAACCAAAATACTGACCCGCACCTTTGCTTACAGCGGATTGACCCTTCCTGACCCTGGGAAAGGTCTGTCGCTCGAAGAAGTCCGCGACGTTTACGCAGCCACTTACCCTGAGCTGATTTCTGCTTCCATCGAGGGACCGGAAAAAAAAGGTGACAACTTGGTCTACACGTTCAAAAAGGGCGTGGGGACGAAGGGCTAATCATGGGGTCATCACTGAAGGCAAGGCTCAAAGCTTTATCCAAGGATGACACCTCAACCAAGCAGGCAGGGCTAGTGATAGCCCCGTTTGTTTCCAAAGAGGAGAAATCATGCGTCAACACATTGGTTCAACTCGTGCGCTCGTCAAAGCGCGCGCAGAAGGAAGACTGGTTGCTGCCTCCTTCGGGAGCGCTGCCACTGGTTTTCTGACACTACCTTTCATTTCTCAACACGTGCCAGCTACATCGGTAATTGATGAGGATGATGGGAAGTGGTTGCAGGCTGCCAAGTTGTGCGCAGAGCTGGTTGAGGATGATGAACTCGTTATCCATGACAAGACAACGGCGCGCGACATCATTAGTCAATCACTATCCGTGTGGGCATCAAAACATTGCGCGGATATAAAAGTGCTGGATAAGTTCGAACTTATTGCATGCCTAGACCAAGAATCTTTTGGGCTGGATTTATGTGGTGACGACGAGTCAAAAAAAGAACGCCTGTACATCGGGTTTCAATCACAGCAAACAACGCCATACATCAATGTCAAAGCGAAAGTGGAGAGGTTGGAGTCGTTGCATCCGGGTCTTGGTCGAACTGCGGTCAGCATTGCAGAGAAAGCCAGTTACCGGACGTTTTCGGCATTCACGCCGCAAGTGGCTTTTCATCACGCCTCATACCTGTACTGGTGCGGAATGGACAACGATGAGGATTTCAAAGAAGAGATGGGCGCAGTGGGTGATGCGGGCGAGCTTGACGAAGATACATTGTTGCCAAGCCAGTTTTTAGCCTCGTTCCCAAGCTATCTATTAAGCGGTGACGACCTTGAGCACGATGCAATTCAACGCATTGCAACGGGTACTGAAGAATCGAGCGAAACAGCACAAGTCATCCTGTCCATCATGGACTTGATTGGGCAAGATGCTGAATTTCCGATTCAACAGAATTACTACTCCGAATCGGCCTTTTTTTCCTGTTACATGGGAACGGGGGATGACATGCTGGCTCGTGTGATGGATGATTTTTATCAAAACACAGCCAGCGGTGGTGAGTACACCGACATGTATGGAGTGGCTGAAGTCGCATTCAACAAGAGGGATCTTCTGAAATGGAAGTCCGAAATGGAGAAAGGCTTCGCGCTCTACACGCAACTTGATCGCCTGATGCGCTGCATCGGTGATGTTCAATAAAGGAGGCAACATGCAAGTTCAAGCAGCATGCGTGTCTAGCGCACAGAAAGTGTACGGAATGTCTCACGCGATCCTGTTGTATAGCGAACGTGGCGGACAGACCGTATTCGCTTCAGTGCATGACATTCAAACCAGCAAAGAGGGCGTAGCAAGCATCGCAGCGGGCACACCAGTTTCTCAAACTGGTCTCGTGAAAATGATGCAAACGCTCGTGCCGAAGGATTATGCGCCGGCAGCGTTATTGGGGAATCACATCCTCGCCAAAGGGAGCGACTACCTTGTGTGGTACTGCAAACCCCAGAAGCGTCAGGTGTGGTTCAAGTGTAAAGAGTTTGGCGGAGAAGTAAGCGCAAAGGCCGATCATCCCGGACTGTTGTTCATCATCGGCAACGGGAATTGGTATGTGTTTGCCGTCAAAGGCAACAAACGCCCGACATCAAGCACGTCGCTTTATGTCGCTCCCTACCTCAACGTTTGGAAAGGTGGCCACATCTGTACTGGCAACATCGAAACACCGAAAGGTGAATTGAAGTTCAGTACAGAAGCGTGGGAAGAGGCTTTTTTCCGAAGCTACTTTACCCATCCGAACGTCCACGAAAAAGATGCACTGACAAAATATCGCGGCGGCATCTTTGCGTTGTGGCGTGCGCTGATGAAAGGCCGGGCATTTCCGACTGAATCATTGGTGCGCGCCGATGAGACGTTGGGTCAGGCATTTGAAAGGACGGTGAAACATGGACAGCCGTGACGTTGCGCTGCAAAGTGTCATGCCCACGGTGATGGTGCCACGCTATTCCCAACTGGATGAACTGGATACGCCAGGCAATCGAATCCTGATGGCCTCGAATGGTATTTGGTTGGAAGTTTGCCGCGCATGGCTATATGTGCGCACGCAGCTCAAAACGCCGCTGAACCTGTCTGTTCCTTACGGAGAGGTGAGTGCAGCGTTGCGATTTGAGTTTGGCAAACTACCCAAGGCAATGGTCGCTCTATTCATTGAGCAAGCCAAAATCCGTTGTCCGAATGAATGTGCTGCTTGGGTCGTCTGGAATCAGCAGACGGGTGAGTGGAAGCTGATGATGCTTAAAGAAACATCCGTCGGTCCGGGGCATGTGAACGTCATTCTGCCAACATTGGGGGAGGGCGAACATATGGTGATGGATTTGCATTCGCATGGGCTGACAGAAGCGTTTTTTTCCAGAACGGACAACCAAGATGATCGAGGCGCAACAAAAATTGCCGGAGTCATTGGAAATTTAGACCAGCCAGAGGTGACAGCACTTTTTCGCCTCTGTGCGAACGGGGTGTTTGTGCCGCTTCCATTTGATAACCCGCAAGGGTCAAGGAGGTAAGCATGATACACAACATCAATTCTAACCTGCTTACGCGGGCGGTAAAAGTGGTGTTGGTCGGCGCAGGAGGCACAGGTTCGCATGTCCTACGACGGCTCGCCAACATGCACCTTGCAATGGTTGAGCTAGGGCATCCAGAAGGCTTGGATGTTGTGGTAATCGACCCCGACACCGTGAGCAAAACTAATGTCGGTCGGCAGAATTTTTGGCCGTCTGATGTAGGGCAGCACAAAGCCGAAATATTGGTTAACCGCTGCAATATGTTGATGCAAACGGGATGGCAGGCTGAAATTGCGAAGGTCACTAACGATTCGCGTTTCAACTCCCAACCAGACATCGTAATCGGATGCGTCGATAACAGGAAGGGCAGAGGGGCGATACTCGCAACATTAAAGCGAAGTGTCTACAAATCGGCTTACTACTTGGACATCGGCAATCGTGAGCATGATGGTCAGGTGGTGTTAGGTGAGGTCTTCGGAAGTGGATACAAACGAGAAAATCGCTTGCCTCACATCGCAGACCTCTATCCTGACATCATTGATGGGTCGCTGGATGTTACAGACGATACGCCAAGTTGCAGTTTGGCTGAAGCGTTGGAGAAACAGTCACTGTTTATCAACGACACGATGGCGAATGCGGCATGTAATCTGTTGTGGGAGTTGTTCCGCTATGGACGGCTCACGCATCATGGCCAGTTCGTCAACATCAAGTCGGGGAGAGTAACCCCCTTGAGCATCGACCCCGAGGTGTGGAAGCGCTTTGGCTACGATGAGAATGCAAAACCAAAGCGGCGCAGGAAGGCCGTAAAGCAGTAGGTAGTAAGAGAAGCCAGCACATTCGTGTGCTGGCTTTTTTCTTGTCCAAAATTCCTTATTCTATTTCATATCGTAACGTAATATCATATCGGAACGTATCATATCAAACGGAAAAGAAGATCATCATGGCACGAGAAGCAAACACCACGTATGAACAGGTCGCAGCAGCAGCCGACGACCTCAAAGCAAAAGACGTAAAGCCGACCAGCCGTGCAGTGCGAGAGGTTCTGGGCACTGGCAGCATGGCGACTGTCTGCAAGTTCCTGGAGCAGTGGAAGTCTGGCCAAGCAAGGCAAAGCCAAGTGACGGACTACAGTATTGACCAGTCTGTAGCCCGTGCGTTGAACGCCCACATCGCCACCAAGATTCAAACGGCCATCAGCGATTCCACTTCGACACCTTCGTGGCCAAGCGCCAAACGTTGGTGGATTTCTGTAATCACCGCGCAAATATCGTCAAGCTGCTTGCCGAACATGATGCCCATTTTCAGTTGATCCAAACTGAAATGAAAAAGTTTTACCAGTATGGGATGCCGAGAAGCTCTGAGCCTCTTGGTCGGCTTGAAGATTCGATCAAAGAACTGGACCGCATGTACTGGCGACAATCCTTCGACCACACCGGCTTGATGCAACTGCTGGACGCTCAATCGAAAAAGAAGTTCGACCGAGATCTGCAAGAGAACCCTCCCGAGTTCACCATCGAGAACGTCCAGTCCAGCTTCATCGATCTATCCCAAAACGCCGAAAAGATGTTTGAGGATGGCGTGGTCAATGTGTTTCGTCGGCTGTCTAATAGATACTTGACCAATGATGTAGATACATGACCAATGATGTCTTCCGCATTGGCGACAAGGTGGTGATGACTTGGATGGTTGAGCCAAGTTTTCGGCGAGGTTTGCAACTGCGCCATGGTCAAGGCGAAGACGAGATCAACGACATCGACCGCGTATTCAAGACATTCGATGGCAAGCGGTATGTAGAGCGCTCTCTATCCTGCGCCATGAACACAGCAATTCAGGATGGCGGACGCTATGAGGATGACTACTTTGCAGCCAAGGCATTCAAAAATGGCAACCTGCACCTGAAGTTCAAGCGTGCCGACTTGGTAGAGAGGGTGAATTTGGTGATCGCCAAGCAGTACGGGGCTACGATCGGGGATAGGACTGATTGAAGAGCGCGGAGCAAAATTGCGGCACTGGAAATATGGTACGAGGTGTGGATACAATAGAAACATGGCTGCTGGAGCTATATTTCACACTGTTTTGAAAATCTGGCCACTTTATATATACCGACCATTCTCTCAAGGGTATTATTCGATATATAAATATAGGTGGATGTGTTGAAAATGACTCAAAATTGGCTTTATGTTGTCGTTTTGCATGTGAATTCTCAAAATTAGCATGAAATTCCTACGCAACGCTGGAACTGAGCGAACACTTGATTTAATCAAGCCTCTATTGAAACAGGGCGGCAGCATGGAC
>JBEBKA010000030.1:0-30457 GCA_040079595.1 Gallionella sp.
GGGGGAAGCGCGCTCTATGTTCCCCAACTCCCGCCAACAACTTCAACCATTGGTATTGCAGCTTGTTGGTGTCCTGAAACTCATCCACCAAAATGTGCTTGAAACGCTCCTGATAATGTTCGCGAATGGAAGCATTGCGCGACAATAACTCATAACACCGCAGCAGCAACTCCGAAAAATCCACCACGCCTTCACGCTGACATTGCGCATCGTATTCGGCAAAAATCTCCACCTTTTTGCGTGTGTAAGGATCATAAGCTTCCACCTCATGCGCACGCAAACCCTGCTCTTTGCTGCCACTGATAAAATTCTGCACGTCACGCGGAATGAATTTTTCATCATCCACATTCATCGCTTTCATCAAACGTTTGATCGCGGAAAGCTGATCGCCACTGTCCAGAATCTGAAACGTCTGCGGCAAGTTTGCCTCACGAAAATGCGCGCGCAACATACGGTTACACAAACCATGAAACGTCCCCGCCCACATCCCGCGCGTATTGATCGGCAACATCGCCGATAAGCGCGTCAGCATTTCCTTGGAGGCTTTGTTGGTAAATGTCACCGCCAACAAGCCGTGCGGGCTGACCGCACCCGTGCTGACCAAGTAAGCGATGCGTGTAGTCAGCACGCGTGTCTTGCCACTGCCCGCGCCAGCGAGAATCAGTGCGGACTGGTGAGGGAGCGTGACAGCTTGAAGTTGGGGAGGGTTGAGACCAGAGAGCAGTGAAGAATTTATACTGAGCATTAAAGCTTTACCTGCTCGAACATGCCCTTGCCGCTAAAATTCCACTTCACCTTAAATGCAGCACCGCCTTGAATACCGCTGGCTTGTTCAATAATACGCGGCCACCATTTAACAAGATTGTGAGCCTTTTCCCAAAATTTATGGTCTTTCCATGATTTATCCAAGAAGAAAACCAACAAACCCGCCCTACGCAATGCTTCACGCTCCAACCCTTTATTTAAGCTGTCATGCGTAATAACAATCCATGCTCCTTCCAGTGATAAGTCGTTAATCCAATCAATGTCTGGCGTATTGGCACGAAACCTATCTTTTAGATGAACAACCTCATGATTCTCTGGCTTTGAAAGTTCTCTCAACGCATGCGCGAGGGCTGGAGGAAGATTGTTATCAACAAGAAATTTCACGCAGCCAATCGCTCTTCAAAACGAATCGCCGCTTCCACCGCATTAACTGAAACCTCGTATAGTTTGGCTACATATTGCTTATTTTTCTCTGCATTGAACGCATCGTAAAGAATTGAAGTTCTGATACTTCCGTGCGCAATAATAGGCTTGCCAAAGGCAATGGCTGGGTCAAGTACAATAACCTTGCTGCGCGGTACTGGATACCAATGTGACGCAAGCTCATCATTGCCGAACTCAATCCCTCGGTATAACGATGGCTCAATAATTTTGGAAAATGCAAATTGCTTTTTAATCAAATCAAGTAATTGCTCTTCCCCAGTTTCTTCTATTGCAGAAGCAAAAATTGTCCGCCCATCAGTCTGAAAACGTTTGCAAGTAAACGGATAAGGGTGATTAAACATTTCTCTAGCTTGCTCACTGGCAACACGAATAGTCTGCAAGCTGACACCATACTTACGGAATGCTTGGACAAAGCGCACCTCAAGTAAATCATGAAAGCTGATGCCCTCAACTTCTGATTGTGCCAATTCGGTTTTCCAAAGGGGGGTGATGCTCACTTGCTTGTCTGAGTCAGCGGCTTTATGAGTATAGCCTTTTAGCCAACGTCGCAATTCTTGTGGAGATGCACTCACAAGCCTTGATGCTTCTTGAAAAGTATAGAGACCAACATTAATTAAATTCATTTGGCCTCCTTCAAAATAGATTTTTATATTGAACTGTCAAAAGTGAGCAGAGACAGGCTGGTGAATAAGTAAAATCAACAAAATGGTTAAGGCGTTGAAGTGCAATTCTACAGTTACACCCCTCATTCATCAAGGTAGGCAATTACCCGACCATTGCCGCGATGATGCGGTTCTTTTTGTCTTTGTCGATGGTTTTGGCGAATTTCACGGCGGCGGCAATTTGTCCGCGCACGTCGGGTGACACGTTGCCTATTATGCCCGCAGGGTTGGTCATCAAACTTTTGATCACTTCTTCACGCTTCATAGGTAGTACATCATGGCAAGCGATATGTGAGTCGTGATCCAGAAAATTATGGCTCGCGGCATCAATGGCTACTTGGCATTGCAACAGGTGTGGCTTGTTAGCAATGAATGGGTTGATGTTTGAATTGACGATGAAGGTGAGATATTCCGGGTCGTCGTCCGCAACAAGCACCAGAAACTTTTCTTTGGTTTTTTCGGGAAACTTGACCAGCAGTTTGACGACACATCCCGGTTTGAGGGCAGCTTCGATGCGGGGTCGCAATAGCTCAGCAGGAAAGTGTTCGCCTAGTGGTGACATCAATGGGCATGGAGGTAACCCGCCACTTCGGCAGCATTGGGCAGTGTCGCAACGATGGATGCCAACGGGATGGTTTGGTTGTCATCCGTGGCATTCCACGCGCTATCGTGTGTGATGTCGGTCAGTTGTCCAAAGCTCTTGTGTCCATATTCGGAAATGATTTTTTGGATGCACTCGATTTCTGATTCCGCCAGCATATCAACGTCGCAATCGCGCTTGGGGATAACTTCTCGACCATGACGAACATCCAACGCATCTTGAATGATTTCATCCCAATCTGTGTCGATGGATTGTTCTTTTGCCGCCACTTTCATCATGTTGTAAATGGCGGATGGGACAGGGCCGTATTCCATGGCGACGTAACGGTCGCCGCAAATGAGGCGACCATAGTCTTGCAGGTGCAGCTTGTCGGAAAGATAGAGCATCTTGGAGATGCTATGGAAGGTCGGATTGTTGAGACTTTTGGCGATGAACAGAATCGCTTCTAGTGCTTTGTCTCGGTCGAAGTGTTTTACATGAACTGGCATTTTGTTTCCTTTGCGATGTTCCAAAAGAATGGGTCATGCGCTTACGGGTGCGGATTATGTAGCAAATTACTGTTCGATGATAGCTGCTTGTTGTCTGAAATAATGCGTAGGCTTGATTCGGGTGACCGGATAAAATGAAACGGGGAATCAAGCTATGCCTGATTCCCCGTGATGTTGCATTTTACAGAGTTACTTCTTTTTGTTCTCAATCATGTCATGCATGATAGGCGCGAGAATAACTTCCATCGTATGGCTCATCTTGCCGCCAGGCACAACCATTGTGTTGGCACGAGACATAAATGAGTTAGGAATCATGTCCAGCATGTACGGGAAATCCACACCTTTTGGATCACGGAAACGACACACCACAAAGCTTTCATCTGGTGTCGGAATGTCACGCGCGATGAATGGATTAGAAGTATCAACTGTCGCTACGCGCTGGAAGTTGATGTGCGTGCGTGAAAATTGTGGCGTGATGTATTTGATGTAATCCGGCATACGACGCATGATGGTATCGACAGTCGCTTCGGCTGAATAACCGCGCTCGGCTTTGTCGCGGTGAATTTTTTGTATCCATTCCAAGTTCACCACGGGCACTACGCCTATACCCAAATCTACATATTTTGCGGCATCGTGCAGGTCATTTTTTGCCAAGCCGTGTAAGCCTTCGTAGAACAATAAGTCGGAATCTTTTTCAATATCTTCCCAAGGTGTGAACACGCCAGGTGTCAAATTAGTCAGATTGAAATGGGTATTGTGTTGCGTCGCCTCGGCATCGCTATGCACGTAGTAACGACGCTGACACATTCCTGTTTCGCCGTATTGTTTGAACATACCTTCGATTTTGTCGAAGTGATTTGCTTCCGGGCCAAAGTGGCTGAAGGAATTGTTGCCATTTTTTGCCGCTTCAGCAGATGCCGCGCGAAACGCCATGCGATCTAAGCTGTGCAGGCTATCGCCTTCGATAACGGCTGCGTGAATTTTTTCACGGCGAAAAATGTTTTCAAACGCGCGCTTAGCGGTAGTCGTGCCAGCACCAGACGAGCCAGTAATGGCAATCACGGGGTGTTTACGGGACATGGTTACTCTCCTGAAATGTAGATCAATAAAAATTTTGGAAGGGGATTCTAGCAGAACTTTGTGTGAAGTGAGGTTGCAAAGTCTCGCCAAACTAACACGGCAAGTGTTCTGTCAATTTCCCCAAGCCATCCAGCAGTGTTTGAGGCTGCACGGGCTTAATCAATAGCAGCAGGTCTTGGGCAAGTGCTGTTTGCTTAATTTCAAGGCTGGTTTCGCCTGTCATCAGCAAAGCGGGGATGGCCATTTTTTGCAGGCGCACCGCCAAGTCTGTGCCTAACATAGTGCCGGGAAGACGCACATCACACGCCGCGATACAGGCTTGCGGTGCCAATGCCAGTGCCGTTTTCGCATCCTTGGCGTGTATGACAGACAAACCAAGATTGCCCAATAATTGAATGATTGCTTGCGCGACCAGCGCATCATCTTCCACGACTAAAATGGCTTTTCCGCTGGTGCGCAGCGCGGCGCGCAAAGGTTCGGGTACATGCAGCGGCACTTGAGGTATCGCCACTCTGCGTTCCACTAACGGCACATTACTTATTTGCGGCGGGCTGGTTTTGGGTAAGTACACCGACATGCAAGTTCCCGTCGAGGGCGACGAGCGTAAACGCAACTGCCCTTGCATCAATTCGGTAAAGCGTCGCGCAATGGCGAGACCCAAGCCCAACCCTTGCGAGCGATCCCGTTCGGGGTTGTCCAGTTGCACAAACTCTTCAAACACTTTCGCTTGCATGTCGGCGGGAATACCTAGGCCGTGATCGCGCACTTGGATGCACCAATCCGCACCTTTTGAACGTAGCGCAATCACGATGCGAGCCTCATCGGGAGAAAACTTGATCGCGTTATCCAGCAAGTTGGATAACACACGCTTGAGCATCAACACATCTGCCAACACGTACCGCTGCGGTTCGACCAATGCCACGATACGGATTGATTTTTTCTCGGCTGTTACGCTGTGCTGCATCACCACGCTGCGTATCAGCGGCGCGAGTTCCACACTTACCTGCTCTGCCTGCAAGCTGCCGGCATCCATGCGCGTCAAATCCAACACTTGCGAAAGCAAATCGTCCAGCGCACGCCAGGAATGATAAATGCCCTCCACGCCTTTCTTTGCCAATCCTTCCGGGGTGCTTTCCAGTAGCGGAGAAAGGTATAAGCCAATTGCATGAACGGGCTGACGTAAATCGTGGCTCACGGCGGCAAAAAATCGTGCCTTGGCGATGCCCACCGCCGCCACTGTATCCGCCGCCGCCTCAGCGCGTTTGCGCAATGCGGCCTGTTCGATTAACGCCGCATGTTGCTTTTGCCCGAACATCGCCAAGGCAACCACGACCAAATAACCGCCCAAACCCAACGAAAAGTATAGCCAGCCGTCTTCAAAAAAATAACGGGTGGCGGTAGGCAAAATAGCCAACGCCGCACCCACCGTGCCGCGAAAATTATCCCCCGCATATTGCAAAACACTCAACGCGCCTATCGTCACCACACACACATTGAGTACGCCGTGCATGCCCAAATTATTGGGTACATAAAGAAAAAATGCCGCCGAACCCAAGCACGCCAAATTGAGCCAAAACAAAGCGCGCTCAATTTTCAAACGCTGTGTGGGTGACCCGCGCAACAGCACCGGACGGGTGGAGTACCACAAATGAATGCTGCCCGTAACCCACACCAAACCAAGCCACGTGAGCGGCATCCACAGCGGCAAAGAAGAAAAAAAGTAACTGGCGATTAACGCTTCACCAATTTTGGTCACCAGCAAAATTCCCAGCGTTGTGGCTAAATCTTGCGGCGTAAAAGGGGAGTGTGTTGTATCGACTGGGCTTTCTGTGGCTGATTGATTCACGGCAGAAACGGGATCAGATAGGGTCTTGCTCGTCAAACCGCGCCGCCTGGGTGCGATTGGTGACTTTGAGTGCTTTGAAAATTTCACTCATGTAATTTTTAATCGTCCCTTCACCCACACCGAGTTGCTGCGCGATCATCTTGTTGCTTTTGCCCTCGCGCAGCAAAGCGCGTACCGCCTCCAAACGCGGGGGCAGCGTTTCAACGGCTTGCATTGTTTCTGCTGACGCATCATTCACTTCGCCGATTTTGTTCCGTGCCAGCCCTGCTTGCATGGCACGACGCACACAATCGGGGCTGCCGTTTTTGGGTACAAAGGCATATACCGAAGGACATGCCAACACCTTGCGCACCACGTCGGGCGAAGTGAAAGCCGACACTACAACCACAGGCACGGCAGGGTACGCCAAAGCAAGACTCTCCAATCCTGCTCCATGATTTGTGCCCGGCATATTCAAATCCACTAGTGCTAAATCCACCTCTGGATTCATACGAAGTTGATCGCGCAAACTTGCATAATCATGTGCCTCAAAAAATTCCGGCGCACCACCAAACTGTCCGATGAGCAGCTTCAGCCCTTCTCGAACCAATTGGTGATCGTCAGCGAGCAGGATTTTCACTTTGTTCCCCTGTGTAAAAATGAGTAGAACCAGCGCGGGTGGATGGACACCCGCCAGTAAACCACATTCCGACAGGGAGACCAAATCAAGGCACGACAGCGATACCTGTCGGATTACTACCCGTTGCTATAGGTGTTCCCAGCGGGATGAGTGTGTCGCCACTGATGCTGAATGCCGATACTGTGTTACTCACGTAGTTCGTCACGTAAAGTTTTGTACCCGCCGCGTTGACTGCCACACCACGCGGGTTGTTGCCCGCACTGTAAGGCGAACCCACAGCCAACGTGAGCCCGCCAGTGGTCGGGTTGATGGCGAAAACACGAACATTGTTACCTGTTGCGCTGCTCACCGCGTAAACGTACTGTCCATTCGGGTGAATAGCAATCCCATACGCGCCACTGCCAGTATTGGCGTATCCAATAGTGGTTAGCTGCCCAGTCGTGGCGTTGATGGCAAATGCGTCGACACTGCCACTGGCACTCGCCGCATAAAGAAAATGCCCACTCGGATCAATGACCATGCCTTCAGGCGAGGAAACGGCATTGCCGAGGGTTTGCAGGAGGGTCAGTGCGCCCGTGGTGGAGTTGACACTATAGACCGCGATTCCACCACCCGCAGTAGTAGAGTTGACGATATAGACAAAATCGGCAGTCGGGTGTGCAACAATTTTATATGGCAACGCTAATCCTGTCATTGGCACACCCGCTGCTGCCAAGACACCATTTGTGCCGATACTGAATGCGGATACTGTGTGGTAGCCCCAATTGGTCACCCAGATGAAACGTCCGAGGCGATCCATGGCGATGCTGGTTGGATTGTTTGAACCCGGAGAGCTGAGCGGTATCGGACTGACCGTGCCAGCCGTGCTGTTGATACTGTATGACGATATTGTGCCACCCATCCAATTCCCAACATATCCGTACAAGCCATTGGGCGAAACAGCGATAGCCGACGGCATGTTTCCGGCGTTGGCATTATTGAGGAATGACGGCACACCCGTCGCAGCGTCCGCACGGTACACCGACAGACCGTTGGTACCGTTGGACACGCCGCTATTAGCCACCAGCAACAACGGTCCGGATGACACACATGTGACGGCGATATTGGTGACATCGGCGTTCGCCGTTCCGCTGCCACTCTGCACGGTGCAGGTCGAGCCGGAAGGCTGTGCTTGAATCGTTGCGTTATAGGCTGCACTTGTTACCAGCCGCGTTGCAAATGTGAACACACCGCTTGCGTTGATGGATAGATTGTCCGCCCCGTTGTTTTGCAGCACCAAGCCCGTGCCAACCAAGCCACTCACTGTGCCGCCTATAGTGTAAGTGGGGACGCAAGAAATCGCCACGTTGTTGACATTTGCATTCGCCGTGCCACTGCCGCTGGTCACGGTGCAGGTTTGACCCGCAGGCTGGGTGAATACGCTAACGTTGTAAGTTGACCCCGCGCCCACAGGCGTGGCAAAGGTGAATGCACCATTAGCCGCGACGGCCAAATTATTACCCGCGTTGTTTTGCAACACCAAGCCCGCACCCGTGAGACCGCTGACCGTGCCGCCGATGGTGTGCGTGACGGCGGGCGGCGTGATATTGCCTTCCACTTTTATGCCGTCGCCCCTTAGCGTCAGGTGTCGCGGGTTCGCGTAGTCCCAGCTATAGAGGTAACCACTGCCGTTCGGTGTGCGGATGATACTGGGGCAGTCGTAGGTAACCGAGAAAGCAAACATGTTTTTGCCATTATCCAGATCGGAAAATACCACTGGGAAAGTAGCTGTGCCAGCAAGATAATTCCCGCTCGCTGTCATCGTCGGGCTTTGCGTTGCCAAGGTTTGTGGCTGCACGCTGAACCATGCCTGCTGCGGTTCAATCCAGCTTCTGCGCACCAACTTTACCGACACATTGCTACAGTTTCCCGGCACTTTTACTTGCGAGGTGAGCGTGAGGGTCGCGGCTTGGTCAACACGATAAGCACCAAAGTCGCCATTTGCGGGGTCGCGGGGTAACTCGGTTTGTGTCATCGCCTGCGACGGGGCGGCACTAATGCCCGCAACGCTGCGACCGTGTTGACACCAATGGGGGTCGTTCGTCATGCTCGTTGGCACGAAGCAACCCCCGACATACATCCATGAAAAACTGTTGCGCTGCCACTCGGCAACACCGTTGGTTACGATTGCGTTTGTCGGAATCCAGTCTTGTCCGGGGCTGGCCATAAATACTTGCGTGTCCGGCGCGTTGCCCACTGGCGCGCGAACGGTCACCGGCAAATTGAATGGCAAATCGTGTGGTGTCAGTTCATAAACATTGCCTGTAACGGGAAAAGCATCCGGCGCAGCAGGTGCGCCTACCGCACTGCGCGCAATGCCTATCGTGGTTGGCTGATTCAAAGCACCAGCGGGAATGATAACTTGCACGCCATCTGGTCCAGTTACCGTGCCGCCATTGACCCCTACGGTTACTTGCACCAGATTGCTGTTGTTAACGCCCGGAATATCCGCCCCTCCCCCGCAGGCAGTCAACAATACTGCAAACATCATCATTAGCGCGGTGGCGTAGCGATGCACGCGGCTGGCGAGCCGTTGCAGCGGATCGTTATGTCGACGCTGGCGGATGAGGCATTGCGCGAAGTCGAACAAACGATTCCGTTGGGTTCCTTTTTCATCAGTGCGGGCGGTATTCATGGTGTGCCTCTCTTTTCAAATAGGGGTGGTGCAAAATTGGATGTGCAATGGTTCGGGAAATACTGATTGATTCATGCCCTTCGTTATTGCGAGCGCAGCGCAGCAATCCAGCTTTTGAATGGTTTGAAATTTCTGGATTGCCACGTCGCTACGCTCCTCGCAATGACGATTTCTCATTGCCACCACTTGCTCAAAAGCGTTGCTGGAGAGACATGCTCACCAAGCCAAATATGTCGCTGCTGTTCAGCACTTTGCTGCGCGTCACATCCACATCTAAGCGCACCATCAAATCGGAGTTGAGATTTTTTCGCGTACCAAAACCGATCAAAGGTTGAACGCTGTTCGCGCTGGCATTCGATACGCCCGCTGTGGTACTGGCAAAGGAGGCGCGCACTTGCGCCAGCCCTAATCTGGCTTGCCACTTTTGCCCATTCTCGGTGGCAAAACTGTACCCCGTGCTGACACCGACCACCTTTACGTCGTAACGTCCGCCCCACGTTTGCGCGCCATTACTGTCGCTGGTGGTGAAGTATCGCAGGGGGCGCATATACGCCAATTCAGCCGACCATGCGGTATCCACTTGGTAACCCGCCAACAGCTTGACCCCACCGTCGTTATCGCGGCACGAAGAACCTGCCGCACACTTCACCGACTGAACCGCCAAGCCCAATCCGACACCCGCGTAAGGTTGGGCGAGTGCAGGGGTGCTGATTAGCAAAATGCCCAAGCAGGCTAGACGCAATGGGATAGAAAAGCGGTGCGCTTTCATGGTGACTCCTCCTGAATTAAATTTTTTTGTCGAAAATCATTTACCCGAAGCGTACTCACGCGTTGCAGAATTGGGTAGGTGAAATTAGTCACTTTTTGCCTTCTCAACCAAACAAGCCACCACCACTTTGAAGCTACTAAATTCTCCCCCTACTTAAAGAGCTTCTTGAGAATGATGCCGTTATAATGCGCCATTCGACTAATCCGCACTAAAACCTCACCATGCAAGCCAACTATTCACCCAAAGACATCGAAGCCGCCGCCCAATTACAGTGGGAATCAGACCAAGTTTTTCGCGCTGATGACAATAGCGACAAGCCAAAATATTACTGCCTGTCGATGTTTCCGTACCCATCCGGCAAGCTGCACATGGGTCACGTGCGGAACTACACTATCGGCGATGTGTTGAGCCGATACCACCGCATGAAGGGCTTTAACGTAATGCAGCCGATGGGCTGGGATGCGTTCGGCCTGCCTGCAGAAAACGCTGCGATGGCAAACAACGTTCCGCCTGCTGCATGGACGTATTCCAACATCGAATACATGAAGCAACAATTGAAAAGCTTGGGCTTGGGTATCGACTGGTCGCGTGAAGTGAAAACCTGTACACCGGAATACTACCGTTGGGAACAATGGCTGTTCACGCGCTTGTTCAAAAAGGGCGTTATCTATAAAAAAACCGCGTCGGTAAATTGGGACCCGGTAGATAACACGGTGCTCGCCAACGAACAGGTCATCGATGGACGCGGTTGGCGCAGCGGTGCGCTGGTCGAAAAGCGCGACATTCCGATGTATTTTTTCCGCATCACGCAATACGCCGATGAATTGTTGAGAGACCTAGACACTTTGGATGGCTGGCCCGAGCAGGTGAAAACCATGCAAGCCAATTGGATCGGCAAGAGCTACGGCTGCGATGTGCATTTCCCTTATGACCAAGCCAGCATTGGCACGGATGGCGTGCTTAAGGTTTACACCACCCGCCCCGATACGTTGATGGGAGCAACTTATGTTGCGGTAGCTGCCGAACATGCGTTGGCGACGCAAGCTGCTGAAAGCAATTCTGCACTTGCCGACTTCATCGCCGAATGTAAACGGGGCGGTACGGCGGAAGCCGATATGGCGACCATGGAGAAGAAGGGCATGAACACGGGGCTGTTCGTGACCCATCCACTCACGGGCGAAAAGCTCCCTGTTTGGGTCGCCAACTATGTGCTGATGGGCTATGGCGAAGGCGCGGTGATGGCTGTGCCGGCACATGATGAGCGGGATTTTGAGTTTGCAAAGAAATATGGTTTGCCGATTAGGCAGGTGATTTCTGCTCCAACAGGTAAGCCTAAACGAGGCTCCACTTCAGGAGCAAATTCTGAAACAGATTCTAGGTCTGGGGCGAATTCTTCTTATCGTTCAATTGCTGGAACGCATTTTGATTTTGACCACAACGAATGGAAAGATTGGTACTCCGACAAAGAAGACGGAATCTGTATCAACTCCAGCAAATACGACGGCTTAGAATTTCAACTAGCCTTCGATGCCATTTCTGCCGACCTTGCCACCAAAGGCTTGGGCGAGAAGAAGGTGCAGTTCCGTCTGCGCGACTGGGGCATCTCGCGCCAACGATATTGGGGTTGTCCCATCCCTATCATTCATTGCGCAACCTGTGGCGACATACCTGTGCCGGATGACCAGTTGCCAGTGGTACTCCCAGAGAACGTCACCATCACGGGTGCAGGTTCACCGTTGGCGAAGATGCCGGAGTTCTACAAATGTAGTTGCCCCAAGTGCGGCGGCATAGCACGTCGTGAAACCGACACCATGGATACCTTCGTGGAATCGTCTTGGTATTACGCACGCTACACCAGCCCGCAATGCACCACCGGCATGGTCGATAAAGCGGCAGCGCAAAAATGGTTGCCTGTAGATCAATACATTGGCGGCATCGAACACGCAATTTTGCATCTGCTATATGCGCGCTTCTTCCACAAACTAATGCGCGATGAAGGGCTGGTGCAAGGCGACGAACCGTTCAAAAATCTTCTCACGCAAGGCATGGTCATCGCGCCGACCTTCTATCGTGATGGCGAGAACGGCAAGAAACTGTGGATCAATCCTGCCGATGTTGATGTGGAAACCGACGCAAAAGGTCGCACGATTGGAGCAAAGCTTAAGACTGACGGACAGTCTGTCGTTATCGGCGGCACCGAGAAGATGTCGAAGTCAAAAAACAACGGCGTTGATCCGCAGGCCATCATTGACCAGTATGGGGCGGATACCGCCCGCTTGTTTATGATGTTCGCCGCCCCGCCCGATCAACAGTTGGAATGGTCGGATAGTGGTGTGGAAGGGTCATTTCGTTTCTTGCGGAGGGTCTGGACATTTTGTGCATTTATCAAAAAAATACAGCTCGTAAATCCTCAATCAGATAATGAGTTCCAAGCGGCATGCGGCATTGATGGCAAGCACATCATGCAAGGGATTTATCCCAAAGAAGTACTTCGTGATATTCATTTGAATCTCAAACAAGCTAATTACGATTATCAACGCTCCCAATTTAATACCGTGGTTTCATCCGCGATGAAGATTTTGAATAGTATCGAAAAACTACCTATCTTCTCTCGAATGGAGTTTGATATTGTTATACAAGGTGCATCTATTTTGATTCGCCTGCTTTCCCCCATCGCACCGCACATTGCCCAAACGCTTTGGAAGGAGCTCGGCTACGGCGAGGACATCCTTTCCGCCCCTTGGCCTGAAGTGGATGATGCGGCACTTGAGCAGGACGAAATTGAACTCGTTATTCAAGTAAATGGGAAATTACGTGGCAATTTGCGGGTGGCAAAAGACACCAACAACGCCAAATTGGAACAGCTTGCACTCGCTCACGAAGCCGTGCAAAAGTTGCTTGCGGGCGGTGCGGCAAAGAAGGTTATCGTCGTACCTGGACGCTTGATTAACGTGGTGATTTGATGGTCATCAAGCACTCATTTTTGATTTTAACCCTGCTGCTCCTTACAGCCTGCGGCTTCCATTTGCGCGGACAGGTCGGCATGTCGTTTCAATCCATTTATCTAACCGCACCCAATCTTAATTCGCCTTTCGTCAATGAACTACGCCGCAATTTGGTTGCGAATAAAGTGTCGTTGGCTAGCGGTGCGGAGCAATCCGATGTGGTGTTAAACATCGTTTCCGAATATACCGAGAAGCAAGTTTTATCACTGGGTGGTGACGGTCGCGTGAACGAATATCGCTTGATTTATCGCGTCTCTTTGCGCGCTTATAATCAACAGCAACAAGAGTGGATACCCGCTGAGGACATGTCGCTGCGCCGAGATTTTTCTTATGATGACACGCAGATTCTCGCCAAAGAAGCCGAAGAAACGTTGCTTTACCAAAGTATGCGCACTGACATGGTTCAGCAGATTGTGCGCCGTTTGAGCCGCGCCAAACCCACACCAATCGTTACATCATGAACTTGTCCAGCGAAGACCTGCAACTCCACCTAAGCTCAGGACTAAAGCCACTCTACGTGGTTTATGGCGATGCGTTGTTGTTGGCAATTGAGGCGGGTGACAGCATTCGTGCGGCGGCGCGGACAGCGGGTTACAGCGAACGCGAAACCTTCATCGCCGAGCAACATTTCAAATGGGCAGAGTTGAAAAACAGCACGCAAAGCCTGTCGTTGTTCGCCGATAAAAAAATCATCGACATCCGTATTCCGACGGGCAAACCCGGTGTGGAAGGCGGGCAGGCATTGCAAGATTACGTGACGAATTTAAGCCCCGATATTCTCACGCTGATTACTTTGCCCAAGCTGGATAGCACCGCGCAAAAAAGTAAATGGTTTGCCGCGCTGCAACAACATGCCGTGGTTATCGCCACCAATGACGTGCCGCGCAATGCCCTACCCGCTTGGCTTGCAGGGCGACTAAAACGCCAAGATCAAAGCACCGACAAGGCCACGCTGGAATTTCTGGCGGATCGCTGCGAAGGCAATTTGCTCGCGGCGTTCCAGGAAATTCAAAAACTTGCGTTGCTGTTTCCGGCGGGTGAGCTGTCGTTCGAACAAGTTAAAGATGCCGTAACCGACGTGGCGCGCTACGACATTACCAAGCTTGCCGAAGCAATGTTAACCGGCAACGCAGCCCGCTTCGTGCGCATCCTCGATGGATTGCGTGGCGAAGGAACGGCTACCGTGTTGGTACTGTGGGCAATGAGTGAAGAGATACGCAAACTGGGCAAAGTGCTACAAGCCGTGCAGCGTGGCGCAAATGTCAGCAACGCCATGCGTGACGCACGCGTGTGGGGCGCGAGCACCAGCTTGATCGAAAATGCCACGCGCCGCTTCAAGCTGCCTTCGGTTAAAAATGCCATTCGCCATGCCGCGCTGCTCGACAAAACCATCAAAGGTTTGCGTCAAGGCGATGTGTGGGATGAGTTGATGCAGTTGGGATTAAGGTTTGCTAAACCACATTAGGCAATAATCAATGAGAAGATGGTACACAATTTTTCTATGCAATCAGCTTATTAATGGTGCGCAAAAGAGCATCGGTCTAAAGAATAAAAAAATTCCAAGTACTGGCAAAATCAATCTCGGTGATTTAGTGCGGAATCGACGACAGTATGTCTTCTATATGGCTGACGAGTATGAAATTATTACTAAAAAGACTGGTGTGCCTTATGTTGTAGTTGGAAGTGGTGTATACAAATTTCATGAGCATTCAAGTGACCCTAGAGAGCCTAGCATATTCAAAAAGTTTGATAATTTCATAAGGCTTGTTGAGTGGTGTACGGAAAGGCAATTCGTCGTAGCAATAGACCTTTCCATGCGCAAGGATAAACACTATGAAGAGATTCGTATAGGTGACATGACATCTGAGCAATACAAAAATTGGATTTATTTGCTTGATGTGCATGAAAGGAGCGTAGGACTCGTGCTAAGTAAATATCTAAATGGAGTCGTTCCTGAGTTTATTAATTGGCAAATAATGAAATTGACACAAACTGCCGGCACTTGCGCCCAAGCGAAGTAAGGTGGGCAGGGTACTTTCTGTCCACCCTGAAAAACTAAAGCACACCTTAAAAAATGAACGACATTTTATTAGTCATCACCAACCTACCCGACGCAGCATCCGCTACCAAACTAGCGCTGCAGTTAATCGAAGCGCGTGCCGCTGCATGTGTAAATCAGCTCGCGCCGTGTATCTCAACCTATCGCTGGCAGGGTAAAATCGAAACCGCGACGGAAGTGCCACTGCTCATCAAGACTACTCAAGCGGCTTATCCGCGACTTGAAAAGTTCATACGGGCGGCGCATCCTTACGAACTACCCGAAATTATCGCTGTCCCAGTGTCCATCGGCTTACCCGCTTATCTGGATTGGGTGGCGGCTGAAACGAGTGATTAGAAAAATGCTTTCGTAATGAACTGAAATACACTCCCTCGCCCCTTGTGGGAGAGGGTTGGGGGAGAGGGGTAAATTTTGAACGTATCACCCTCTCCCTAGCCCTCTCCCATCAAGGGAGAGGGGACTGTTGATACTGAATCAACAATACTCTCAAGGAATAACCATGCGTTTTGTTTTACTACTTTTGTTTTTCTTCACCGCCCCATTTGCCCATGCAGGCTTTCTGGATAATTTGGGCGGGACAAAGCAGCCCACGTTCTTACCACCCGATGAGGCTTTCCAACTAAAGATCGTGGCGCGTGATGCACACACTTTACAAGCCAGCTTTACCATCACGGAAGGCTATTACCTGTATCGGGACAAAACCAAACTGTCGAGCAAAGACAGCACCATCAAGATCACGCCGAATTTGCCGCAAGGCGATATGAAGGACGATCCAAATTTCGGCCTGACTCAGGTGTTCCACCATTCTTTTGAGGCGGATGTCGCGCTGGAAGGCAATGCTGAAAAGGCTTCCAGCGTCACCGTCGATGCCGTATATCAAGGCTGTAGCGAGCAGGGCTTGTGCTATCCGCCCATCAATAAAACACTGGTGGTGGATTTAACACCTGCGTCTTTTGCCACAACATCAGCCGCTCCCGCCGCATCACAGGCTGTTCAATCTTCCACTGCACCATCTGAAAACGAAAACTCCAAGATTGCGCAATTGTTTAAGAGTGGTAATTTCTGGCTGATTATTTCGTTTTTCTTTGGCGCAGGTTTGTTGTTATCGCTGACTCCATGCGTGTTTCCAATGATTCCTATTCTGTCCGGCATCATCGTCGGACGCGGACACAAAATCACCAAGATGCACGCTTTTATCCTGTCACTGGCCTATGTTTTAGGCATGGCAATAACCTATGCGATTGCGGGTGTGGCAGCAGGGCTTTCTGGAGATTTGATTTCCAACGCACTGCAGACCCCGTGGGTATTGGGTAGTTTCGCGGCGGTGTTCGTGGTGTTGTCGTTATCGATGTTCGGTTTTTATGAGTTGCAAATGCCCACCGCGTTGCAAAGCAAACTCACCGACACCAGTAACAAGCTACACGGCGGGCATCTGGGCGGAGTGTTTGTGATGGGCGCGTTGTCCGCCATCATCATGGGGCCATGCGTCGCCGCTCCATTGGCGGGGGCATTGCTGTATATCGGGCAAACTCACGATGCGGTGTTGGGTGGCGTTGCGCTGTTCGTATTGGCACTCGGCATGGGTGCACCGTTGCTGCTGATCGGGACATCGGCAGGCGTGTTGCTACCCAAAGCGGGCGCATGGATGGAAGCCGTGAAACGTTTCTTCGGCGTGATGTTGCTGGCACTCGCTATCTGGATTGTCCAGCCGCTGCTGCCGATGGGGGTGCAAATGTTTCTGTGGGCGGCGTTGCTGCTGTTCTCGGCTATTTATCTGGGTGCGTTAAGTACGCTGCCTGTTCACGCCAAAGCTATTCATAAGTTGCAGAAAGGTTTCGCACTGCTGGTGTTGCTGGTTGGCGTTGCCTATCTGGTTGGCTCGCTGTCCGGCGCGCGCGATTTGATGCGCCCGTTAGGTGGCATCAGCCGCTCGGAAGCAACCGAATTTCCCAAGTTAAATTTCGTGCGTATTAAGGATGTTGCCGATTTGGATCAACATATCGCCCAAGCAAACGGGCGGCCTGTGATGCTGGATTTTTATGCCGACTGGTGTGTTTCGTGCAAGGAAATGGAACGCTACACCTTCTCCGATGCTGCCGTGCAAACCGCACTGAAAGGTTATTTATTTCTGCAAGCCGATGTCACCGCGAATAGCGAAGCGGACAAGGCACTGCTCAAACGCTTTGATTTATTTGGTCCGCCTGGCATTATCTTTTTTAATGCGCAGGGTTTAGAAAAGGCGGATACACGCGTGATTGGTCATCAAGATGCGGCGGAGTTTTTGAAGTCGATAAGGAACGCCGCGTCGATTTAACCTGACAAGAAACTAGGGGCAGACTTGCCCCGCGCGCGACCGCGCATCCACATTGACCAAGTCCCGCTGCACATCGTACAGCGCGGATACAACCGTCAACCCTGCTTCTTCGACGAAGAGGACTACCAACACCTACCTACACTGGCTGGGCGAAGCCCTGCGCAAAGAGAGCTACGCCCTGATGACCATCCACGTCCAATACATCAACACCAGTTATCGTCGGACTGGCACATTATGGGACAGCCGTTATGAGTTTTGCCGACCAAACTCTCTGCGACAGTTGAATCAACCTGCCCGACATCGAGTATGAGTATTTTCAAAGGTTATCCTTGAGTTATTGCTGCGCTCGCACCCAATTTTTCCAGGCTTCAAACATGTTCTGGTCGCGCGCTAAAATCACCGAACGTTGCCATATATTGCCTGACGCAAATTCATCATGCTCGATGCAGCACGCATGTCCGCCCGATTCGGCATAGATAAGCGAACCCGCCGCGTAGTCCCACAGCTTCTGCCCGCCGTGCAGATACAAATCATAACGACCTGCTGCGGTGTAACACCAATCCAGCGCGCTCGCACCATAGTTGCGTTGCGAGGCATACGGTGGATTGGTTGCCAGCCGCATGAGCAGATTTTGTTTGAGCCTTTTCAAATCCACGCTCGCCAAAGCATCTTCCAGTGTGTCTACGGTTGTACGACTGACTAATTTTGCGCCATTGAGAAATGCGCCCCGATTTTTTTCGGCAGCAAAAATCTCTTTTGATGAGGGGTCATACACCACACCCAACACGGGCTTGCCTTCGCGTAACAACGCTACGGAAGTGGCGAAATAAGGTAGGCCGCGCACAAAGTTAGACGTGCCATCAATCGGGTCGATGCACCATAACCCCTGCTCCGCCTCCGTCCATGCCGCGTGCTGTTCTTCTTCGGTCATTTCTTCGCCCAACACAGGCACATTGAGAATAGCTTGCAGCTTTTTAATCAGCGCGGCTTGGGTGGCAAGGTCAGCCTCGGTACACAATGTGCCATCACTTTTAAGTTGATGCGCCACCTTAAGGTAGCGTGGCATAATTTCCTCCGCCGACACTAGCTTAACCGCCGCAATCACCGCTTTGAGCATGGCACTCATCGTGCCATACGCGGGCGTTTTGATGGTTGCACCCATTACACTTTCCATTTTATTGAACACCCCATGCTGGCAATTTGCTCACGCGGCCCTTGCCCTGTTTGCGCCACTTGCAGCATGGCATTGAATAAATCACGCGGCGCATCCGCTACCACCTCTTTGCGCGATGCGTCCAAACGCCCCCGATATTGCAACTCTAGATTGCTATTGAAGCCAAAAAAATCAGGCGTACAGACGGCATCGTAATCCTTGGCAATTTGCTGCGTCTCATCTATCACGTAAGGAAACGGATAAGCGTATTGCTGCGCGATGAGCTTCATATTGTCGAATGAATCTTCTTCATATTCCGCAGGGTCGTTTGACATGATGGCGATGGTATTGATGCCGTGCTGTTGCAGTTCACGCGTGTCACGCACGATGCGCTCACGAATTGATTTCACATAGGGACAATGGTTACAAATGAACATCACCAGCAAGCCGTTTTTGCCGCGCGCATTGGCTAAGTTATAACGTTTGCCGTCCACGCCCAGCAAATCAAAATCCTGCGCCTTCCAACCAAAATTACAAAGCTGCGGTTGCAAACTAACCATTACTTCACTCCAACAATTTTTTTACGATGCGTTATATTATCACGCCGCCTATCCTCATACAGACTCTTAGCTATGCCGCGTTTCTATTGCCCTCCGCCGTTACCGCAAAACGGCTCGTTTGAATTGCCTGCCGATGCGGCACACCATGCTTCTCGCGTGCTGCGTTTGCGCGAAGGTGATGCGGTGCAAAATTTTGACGGCATCGGCAATGAATGTCACGGCGTGATTGTCGAGCTGAGTGGTAAACGCGTGGTTGTCGGCAACATCACCGTACTGAATACCAACCGAGAATCCCCCCTGCACATCACGTTGGCACAAGCACTATCCAGCAGCGAAAAAATGGATTGGGTGATACAGAAAGCCACGGAGCTGGGCGTAACTGGAATTCAGCCACTCGCAACTGAGCGCAGTGTGGCAAGGCTTTCCAGTGAGCGAGCCGAGAAGCGTATCGGGCATTGGCAACAAGTCGCTATCGCCGCGTGCGAGCAATGTGGTCGTAATGCGTTGCCGACAATACATCCTCCGCTCGACATCTTGGCGTGGCTGCAACACACTCGCACATCGCCTGATACAAAATTTATTTTGTTGCCCGAAGGCGCGTCTTCGCTGTCTAGTCAAACCAAACCGCACGGTAACATTACTTTATTGATTGGTGCAGAAGGCGGATTTACTCCAGCAGAAAGTGAGTCTGCCGTACTTTGTGGATTCACCCCGATTCGCATGGGCGCAAGGGTATTGCGCACCGAGACTGCTGCGGTTGCGGGGATTGCTGCACTGCAAACGCTGTGGGGGGATTTTTAATAATATTGGATGTCCATCCTACTTGGTTTTGCCAGCCAAACTAGTATTTAGCTGTGATTAAAGATTTAAACACCTGTGAAATTATGGGGTAGGCGATGGGTGAACGAATCAACAAGCTGATACAAGAAACCCAGCGTGAGCCTTTTGCTGGTATTGGCAAACCCGAAGCATTGAAACACGCGCTATCGGGCTACTGGTCACGCCGCATCACCGACGAACATCGCATGGTGTACCGCGTCGAAGGGAATGCGCTGCTGATTGCTCAATTGCGCTTTGATTATTGAGATGTCAAAACCCTAAAGAAACATGGCCACCTAATTACCTGCCGAATTAAATCGAGTCCGACACTATTTATTCATATTTATTCCACATTCCTGCGCCGCCACTTTTCGCGCGCGTACCGAGCTATGGCGGAATCGGGTTCCGCACCCTCGAGGCTGCGGCCGTTCACGGTAAGGCCGAATGCGGAAGCCCGCACTGCGGTTTCAGCGGCACTTAGTCCCACGACGCGTCGGACCACATCGTCCCAGCCCTTAAAGCTAGTCTTCGTCCGCTCCTCCACGATTTGGTGCACAACGTCGGCACTCAACCCCTGCAAGCCCGCAAGCTGCAACTCGGTCGCGCTGTTGATCTCTACAGCCTCGATGGGCGCTGCCTCAGCCGCGGTCCATTGCCGTTCGCGCTCTGCGCGCGCCTCGGCTTGAGCTTTCGCTTGCGCCTCGAGGCTAATCTTGCTTTCCGAGACGCGGCGCTCGAACTCCGCCTGCCGCGCGGCCTTCGCTTCGGGTGTGTTGGCAGCTTCCCACTGTGCTTTCTGCTCGGCCAATACTTTGGCAGATTGCTTCGTAATGCAATCGTAGCGACGATCAATCTCATAACCATCTTCCATCGCCTGATTGCGCCGTTCTACCGTACGGAGCGGTTGGCCTTCGCATACGGCAAGATAGTCAGCAGAGGGCTGGGAAGGCTTGCATGCCACAGCCGCAACGGCAGCGATCAGAAGCGAAGCTCTTGGTATTATTTTCATGTCAGTCCATGTGCCTTATGGTATTGCTGCTGCCTGACGAATATAGTTAAGCGGCATCCCCGCAGTGCGGGGTAGTGCGAGGCCAACATGATTTGTGGTTGGCTTCGCCCGCACCAGTGGGGCGTAGCCGCGAGCAAAGCGAGCGGTGTCCGCTTGAACGAACGTTCGACGTGAGAGGTTGCGGCTTGAGTGTGGCAAGTGCAGCAAGGCGTGCATAACCTTCTCCTTTCCAAATAAATCCGTGATGATTTTATTCAAGACCGCGAAGCGTTGATTCGGCTTGTTCGCATCAAAGCTCGCTTTATGCGACAGCGCGAAAAACGCTTCGCACGCTATCACAATCTGTCTGGGTTCATAAAGCGCATCCATCTGTTGTACCGCTATGCATTTCAATCCACCCTTCACCGCAACCTATCGCGATGAACGTATAGTAGACACCCTAAAAAATGCCGTGAAAAGCACCTTTAAGGTGTATATTCTGGATTGAATCCTGTAACCTATTGTATTGATTGAGTGTGAGAATTTCGCACACCCTAATCTGCCCAACAAAAACGACATGTTTGAATCTCCCTGCCTTAGCTATTCAACGTATCCAACAACTCCCGAATCTTCAGCGGGTCATCCGCTCGTAAAATTTTCTGCGTGAGTGTGGCGATATTGGGTACGTTAGTCGAGAGTACGCGCTGTTTGATGCTGGGCACTTGTGCGGAATACATGGAGAATTGGCGCAGCCCTAACCCCAGCAACAGCCGCGTGTAGGCTAGCTCGCCCGCCATTTCACCGCACACGGAAATCGGGATGCCGTAACGATTGGCACTACCGATCACCAGTGACAATAAGTGCAGTACGGCGGGATGCAGCGGGTCATACAGATGCGCCACTTGTTCGTCGGTGCGGTCTATCGCCAGGGTGTATTGAATCAAATCGTTGGTGCCGATGGAGAGAAAATCCAAGCGTTTGGCGAACACGTTAAGTGCGAGTGCCGCTGCGGGAATCTCTATCATGCCGCCGATTTTTACCTCGTGGTCGAACGAGATGCCGTCGTCGGCCAGGCTTTTTTTCGTTGCCTCAATGAACTGCAAAGTCTGGGTGATTTCCGACACGCCGGATAACATCGGTACCAGAATTTTTACGTTGCCGTAATGCGTGGCGCGCAGCAAGGCGCGTAATTGGGTGCGGAATAATTTCGGCTCGGCAAGACATAAACGGATGGCGCGCAAGCCGAGTGCGGGATTATTGGCGACGCGTTCTTCGCCTTTGATTTGTTTGTCCGCGCCCAGATCGAAGGTGCGTATGGTGACGGGCTGACCATCCATACCCACCGCCACGGCGCGATACGCCTCGAATTGCTCTTCTTCATCGGGCAGGTTGTCGCGGTTCAAGAACAGAAATTCACTGCGGAATAATCCGATCCCTGTTGCGCCGTTTTCTTTGACTTCGGCAATGTCTTCGGGCTTTTCGATATTGGCGTGCAGCTCGATGACGCTGCCATCCAAGGTGTTCGCCTTGGCACTGCGCAGCCGCTTGAGTTTTTTGCGATCTAACTCCCATTCGCTTTGGCGCAGCTTATAGTCGGCCAAAATGTGCTTATCGGGGTTGACGATGACGACACCTTGTTCGCCATCCACAATCAGCAGATCATTCTCGCGTATCAATTCACGGGCATTGCGCAAACCCAATACTGACGGGGTGTTCAGGCTACGCGCCACAATTGCGGTGTGCGACGTTGCACCGCCCGCATCGGTGACAAACGCGGCAAATTGATGTGACTTAAACTGAATCAAATCGGCAGGGCTTAAATCATGCGCAACCAAAATCAACTCGACATCATCGCGCGAAGGTGGCGGCACATGCCCCGGCTGTCCGAGCAATTGCTTGAGCAGACGCTCGGCAACTTGCTTCACATCGGTTTGCCGCTCGCGCAGATAGGCATCTTCAAACGCGTCGAATTGCGCGATCAACGTTTCCATCTGTACCTTTAACGCCCACTCGGCATTGCAACGCTCTTCGGCAATCATGTTGCGCGGCTCAACACTCAGCAGCGGATCGTCCAAGATCATTTGCTGCAATTCTAAAAACGCATCAAATTCTGCCGCCGCATAACTGGGGCGATTGCTGCGCATGTTGGCAAACTCTACACGTGTGGCAGCCAAGGCAGCATCAAAGCGCGCGACCTCTTCGCCAATAAACTTTATCGGTAATACGTAATGCGATACTTCCAGAGAAGTGTGCGAAATCAGATTGGCATAGCCAATTGCAATGCCGTTGGAAACGGCGATGCCGTGCAATGTGAAGCTCATTCGCCTTCTCCAAAATAATCGCCAATCAAATTTTGCAAAGCTTGCATCGCTTCAACTTCATCCGCGCCATTGGTTTCAATGTTAATTGTGGTGCCTTTGGCAGCGGCGAGCATCATCACGCCCATGATACTTTTTGCATTGACACGGCGATTGTTGCGCGACAACATCACCTCACATTTGAAACTGGATGAAAGTTGTGTGAGCTTGGCAGAGGCACGTGCGTGCAAGCCGAGTTTATTGATGATGAGCGCGTCTTGTTGTTGCATATTATTGTTCGGGTTTGATGGAGGTAATACAGCCGCGTCCGCCATCGACGGCGATTTTGACCAGTTCGGGCAAGGTGGTCATCGGGTGCGTAACGGTACGCAACAGCATTGGCAAATTCAACCCCGCTACGCCCATCACGCGTTCGGCATGACACAGCTGCCGTGCAATGTTGCTGGGGGTCGCGCCGTACACGTCGGACAAAACCAATACGCCGCTGCCGGTATCGAGCTGCTTGACGAGGGCTTGTCCTTCTACCGATTTTTGTTGAGGGTCGTCACTTGCGGTTACCGACAGTGATTTCAAATTGGGTGGCACTTCGCCCAACACATGCTTCACGCAGTCTATAAAACTATCGCCTAAGCCGTTATGCGTGACTAATAAAATTCCGATCACTAAATCACTCCTCAATTCTCTATCTTCGGACGCATGTTTCTGTCTGCGAATTCTAGCCGTTTCTGTAACGCACTTGTCAGGTGAATCACGCCTTGCGCATCAACCAACATTGCTTCGGGTAAATTCATTTGCCTTGCCGCAGCCCGCCAACCATGTGCACCCGAAATAAACAAAGGCTTGGAAGCCGCATCGGACAATACGCCCGCGTGTGCGCCACGCGTTAAAATCGTCACAGCTTGCACACCCTGCATCGGGTAACCGCTGCGCGGGTTGATGAGGTGACAGTAGCGCACATTACCCACCATGAAGTAGCGTTGATAATCGCCCGACGTGCCGATCGCTTCGCCGTCCCGTAAATCCAGGCTCGCCAGCGCGCCCGATTTGCGCGGATGCTGGATGCCCACACGCCACGCGCGTTTACCATGCTGACCGAGCGCGATGACATTACCGCCGATGTTCACCAGCGCGTTATGTATGCCGCGCTTGCGCAAAATTTCAACGGCTTTATCCAAAGCATAGCCTTTTGCATAACCCCCCAAATCGAGCTGCACAAATGTATTTTTACTCTGCACCCGACCGCGCACAATCGAGAGGTCACTCATCTGCGGATTGGCTTTTACCCATTCTGAAATTTTAGTTTCATCGGGCTGCACGGCTTTGAATTCATCCGCATGAAAGCCCCATAAAGCAACCAATCCGCCAATGGCGGGATTAAATAAAGATTGCGATTGCTGCGAGATTTTTGTTGCGTCTTGCAACATGGCGGCTAGCTCTGCCGATACGGCAATACTATCGCCTTGCGCAAATGCCGCATTCGCTTCGCTTAATTCGCTGGGTTGCCAAGCGTGCAACATGGTGTGTAAGCGTTGAAATTCTTGCATCACTTCCGCAACGGCTTGTTTGGCGTTTGGCTCGGCTTCGCCATATATGCTCACATCCACCAGCGTGCCGAATACGAAGCCCTGCTCTTGATACAACTGCTCCTTGCCGCATGCACTCAGCAAAAAAATCAATGCAAAAATGAGTGCGCGTTGCATCAAGATCCTGCCACCGCTTCCAACTCCAACGATGCCGCAAGCAATGCGAGTCTTGCCACTACGCCGTAGGCATAAAACCGATTCGGTGTATCGTCGGGTTCGCAATCGGGATTGGGCAGTGTGCAGCAAGCCTCAAATGCGAGCGACTCAAAGTGCATGCCCGGTGCATTGAGATTTTCATCCACGCCGCGTGCGGTATTGACGCGATAAAAACCACCGACCACATAGTGATCGATCATGTACACCACGGGCTCGGCGACCGCGTCGTTAATCTGCTCAAAGGTGTAAACACCCTCCTGTACCAGCACATCCGAGACTTCCAAACCTTCTTTGACCACCGCCATTTTGTTGCGCTGTTTACGGTTCATGCCAACGATTTCGCCTGCATCTTTCACCGTCATAATGCCCATGCCATAAGTCCCCGCGTCGGCTTTTACAATCACGAACGGGTCATGCTTCACGCCATATTCAGCGTACTTCACGCGCATTTTTTGCAGGATGCCATCAACTTGCGCGGCGAGGCATTCTTCGCCCACCCGCTCGTGAAAATTGATTTGGTTGCAGGTGGCAAAGTAGGGATTGATAAGCCACGGGTCGATGTCGAGCAATTTGGAAAACTCATCCGCCACTTGATTGTATGCGGCAAAATGCTGCGATTTACGCCGCGTGTACCATCCCGCAGAAATCGGCGGATAAACTTCTTGTTCAAGGCTTTTTAATATCTCTGGTGCGCCTGCCGACAAATCATTGTTGAGCAAAATCACACACGGGTCGAAGTCCGCCAAGCCAAGCCGATTGCCGCGTCTCACCAATGGCTCTAGTAACAGCGTCCCGCCGTTAGCCAATACTATAGGCGTGGGTTGCGTGATTTCTGGCATCAAGCTACCGATGCGCACGCGCATCCCCGCTTGCTTCAAAATCGTTACTATCTGCAAAACGTTTTGTAGATAAAACTGATTGCGCGTGTGATTCTCCGGTATTAACAACACGCCGCGCGCTTCAGGACAAGCTCTTTCCACGATGCTTTGCATCGCATGAACACACAGCGGTAAAAATTCAGGATTGAGATTGTTAAAGCCGCCGGGAAATAAATTGGTATCAACCGGCGCAAGCTTAAAGCCACTGTTGCGCAAATCCACTGAGGCATAGAACGGCACAGCGTGCTCCAGCCACTGGGTGCGAAACCAATGCTCGATAGTTGGCAGCGTGTCTAAAAAACGCCGCTCCAAATCAAGCAGTGGGCCAGTGAGCGCGGTAGTGAGATGGGGAACCATGATTGCCTTAAACAGAAATTAACTCGAAGCATTTTAGCCGATAGCCAAGCTACTCACATTGACAATCTGGCGAGGCTCACATAACGTGAGGGCTATCTTCTTCCAAGTTCACTAGAGCAGAAGATAGTTATATTTTCATCGTGTCATCAACAAAGCAGGCCAGCGCGTTACTGGCTTACCCAACCCCCCGAAAGGATTAGTATGAAAATCGTAAAAGTCACCACGTTTGCAAGCCTCTTGCTTGCCAGTGTTGCAGCGCAAGCAGGTCAACCCATTATCAATCTGAATGTCGGTGGCGAACTCGCCCCTGGCGTGTACGGGCAAGTGCAATTTGGCAATGCGCCCCCTCCGCCCGTTGTGTATGCGCAACCCAGAGTGATTGTCCGTGAACCTCGCGGGCGGGAACTTGAGCCTATGTACTTGCACGTTCCACCGAGGCATTCTAAAAATTGGCGCAGGTACTGCCGTGAATATGAAGCGTGTGGTCGCTCGGTATTTTTTGTAAGGTCAGAGGAGTATGAGTCGGGTTATCGTGAAGGCAGAGGGCGTGGACGTGGACATGATCGCGGTGAGCATGGCGATAGAGGAAACCGTCACGAAAGTCGAGATGATCATCGTGACAGGGGTGACCATGAAGGTGAGCGTGGCGGCAAGGGAGAGCATCGCGGCGACAAACACGAACATTAACTTTAATCAGAACGCTAAGGGGCGAGTGGCTTAGAAGCCCCCTTTTTTGCTAATTCAACAAAACTTAAGGGGGCTTCTATAAATCCAAACCCCGTCGCAATACGGCGTTGCTCACGAAAAATTACTCCTAACGTATCAATCATATCCCCAGTCAAACCATCTGAGGACAAGTGCGTCGTCGCAATTTTTTGTTCGCACCCTCACACCAAACAACGAGCGCAGCGACTATGTTTGGTGGGGAAGCCCCTTGCGGGTTGGCCTTGCTTAGGATTTTGAATTTATAGAAAACCCCTTAAAGAAAAGGAATGCTGATCAAGCCCAAATTTTTGAATGACGCGTTCTACAGAATGGGCTTGAATGGCAATCCCTTGGCTCAGGTAATCAGTCTATCGCCAACAGTACTTTGTTAATTAATTTTCTGAAGAAGATTAAATCGTCTTTGTTCAGCCAATAAACGAATAGCCTAGTTTGATTGTTGGGTAGTGTTGTGGGATACAATCTCATTGAGAGATACGGGTCTTGATTTTCGGGCTTGGCGACATACATCTCTAGCTTGCTATTCGAAAAAATCAACTTGCCGATGTTATAAACAGACTCTTTGCTTGCCAAGGTTAAGCTCGGAGTGAATTCGGTTTTTTGGTCATCTATTACTTCAATCGCGATTTTTATAAACTCGTCTAGCTCATCTAGCGTATCTGCTTGCATATTTATTATTAGTTTAGAGTATCGGTCTTCGATACGTTCTTCGGCCACAATCATGCGAGCCTGCATTTTTCCGCTAACTTCTTTAACGGAGAAGCTGATAATGCCTGAATTGCGATCCCATTTGCCAATCAATTTTTCGCGGGGTTCGTCGATAGGCTGAGCAGCCCAACTCACCGAATAAACCATCGCCATGAGGATCGGAACGAGTAATCTAAAGTGTATCGCTATCATTACAAACCCCTTGCGTTCCTAAAAGTTGTATTTAAGTAAGTGCCTGCGCTTAACGAGCCACGGCAATTCTCGTGTACAGATGTTAAAATCGCGCTCCAAAAAATTCCTGAAACTTTATTTACATGCTTTCTACCGCAAACATTACCATGCAATTCGGCGCAAAGCCACTATTCGAGAACGTCTCGGTCAAGTTCGGCGATGGAAACCGCTATGGCTTGATCGGTGCGAACGGTTGCGGCAAGTCTACCTTTATGAAAATTTTAGGGAAAGACTTGGAGCAGAGTTCCGGCGAGGTGATGCTGGATAAGACCGAACGCTTGGGTAAATTGCGCCAAGATCAGTTTGCTTATGAAGATAATCGCGTACTCGACGTGGTAATGATGGGTCACACCGAGATGTGGGCGGCGATGTCGGAACGCGATGCGTTGTATGCCAACCCCGATGCGACTGAAGAAGACTACATGCGTGCCGCCGATCTGGAAGCCGAGTTCGCCGAGTATGACGGCTACACCGCCGAGCCCCGTGCCGGAGAACTGTTGTTGGGTCTGGGTATCGCAATTGAATTGCATCAAGGACCGATGCGCGAAGTTGCGCCTGGTTTCAAGCTGCGCGTATTGCTGGCTCAAGCATTGTTCTCTAATCCCGATATTTTGCTGCTCGACGAACCGACCAACAACCTCGACATCAATACCATCCGCTGGTTGGAAAACATCCTCAACGCGCGTACTTGCACGATGGTTATCATTTCGCATGATCGCCATTTTTTGAACAGCGTCTGTACCCACATGTCCGATTTGGACTTCGGTAAGATCACCACTTATCCCGGCACTTACGACGATTACATGCTGGCTTCCACGCAGGCGCGTGAGCAACAATCGGCCGACAATGCCAAGGCCAAAGAAAAAGTTGCCGAGCTAAAAGCCTTTGTGGCGAGGTTCTCGGCGAATGCGTCCAAAGCCAAGCAAGCCACTTCGCGCGCACGTCAAATCGACAAAATCAAAATTGAAGATATCAAGCCGTCCAGCCGCCAATATCCGTTTATCCGCTTTGAATACGACGAGCGCGACAAACTGCATCGCACCGCAGTTGAAGTGCAGAAGATGGCGAAGGGCTTCGATAAAATGCTTTTTTCTAACGTCAACTTCCGCATCGATGCGGGTGAACGCGTCGCCATCATAGGCCCTAACGGTATCGGTAAAACCACGCTGCTACGTTGTTTGGCGGGCGATTTAGCAGCCGATACTGGCACGATTAAGTGGACTGACAAGGCAAAAATTGGCTACTACGCTCAGGACCACACCACTGATTTTGCTAAAGATGACAACATGACCGATTGGATGACCTATTGGCGCGGCCCGCATGACGACGACCAAACCGTGCGCGCCACTTTGGGGCGTTTGTTATTCTCCGGTGATGATGCCAAGAAAAAAGTTAAAGTCCTTTCTGGTGGCGAGAAGGGACGCATGTTATTTGGCAAATTGATGCTGCAACGCAACAACATTCTGCTCATGGACGAGCCGACCAATCACATGGATATGGAATCCATAGAGTCGCTTAATACTGCGTTGCTGGAATACAAAGGTACGCTGGTGTTCGTCAGCCATGATCGTGAATTTGTATCTTCATTGGCGACGCGCATCATCGAAATTTCCAGCAAAGGCGTGACGGATTATCACGGCACGTATGAAGAGTATTTGCGCGATCAAGGGATGACGTTATAAAAAGCGTTAGATAAGGATTGGTTATGAACGAACACCGCTACACGCTCACACTTTCCTGCCCAGATCGGGTCGGCATCGTCGCGGCGGTGAGTAATTTTGTTGCGCAGAATAATGGCTGGATTGTAGAAGCCAGTTACCACACCGACCAAGCGACGCAGCAGTTTTTCATGCGTCAAGAAATCCGCGCAGATTCTTTAGCGTTTGACGCAACGGAGTTACGCGCACGCTTTACCAAGCTTGCCAACGAGTTTCAAATGACTTGGCAGGTCAGTGATTCAATCGTGAAAAAACGCGTGGTCATGCTGGTGAGCAAACAAGATCATTGTCTGAACGACTTATTGCATCGCTGGCGCAACAATGAGTTACAGGTTGATATTCCGTGCGTCATCTCCAATCACCAAGACCTGCGCGAGTTTGTCGAGTGGCACGGCATCCCGTTTCATTACGTTGACATGCAAAACAAGAATACTGCTTTCCAAAAAATCGCAGAGCTATTTGATGCGGTGCAAGGTGACGTGATGGTGTTAGCGCGCTTTATGCAGATTATGCCGCCGGAAATTTGCACACGTTATGCAGGTCGTATCGTCAACATTCATCACAGCTTTTTGCCGTCCTTCGCGGGTGCGAAACCTTACCATCAGGCTTATCAGCGCGGCGTTAAGCTCATCGGCGCAACGTGTCATTACGTAACCGACGAACTCGATGCGGGTCCGATTATTGAGCAAGATACCGTGCGCATCGACCACGGCGACACGCCTGATGACTTGGTGCGCTACGGACGCGACATCGAAAAAACCGTGTTGTCGCGCGGCTTGCGCTATCACGTTGAGGATCGCGTCCTAGTGTGTGGCAATAAAACGATTGTGTTCCGCTAGTCTCGCCAAATTTTAATAAAGCGCGTTGAGTCGGTAAAAATAATTGCTCATTTCCTCGGTCTCCGCGCTCTTGTGTCTCGCCAAGCTATGCGTGTGCCTA
>JBEBKA010000031.1:0-30413 GCA_040079595.1 Gallionella sp.
GAGAAGCTGGTGGTCGATTTGTGGCAAGTTTCACAAGCAGCAGTCGTCGCAACGTGACCATTGTTTTTGCCGATTGCAGTCGTACCGTTGTGGCAACTTGCGCAGCCAGTGGTGATGCCTGTGTGGTCAAATTTCGCAGGGAGCCAGCCAGTGGTTCTATGGCAAGTGTCGCACGATGCAGAAGTCTTAACGTGATTGTTCGATTTACCTGTAGCCGTCACACCGTGACATGTTGCGCAAGTGCCTGGCGCAACATTACTGTGGTTATAACCTGCCCCTGCCCATGATGAACTGCTCTTATGGCAACTATCACAAGATGCTTTTGTAGAAATGTGCGTGCTGTGTTTACCCGTCGCATTCTTACCGTTATGGCAAGTATCACAAGTTCCACCCGCAACCGTCATGTGGTTTAAGTGCGCTGGTGACCAAAGTGTTGTTTTGTGGCAAACATCACACTGCGCATTAGTAGGTAAGTGATCGCTTGACTTGGCTGCTGCACCTCGACGATTTCCCTGTGTGTGGCAAGTAACACAATTTCGCGGCGTACCTTTGAAAACATTGTCAATATGGCAAGACGTGCAAGGTGCTGAAATATGCGCGCCAGTCAAGCTAAAACCTGTCTTGGCGTGTTCAAATTTTTCAGGGGCAGGCGCAGCCATCGCAAAATGAGCCATCAGCAGCAATGGCAATAGGAACATCATTGCCAGCCAACGGGGGGAACGTAAAATATGGGGCATGTTAGCTGCTTCAAATTTTTTTAGGTTATTCATTTTGTTACTCCTGATATAAACACGACACAATTACAAAATTTTGATACTGCGCTTAGGGTACATTTGAATTCTTAGCTGAGAATTAGCCCACTACTGATTTGCATACTACACGGTAAAAAAATTCAAACTAGCAGCAAGCCACTCAATGGTCGAATAATGCTGAAAGGCGGTTAGCTGACCGATAAGCGGTCACTTAGTTCAAACCAGCGGTCATTTAGCAGGTTTGGCTGGGGCAATCGGCTTAGTTGTCCCACCAACCAGTAGCTTGCGCCAGTTTTCAGTGACGTGACAACGCTCGCACAACGGTCCAAACTCACCTTGATGCTTGTCGTCTTTGTCGTGACAGCCACCACAGGTGCGCTCAATCACAAATTTTTCATTCACCACCGCTTGCTTATGGCAGGCATAACAATTCGGCTTTTTGTGTCCACCATCCAGCTTGAACTTGGTGAGCTTGTCATGGTTATAGTCCCAGGACTTCCAAGAACGGGCGTTGTGGCAAGTTTCACATTTTTTACCCAAACGTTGCTTGTGAGGCTTTTCATCATCTTTTTTGTGGCACGAGAAGCAATCCAATGGAGAATCGCGGAACAGCTGGGTGGTGTGACACTTCTTGCAATCCACAATAATGTGCGCACCCATCAGCGGAAAGCGCGAACGGCTATGGTCGATATGAGCTTTTTTCCAATCTTTGATGTCATGGCAAGACTGGCACTTTTTGCCAAGCTTGTCTTTATGAACATCATCCTTCTTATGGCAAGCCAAACACTCGTGCGCCAACTTTTGAGTGGCAATTTTCTCGGTGTGACAGTCCGTACACTTCACTTTAATGTGCTTATCCACCAGCGGATATTTGGTATCTTTGGTGTGATCAAATATGAGCGTTTTCCAATCTTTTTCTTTGTGGCACGACTCACACTTGGCACCAAAATTGTCCTTGTGTTTATCGTCGATTTTGTGGCAACCAATACACGTCATCGCCAACTTTTCTTTCATGTTCGGCAAGTGACACGCTTCACACTTGGTGGTGATGTGTTTTCCTAGCAATGGATACTTGGTCTTGTCATGGTCGAATTTGGTCGTTTTCCATTTTTCTTCGCTGTGGCAAGTCTCGCATTTTTCACCCAGCGCACCTTTGTGTACATCCACCTTTTTATGGCAGGCAATACAGGTATCAGGCGTTTTTTTGTTTTGATACAAAGGCTCTTTATGGCATTCCACACATTTTGTTTCAATGTGCTTACCTTTTAGTTTGAATTTGGTTTCTTTGTCATGGTTAAACTCAATGGTCTTCCAATTTTTATCAATGTGGCAGTCCTCGCACTTCTTGCCATATAAGCCCTTGTGTTTGTCATCTTTTTTGTGGCAGCCAATACAGGTTGTCAGCGCGTCTTTGTAATTCGCGGGTGCCTCCAGATGGCATTTATTGCACTTCACCTCGACGTGCTTACCCGTCAGCAAAAACTTGGTTTTACTGTGATCGAATTTCCATTCTTTCCAATTGTTTTCGGTATGGCATTTTTCGCAACCCGTGCCTAATGACCCTTTGTGCTTGTCGTCTTTACGGTGGCAGCCATTGCAGTCCAACGGGGCTTCGCGGTATTTTTTCTTGGTATCGTGGCAATCTTGGCACTTCACTTTTGCGGGCTTGTCGTGCGCGCCTTTCAGTGGGAAATCAGTTTTATCGTGCTTAAATTTCCCCTCGTCAAAAATCACAATTTTTGCACCGCGTCCTTTGTGGTCGGTATGGCAAACGTTGCATTCTTTTTCATCTAGCGTGCCATGAAAGCCTTTTTTATCATTTACATCGGCTTTCACTTCTTTGTGGCAGTCTTTGCACAATCCCTTTTGCGCATCTTTATCAAAACGCGTATGGCATTCCTTGCAATTCGCCTCATATTTCGCATGTCCCTTGATAACTTCGCCCGGCATCAACGCAAGTTCCGCCTCGCTCGCCGCAGCGAAACTTGAAATGCACATCAGTAAAATCAGGGCAGCAAAACGCTTCAGCATGTCATTCCAATCAATACATATTTACGGCAATTACATGCACAATTGCACTAAAGCCTAACAGCCAAACAAAAGGGGAATGCGCGATGTGCCACAGGCGGAACATCCACTCGTAAGTAGAAAATTGTGCCGCTTCTTGTACGGCCTCGAGATAATCTTTTACTTTTTGCACTGCCTCATGCCATTTTGTTTCTTGCTCGTGTGCACTCCAATGTTGAGACTTCGCCAAGAGAATCACCGCTTTACGCAAATCCCCACTACATTCTGCGGTGAGTTTGCGTCGATACCAGCTTAGCGTGACGAATCGCCACACACGTGTGCTAAATGCACCTTCGTGGGTGAGTGCTAAATCGCTGAAATGCTTTAGTTTATGGCTGATATCTGGGGCATCCATGAGCAGGGCGTTAATTTTTTCTTGGCTAGAATTGACTGATTTCTGTAATTCTTTCAAGTCAGAATGCCGCCCGTACAACCCCCGATGGATATGCCGATAAATAAACCGCCCAATAATTCCACTCAATGCCACCAGCAACATTGAGCTGAGTGAAATAGTGGCATTAAGCGATTTGATGTGAAAAGTGGTATGGAATAAAACCAGTATCGGGCCGCCGATACCAAACATCATGTGCAACATAAACCAATAGCGTAACGCGCCCCAATTGCGGGCAAATTTTGCATGTTTGCGGATGGGGTAGAGCAGCATGAGCAACATCATCACGCTGCCGATAATGCCTATCCAATAGCTGAAGTAATTCCAGCCATTGCCCGACTTGTACCAATGCCCTTGGTAAACAGGAATGGCTAACATCACCAATGCCGCTATTGCTAACCACAACAGTATCGAGCTGATGTTAAAACGCTTTTCATTCGCACGCGTTCCCCCCAACACCTTCACTGCGGCGGGCGTGTCGCCAGTGCGATACGCCCGCCGATCTGACTGTTCAGTATTACCGACACCTGCCGTAGAATTTTTTTCTCGCGAAATTTCAGTCAACATAATTTGCTTGCCTCACGGCGCACCACAAAAAAATATAAAATCAAAACGGCAGAATTATACGCGAGATAGTACGCAATTAACCTTGAATTCACCAACCTAGATTGTTAGACTGCCCGCCCAACAGTCTCCTACAAGCCAGCCAATATCAATATGAGCGAAGAGATACTCGTATATCTTGTTTACCTACTACCCATCACGTTGGTACTTTTTTATTACGTTCGTGGACAAAACCGCCGCGCTAAGGTTCATGCTGAAACGCTGCGTGAAACGGTAGATGCGGGCTTAACGGAGCCTGCTACGCTGCATCCCGTATTCGATCCTAATCTGTGCATAGGATCCGGAAGCTGTGTGAGTGCTTGCCCTGAAAATGCGATTGGCATTATCAATGGCAAGGCAGTTTTAATTACCCCTGCTGTGTGTATTGGGCATGGCGCATGTGAAGCCTCTTGCGCGTTTAGTGCCATAAAATTAGTGTTCGGTACAGAAAAGCGCGGTGTGGATATTCCTCAGGTTAAACCCAATTTTGAAACCAATGTGCCTGGTATTTTTATTGCGGGCGAGTTGGGTGGTATGGGACTCATCAGAAAAGCGGTGGAGCAAGGTAATCAAGCCATCACGACTATTTCGAAGCGCAAAAAATCCAATGCGCCTTACGATGTGGTGATCGTCGGGTCAGGTCCTGCTGGTATGTCTTCCACTTTATCTGCACACGAAAATAAATTGCGTTACGTCACGATAGAGCAGGAAAGCACTTTCGGTGGCACAACACTGCACTATCCACGCGGCAAGTTGGTGATGACCGCGCCAATGAATCTACCCATCTATGGCAAGGTCAATTTTCGCGAGACCAATAAAGAAGCCCTCATGGAGCTCTGGGAAGATGTGGTGCAAAAAACGGGTATCAAAATCAACTTCGGCGAACGTATGGAACGCATTGATCACCAGCCAGACGGCACATTTAAAGTGGTAACTGGACGCGAAACCTATCACACCAATAGTATTTTGCTATCTATCGGCAGGCGCGGCACACCGCGCAAGCTGGATGTACCCGGCGAGGAATTGGAAAAAGTGATGTATCGACTCATTGATCCCGCCCAGTTTGCAGGGAAGCATGTGTTGGTGGTCGGTGGCGGGGATGCCGCACTGGAAGCGGCGGTGACTATTTCTGAAGAGCCGCGCACCACGGTGACATTGAGCTATCGCAGTAATGCCTTCAGCCGCGTGAAAGTAAAGAATCGTAAATATGCCGAAGCGGCAAGCGCGTCAGGCAGGCTCAACATCTTGCTGGAATCTACCGTTACGGAAATTCGTTCGGATACAGTGAAGTTGGAGCAAAAAGGCAATGCGATGGAAATACCGAACGATGCCGTCATCATTTGTGCGGGCGGTATTTTGCCCACGCCGCTCTTGCAAGAAATTGGTGTGAAGATTGATACACATCGGGGACAAAGTCATTAACGTTCATCGTCTCATATCCTATGATCCACTGATGAAATCGTTATTGCGTGATCGCAATGACTGAGCATTATGAATAAAACAATTCCCATCACACTTCTTTCTCTCTTTACGCTAACCGCTTGCGGCACGCTTACAAAACGTAACGTTGCAGCCCACAGCAAGCCAGTGATAGCTACCCAAAAAAGCACTTACTTGGAAAACGATGGCCCAGGAGAAGTTGTACCTGAAAATCTTGATGTGATCCCCAGTGCGCAGCCCAAAAACGAACCTCTGCACCGTTACGCTAATCGACCTTACGTCGCATTGGGTATTCCTTATACGCCATTAACAAAAGTGACTGACTTTCATCAACGCGGTGTCGCCTCCTGGTATGGCAAAAAATTTCATGGGCAAGCAACGTCGAGCGGTGAAAAATACGATATGTACGCGATGACATCCGCGCACCCTACCTTGCCGATACCCAGCTACGCACGCGTGACTAATCTCGCCAATCAAAAATCGGTGGTCGTGCGCATCAATGATCGAGGGCCATTTCTGCATGAAAGGGTAATTGATCTATCGTATACCGCTGCTTATAAACTTGGCATCATCAGTCAAGGCAGTGCGGAAGTTGAAGTGGAAAGTTTACCCCCTGATGTTGTCATTTCCCCCATCGTTGTGAGTGAACCTCTACACGCCTTATCATTGGAAAGCGTCACGTCTGTTGTTGAAACTGTGCCTGTTGTCGCACCGAATGAAGCGGCTGTCGTGCCAGGAGTTGCCGATAACAATATCTATTTGCAACTGGGTGCATTCAAAACGCAGCAAAATGCCGAGGCTTATTTGGCAATTATGCGTAACGAGTTGAGTGATATGAATAAGGAATTTAAGCTTATCAACAAAGATGGATTAGTACGCGTGCATATGGGGTCGTATGCGAGCCAAGCCGAAGCGCGCAGTAGCGCGGAGAATTTGACGGAAAAATTGGGCTTCAAGCCGATGGTGGTTTTGCCATAGAGCTGGCTTGCTGCCAATTTTTTATGTGGCAGCGCAACGGAGCTAGTCGAGTTTAAGCGTAAAAACCAATCTAGATCTGTGCTGAGCGTTAACACCCCCCAACCTAAGTTTACTGCACTGAAATCCGCGCAAACTTTCGTTTCCCCACCTGTGCAATGACCACCACGCCTGCCGCGACTATGGTTGTTCTGTCGCTGATTTTTTCGCCGTCCAGCTTAACGCTGCCTTGTTCGATTGCCCGAATCGCCTCGGATGTGCTGCTGACCAATCCCGCTTGCTTGAGCAGTTGCGGAACGTTGATGCTCCCCGTTGGCGCAACAACGCTAACTTCTGGCATGTCATCGGGCAATACGCCTTTTTGGAAGCGTGCTTCAAATTCAGTCAACGCATCAACTGCGGCTTGCGGGCTGTGAAAACGTGCGACGATTTCTTGCGCCAGCAGTACTTTAATGTCGCGCGGATTACGTCCATTCTCGATTTCCACTCGCCAGCCCGCTATTTCATTGAGGCTGCGGAAGGATAGCAGCTCCAAATAACGCCACATCAGCGTGTCTGAAATCGACATGAGTTTGCCGAACATTTCCTGTGGGCTATCGGTAATGCCGATGTAATTGCCCAGTGATTTGGACATTTTATTCACGCCATCCAAGCCTTCCAGCAAGGGCATGGTGAGGATGCACTGCGCAGGCTGCCCGTAATGTTTTTGCAGCTCGCGCCCCATCAGCAGGTTAAATTTCTGGTCTGTACCCCCCAGCTCAATATCTGCTTTGAGTGCGACTGAGTCGTAGCCTTGCACTAGTGGGTAAAGAAATTCATGGATGGCGATGGGCTGATTACCTTTGTAGCGTTTAGAAAAATCATCGCGTTCCAACATGCGGGCTACGGTGTGAGTGGCGGCAAGTTTTATCAAGTCCACTGCGCTAAATTTGTCCATCCACGTCGAATTGAACGCAATTTCGGTCTTTTCAGGGTCAAGCACCTTAAATACTTGGTCGCGATAAGATTGAGCGTTGGCTAGCACTTGCTCGCGGCTTAGCGGTGGGCGAGTGGTGTTTTTACCTGTAGGATCTCCTATCATGCCGGTAAAATCGCCAATCAAAAACAGGGCGTGGTGTCCCAAATCTTGTAGTTGACGCATTTTATTAAGCAGGACGGTGTGGCCAAGATGCAAATCGGGAGCGGTTGGATCGAAGCCCGCCTTGATGCGCAGCGGGCGATTTTGCGCAAGCTTTTGTTTTAACTCATGTTCAATCAGAAGCTCATCTGCTCCCCGCTTAAATACAGCAAGTGTGTCTGCAAGCCTGGCTTCTGGAATAGCTGTTTTAGTCATTGATTTATTCTTCAACATCAGGTTAAAAAGGGTAAAAAACCGTTTGTTCTAGCCAAAAAACCGTTCGTCTGGGTTTTTTGCCTCTTGATTCTGCGAGCTGCCGCTCATCAGTTCGGTTTTGAGGGCGGGGGGCATTCTGGTAGAGTGCATTCCGTACTCGAAAACATAACACCTTGCTAAATATAGCTAAAGCATCAGGAGGCGCGAATGTTACCCCAAAATCTACTCAGTCAAGAACGCAAATTGAAATTGCGTTGGTTTGTGACACTGTCCACACTTCCTTTATTGGGCGTGGTGACGGCATTCGGTTTGGTTTCGGAAAGTGACCTTGGCTTAGCCCAACCTAGCGTGATAATTGAAGAAATCGCTTTACCTCAGCTGGATGAGTCCGAGCAAGTGATGACCAGCTTTTGGCGTAACGACCGCGTTCAGCGCGGCGATACCGTTGCCGCACTGTTAACTCGCTTAAACGTTACCGATGTTGCGGCTGTCAATTATCTTGTTAGCACAGTTGATACCGCTTCTTTCCGCACACTGGCGGTTGGTAAGGAAGCCCAAGCAGAAACCAACACACACGGTGAACTCATCAGCTTGCGTTATCTGGACAACGATGGTGCGCAAATTTTGGTCAGCAAGCAAAACGGAGAGTTTCAAACCGAAACCGTAACCGCGCAATTGGAAAAGCGTTTGTTTGTACGCACTGGCGAAATTAAAACATCGCTGTATGCAGCAACAGATGCGGCTGGCATGCCTGAAACGGCCGCCAATCAATTAACTGAATTGTTCAGTGGCGATATTGACTTCCACCATGATGTTAAGCCTGGTGACAAATTCACAGTCGTTTATGAGATGGATTACAGCAACGGCGCATTGGTAAATACAGGGCGCATTCAAGCCGCCGAATTCATTAACCAAGGACAATCTCACCGCGCTATATATTTCTCTAAAGACGGGAAAGTTGGCGGCTATTACACCCCCGAAGGCAAAAATGTGGAGAAAGCATTCTTGCGTTCACCGATTGAATACTCTCGCGTCAGCTCAGGTTTTAGTGGCTCGCGTATGCACCCTGTGCTGAACAGAATTCGCGCCCACAAAGGGGTCGATTTCGCTGCACCAGTCGGCACACCCATTAAAGCAACGGCTGATGGTGTCATTGCTTTTGCCAGCAAAGAAAATGGTTACGGCAACGTGATTAAAATGGAGCATCAGGGGCTCTATAGTACTGTGTATGGTCACTTATCCCGTTTTGCCAGTGGGTTGCGTGCTGGTCAGCGTGTTAAGCAAGGTGACATCATTGGTTATGTTGGCATGACCGGATTAACCAGCGGACCTCATTTGCACTATGAATTCAAGGTTGATGGACAACAACGTAATCCGATGAGCGTTGCCTTGCCAAGCGCACAACCTGTTAGCGGCGTGTACAAAACTGCGTTTCAATCCGTGGCAACCGATTTTGTTGCACGCCTGAGCCTACTGCGCAACACCAATCTCGCCAAACTCGACTAAACATCACGTGCAGCAACGCTATATTGGGTTGATGTCAGGAACCAGCTTGGACGGCATTGATGCCGTCCTTGTTGATTTTGGGCAAGGCAAAACGCAACAGCTTGCACAACACTACCTGCCTTTTGACAATGTGCTAAAAAGCAACTTGCTGGCTTTACACCTGCCCAGCCACAATGAACTCCACTTAACGCAAATCATCGGCAATCAACTGGCAACGCTCTACGCAACTGCCGTAGCACAGCTGCTTAACAAAACCAGCTTAACCAGCAAGGACGTTCTAGCGATAGGTTGCCACGGTCAGACTATTCGCCATTGCCCTGAACACGGCTACACCTTGCAAATTGGTAATGCCGCGCTGCTGGCTGAGTTAACCAACATTGCCGTCATCAACGATTTCCGCAGCCGCGATATTGCGGCAGGTGGGCAAGGTGCACCGCTCGTCCCCGCATTTCACGATCAGGTGCTACGCCATCCCGTCATACATCGCGTCATCGTCAACATCGGCGGCATTAGCAACCTTACCAATCTCGCGCCTAAGATTGCCACCTCAGGCTTCGATTGCGGACCAGGCAACCTGCTGATGGATGCGTGGTGTATGCAACACCTAGCAAAACCTTATGATAAAAATGGCGAATGGGCTGCCACAGGGAAAGTCATTCCTGAGCTGTTGAAAAAAATGTTGGCTGAACCATTTTTTGCATTACTGCCACCCAAAAGTAGCGGGCGTGATTTGTTTAATGCCGCATGGCTAAATACCAAGTTACAAGGCTACGAGGCTTTAGCCGATGTGCAAAGGACATTGCTAGAATTAACTAGCATCGCCATCGCACAAGCTATCCAGAAGCATTGCAAAGGTGCAGAAAAAATTTATTTATGTGGCGGTGGGGCGCGTAATCAAACTTTGCGCAATCGCCTGATCGCATTACTGCCTGAAAGCAGAATACAAACGACTAGCGCACTGGGCGTGGATAGTGACTACTTGGAAGCCATCGCCTTCGCTTGGCTGGCACAGCAAACACTAAAAGGGCAGCCTTCCAACTTGCCGCTTGTAACTGGCGCAAAACACCCTTGCGTTCTAGGTGCGATTCACCACGCGTAAATAAAAACGGGACGCAAAAGCGTCCCGTAGTATTTGCTACAACTGTTATCGACTACGCTGAAAATGATGACCCGCAACCACAAGTCGAGGTTGCATTCGGGTTTTTGATAACGAACTGCGAACCTTCCAAGCCTTCTTGGTAGTCAATCTCCGCTCCCACCAGATATTGAAAACTCATCGGGTCTATCAATAATTGCACACCGTTTTTGTTCAGCACCGTGTCGTCTTCGTTGGTTACTTCATCAAACGTGAAGCCGTACTGAAAACCTGAACAGCCACCACCGCTCACAAACACGCGCAGTTTCAAATCAGAATTACCCTCTTCAGTGATGAGTTCCTTTACTTTATTTGCCGCATTGTCGGTAAACAACAAAGGGTCTTGCACTTCGGTCATTGCATTCATGGCTTGCTCCTAAATTATTCATCATTCACCTTACAATGCGACCATCATACTGGATTGAGTGCAAATTAAACACTCCCCCTATCGGGTTACGGCAATAACGGCACATTGCTCAGCGCGGTGTTTTCTGGCAATCCAAACATGATGTTCATATTCTGCACTGCTTGCCCAGCCGCACCTTTCACCAAGTTATCTATCACCGACAACACTACCACGGTGTCACCGCCCTGCGGACGATGTACGGCGATGCGGCAATGGTTCGCACCACGTACCGAGCGAGTTTCAGGATGGCTGCCCGCAGGCAATACATCGACAAATGGCTCGTTGGCGTAACGCGCTTCAAACAGGGCTTGCAGGTCAACCTCACGGGTTAACTTGCCGTACAGCGTGGCGTGAATACCCCGTATCAACGGGGTAAGATGCGGCACAAAAGTCAGCCCAACATCCTTACTCACCGCGCGCGCCAAGCCTTGTTTTATTTCTGGCAAATGGCGATGCCCGGCCACGCCATACGCCTTAAAGTTATCACCCGCTTCGGCGAATAATGAGCTAATTTCTGCTTTTCGCCCTGCGCCCGACACGCCCGACTTTGCATCCGCGATCAAGTTGCCAAGCTCAATCACGCCCGCTTCCAACAAAGGAAGAAAGCCTAATTGCACAGCGGTCGGATAACAGCCTGGATTTGCCACTAAACGTGCGGATTTAATTTGCGCCCGGTTTATTTCTGGCAAGCCGTACACCGCCTCTTCAATCAAGTCTGGACACGCGTGCGTCATGCCATACCATTTTTCCCACGTCGTGATGTCCTTGATACGGAAGTCCGCTGCCAGATCAATCACCTTCACGCCCGCATCCAGCAAAGCGCGAGTTTGCTGCATCGCAATGCCGTTAGGCGTAGCGAAAAACACTAAATCGCACTGCTCAAGATGCGCTTCGTCAGGATGGGTAAACGGCAAGTCCACGAAACCACGCAGATTGGGAAACATTTGATTCACCAATGTTCCCGCATCGGCACGCGAAGTAATGGTTTGCAATTTAACCTGTGGATGTGCTGCCAGCAGACGCAACAACTCCACGCCGGTGTAGCCCGTGCCACCTACTATGCCTACTTTAATCATCGCCATCTCTTTCAAAAAATTCGTGTCATATGATACTCAAAATTTAACTCGCCCATGCAAAAAGCCGCCCGTAGGCGGCTTTTTGGTGTAATCCAAAACGATTAACGCTTGGAGAACTGCTTCCTACGGCGCGCTTTGCGCAGACCCACTTTTTTACGTTCAACTTCACGCGCATCACGAGTCACCAAACCAGCTTGTTTCAACACTGTTTTGAATGTCGCATCGTAGTCGATCAACGCGCGGGTAATACCATGACGCACCGCACCCGCTTGACCGGATTCACCGCCGCCTGATACGTTTACCATGATGTCAAACTTGCCCAATGTTTCAGTCAAAGTCAAAGGTTGACGAACCACCATACGACCTGTTTCGCGAGAGAAGAACTCATCCACTGGCTTATCGTTCACCACGATGTCGCCCTTGCCCGCCTTCATAAACACACGTGCCACCGCGCTTTTGCGACGCCCCGTTCCATAATTGTAAGCAACTGTCATGATTACGCCTTCAACAAATTAACAATTTTAGGTTGCTGCGCTTCGTGCGGGTGAGCCGCGCCAGCATAGACCTTCATTTTGCGCAACATTGCGTAGCCCAGAGGGCCTTTTGGCAACATGCCTTTCACTGCTTTTTCCAATACACGGCTAGGGTGACGCGCCTGCAATTTGGCAAAGTTGGTTGTGTACAAGCCGCCCGGATAAGTCGTGTGGCGATGGTACAACTTCGCTTCAGTTTTGTTGCCGGTCACGCGCAACTTGTCCGCGTTAACCACCACCACGAAGTCACCCGTATCCACGTGCGGTGTGTAAATCGCCTTGTGCTTACCGCGCAAACGCGAAGCAATTTGTGCTGCCAAACGACCCAGCACTTGGTCTGCTGCGTCAACCAAAAGCCAGTCATGCTGGACTTCCTGTGCTTTAGCGGAAAATGTTTTCATAGCCACAATACCTAAAATTCAATCAATAAACCTCGAAGGGCGCGCATTCTATTGCAGCCCACGCTACCCTGTCAAACGCTATTTATGTACCAAATTTGTTTCGGGTGATAAAGGTTGCTTGGGGGTTATCACGGACGGCAATCCGAGCACAGGGTGTCGCTGTGCAACTTCTTGGAAGATGTATGTGCCAAAAACCGCTTTACCGTATCTTGTTGACAAACTTCTATGACAGTTGTAATTTACCAAACGGTTAATTACAAGGTGAGGTTGTTTGCATGCCATCCGATCAACTCAGCGCGACTTTCTCGGCACTTGCCGATCCCACGCGTCGCGCCATTCTTGCACGGCTCACTTTAGGCGAGACTTCGGTTGCCGAAATTGCCGCACCGTTTGAAATGAGCGCGCCCGCGGTTACTAAACATCTTAAAGTTTTGCAGCGCGCGGGGCTGGTGACGCAAAGTCGCCAAGCGCAATGGCGACCCTGCCAACTCAACGCGGCACCGTTGCAGGAGGCGGCTGATTTTATCGAGCAGTATCGTCAGCATTGGGAGCAAAGCCTGAATCGCCTGGATGCCTATCTTAAAAAACTTCAAGCCGAAGAGAAAAAAACTGTAAGCAAGAAAAAATGATGTAGGGCGGGTCACACCCGCCAATTCCGAAATGACATGTAACGGCGGGTGTAACCCACCCTAATAAAACTACTTATCAAAATTTTAATCGAGGAGAACAATGATGAGAAAAATCGTTTCATTTGCACACGTGTCATTAGATGGTTTTGTCGCCTCGACCGATGAGGGTATGCACAGCCTAGGCTGGATAAGCATCACCGAAGACTTATTTGAGTATGTGGAGCAGCGGATTCAGCAGACCGACACCGCGTTGTACGGGCGCATCACATACCAGATGATGGAAGCGTATTGGCCCACTGCGGCAGATAAGCCAAACCCGACTCGTCACGATATTGAGCATTCACGCTGGTATAAAAACGCCAGAAAAATTGTGTTATCGAAAACGTTGCAAGAGAAAAATCACGCTAATACAAAAATCATAAGCAGCAATTTAAGCGACGAAATCACCAAGCTGAAACAAGGCGCGGGTAGCGAAATTTTGGTGTTTGGCAGCCCCTCCGCTACCCATGCACTGATGGAAGAAAACCTCATCGACGAGTATTGGTTATTTGTTAATCCAATCTTGTTGGGGCGGGGCATTCCCTTATTCAAAAACATTAAGGACCGAACCGCACTCACGTTGGTGAAAAGTAAAATTTTTGCATCAGGCGTGGTGTGCCTGCACTACGAATTAAAACGTAATCAATAAATGAGTGGGAACGAACATGAGCATTGCAAAAAATACGGAATTATCTTTCTCCCGCGTGTTCGATGCGCCGCGTGCCTTGGTGTGGAAAGCGTGGACTGACCCCAGCCACATCGAGCAATGGTGGGGGCCGAATGGCTTTACTGGACAATCCTGCAAAATGGATTTGCGCACAGGTGGTCTTTTCGATTTAACCCTGTGCACGCCTAGTGGCGTGTGTTATCCCTGTCGCGGCAAGTTCCACGAAATTATTGAGCCTGAACGCATCGTGTATGACGGTGAGGCTGTCGAGGGGCATCCCTGCGGTGCGGGGTTGCCACCGCACTCACGCGTAACGGTGACATTTGCAGAGCGCAATCGTCAAACCACGCTGACCTTGCATACCCGTTTTATCTCAGCCGCACAGCGCGATGCCGCCAAACAGGCAGGCTATCGCCAAGGTTGGGAAGATAGTTTGCAACGCTTGGCTACGTTTTTGCAGTCCCACTAAAAAGGAGAAACATCATGCTTATCAAAATCATCATCGCAATCGTTGTCGTCATCGCAGCCATTTTGATTTACGCCTCAACCAAACCCGATACGTTTAGTGTTGAGCGTTCAGTAGACATCAAAGCTACTCCCGAAAAAGTGTTCGCGCAAATCAGCGATTTGCACAATTGGCAATCGTGGTCACCTTGGGAGCGCAAAGACCCCAATATGAAGAAAACTCACAGTGGTGCGGCAAGTGGTGTAGGCGCGATCTATGCGTGGGAAGGTAACTCTGACGTGGGTAAAGGCAGTATGACAATTGCCGAATCCATACCCAATCAGAAGTTGCAAATCAAATTGGACTTTATTGCACCGTTTGAGGCACACAACATGGCTGATTTGGTGTTGCAAGCACAAGGTGATGTCACACATGTCAATTGGAAAATGTATGGGCCTTCACCATTTGTCACCAAGTTGTTTGGCGTATTCGTCAATATGGACAAGATGATAGGAAAAGACTTTGAAGAGGGACTCGCCAATCTGAAGCAGGTGACGGAGAAAAACTAAGGAGAATTTCATGCAAAAAATCACTCCATTTTTAACCTTTGCCTACGAAGCTGAAGAGGCGATGAATTTTTACCTCGGCATTTTCAAGGATGCAAAAGTCATCAGCATCAATCGCTACAGCAAAGGCACGCCCATGCCGGAAGGCACGGTGATGACTGCCAACTTTGAACTGTTTGGGCAGAAGTTTGTGGCACTGAATGTGGGGCCGATGTTTCAGTTCACTCCAGCGATTTCATTTGTAGTGGATTGCGAGGATCAGGCAGAAGTCGATTATTACTGGGATAAATTGTCGGCTGGCGGCAAGCCCATGCAGTGTGCCTGGCTCACCGATAAATTTGGCGTGACCTGGCAAATTGTGCCAAAGCGATTGATGGAGTTGATGAATGATCCTGATCCAGTCAAGGCAGGGCGTGTGATGCAAGCGATGATGAAGATGGGCAAGATTGTCATCGCTGATCTGGAGCGTGCTGCACAAGATTGAGATTTTCAATAATCTGTTAAGCAAGGAGTACACCATGAAACCCCTACATTTTTCCATCGACATCCAAGCACCCAAAGCACGGGTGCATCAACTCATGCTCGCCGACAAAACCTACCGCGAGTGGACTTCAGCGTTTGCCGAAGGCTCGTGTTACCAAGGATCGTGGGATAAAGGTTCGCAAATTCTATTCGGTGATGGGAAGGGATCGGGTATGAGTGCGCGCATCGCCGAGCATCGTCCCGCCGAATTTTTGTCCATCGAAATGCTGTCCGAGGTAAAAGACGGCGTGCCAGATGCAAAACAGCAATGGCAAGGCGCATTCGAGAATTACACATACACCGAGAAGAGTGGTGTGACCACTTTGCGAGTGGACATCACCGCCATGCCTGATGAATATGTGGATTTTATGACCGATAGTTGGCGCAAGGCTTTGGGAAAACTCAAGACGATTTGTGAAGGAGGTAATCCAACATGACAAATTCAAGTACGAAATCCAGCAATGTATCCATGAGAAAACTCATCGTATCTACGTTTGCGTCGCTGGACGGCATCATGCAAGCACCTGGCGGACCGGAAGAAGACCCCACTGGTGGTTTTACCCATGGCGGTTGGACGTTCAACTACTGGGATGAAGCCATGAACATCTCAGCATCAGGTTTAGATGGCAAAGATCGAGAGCTGGTACTCGGACGCAAAACCTATGAGATATTCGCGGGATACTGGCCTTATCAGGCGGCTGACAATCCGATTGCGAAGACGCTCAATGCAGCGAAAAAATATGTTGCATCGCGCACCTTGACGATGCTTGATTGGAACAACTCTACCCTGCTCCATGGTGATGTGGTCTCGGCAATCACCGCTCTCAAGGCGCAAGCGGGATATGACTTGCAGATAATTGGCAGCGGCAATTTGATTCAAACACTCCAGGCTGAATCACTGATCGACGAGTACAACGTGTGGACTTTTCCAGTGGTGCTTGGGCAGGGCAAGCGTCTCTTTGGCGGAACCGCAAAGCCATCCGCGCTGCGGCTGGTTCGCTCTCAGGCTTCGACCACTGGCGTTGTGATGACTACCTATGTACCAGATGGCAGTATCCGACCCGGTTCGTTCGTGAGTGCCGAGCCGAGTGAGAAGGAGTTGGCTCGACGCAAAAAAATGGCGAATGGGACGTGGTGATGTAGGGCGGGTCACACCCGCCAATTTCGGAATGGCATGTAACGGCAGGTGTGACCCGCCCTACAATTTTTTACAGATTGGAGGAACACAAAATGGCAAAAGTCAGCACCTATCTGAACTTCCCTCGCTCAACCGAGGCCGCATTTAACTTTTATAAATCCGTTTTTGGTACGGAGTTTTCCGCACCTATCGCGCGGATGAGAGATGTGCCGCCCGATCCTGCGCAACCGCCGATGAATGAAGCGGATAAAAATCTGGTGATGCACGTCGCGCTGCCAATTTTGGGCGGGCATGTGTTGATGGGAACGGATGCACCGGATTCCATGGGCTTCAAACTGAACCAAGGCAACAATGTGTATATCAATCTTGAACCCGACACGCGCACCGAAACCAATCGACTGTTCAAATTACTGTCGGAAGGTGGCAAGGTGGAAATGCCATTGACCGAGATGTTTTGGGGCGATTATTTCGGCAGCCTCACAGATAAATTTGGCACGCAGTGGATGTTCAATTGCCAAAGTAAATCGTAAATAACACCACGAGATGAGAGTGATGAGTACGACAACCAAACATCGAATTTATACGACGAGCTTCGCAAGTGTCTATCCGCTCTATGTTGCAAAAGCAGAAAAGAAGGGGCGTAAAAAATCAGAAGTTGATGCGCTTATTTGCTGGCTGACAGGCTACAGCCAGCACGCGCTGGAAGCGCAATTGAAAAAGCAAACCGATTTTGAAACCTTCTTCAGCGAAGCACCCAAGCTGAATCCTTCACGAACCCTGATCAAAGGTGTAATTTGCGGTGTCCGAATAGAGGATATTCAAGAGCCAACGATGCGTGAAATTCGCTATCTCGATAAATTGGTCGATGAATTGGCAAAGGGGAAGGCGATGGAAAAGATTATGAGGGCTTAAGATGTAGTAGTTAGATTTAATCTGACGGGTGCTGTCCGATATTCGGCCATAGCCGCCGTTAACCACCTCACCCCGCCACCTTTGCTTAGGAAAGCGGACAACACACACGCCTGTGCCGTTACAATAGCCAAAAAACCACAGACTCCATTTATGAACCAGCAAGCACTTTCATCTTTCATCTGGTCGGTCGCCGATCTACTTCGTGGAGATTACAAACAGTCTGAGTATGGCAAGGTGATTCTGCCGTTTACCGTGCTACGCCGTCTCGACTGCGTGCTCGAAGCGAGCAAGGCCACCGCCCTCGCCGAGAACGAAAAACAAAAGAAAGCCGGGCTGAACCCGGAGCCGTTCCTGTTGAAGAAGACCAAGGTGGGCTTTTACAACACCTCGCCGCTGGACATGAAAAAGCTCATGGGCGACCAGGACCACATCCGCGAAAACCTCTACAGCTATATCGGCGAGTTTGCCCCGGCTGTACGCGACATCTTCGAACGCTTTGAATTTCACATCCAGATCGACCGCCTCGCGCGGGCAGGCCTGTTATACCAAGTCACCGAAAAATTCACCAACATCGACCTGCACCCCGAAGCCGTCAGCAATGGGCAGATGGGCTTGGTGTTCGAAGAGCTGATCCGCAAGTTTGCCGAAATCTCCAACGAAACTGCCGGTGAACATTTCACCCCGCGCGAAGTCATCCGCCTCATGGTCAACCTGCTGTTCATCGAAGACGACGAAGTGCTCTGCAAGCCCGGCGTGGTGCGCACCATTTACGACCCAACAGCAGGTACGGGCGGCATGCTCTCCTGTGCGGGCGAATACATCGAAGAACATAACCCGGATGCGCGCCTCACCATGTGCGGACAAGAACTCAACGACGAGTCCTACGCCATCTGCAAAGCCGACATGCTTTTCAAGGGGCAAAGTGTTGGCAACATTATTCCCGGCAACACCCTTTCCGAAGACGGCCACCCGCACACCAAGTTCGACTACATGCTCTCCAACCCGCCGTTCGGCGTGGAATGGAAAAAGGTCGAAAAAGAAATCCGCAAAGAATACGAAACCCAAGGCTTCAATGGCCGTTTCGGCCCCGGCCTTCCGCGCGTCTCTGATGGCTCGTTGCTATTCCTGCTCCATCTCATCAGCAAGATGCGCCCCGCTAAAGACGGCGGCAGCCGCTTCGGCATCGTGCTCAACGGCTCGCCGCTCTTCACCGGCGGAGCAGGCAGCGGCGAGAGTGAAATCCGCCGTTACGTGCTGGAAAACGATCTGGTCGAAGCCATCATCGGCCTGCCCACCGACATGTTCTACAACACCGGCATCAGCACCTACGTCTGGATACTCTGCAACCACAAGCCCGCCAAACGAAAAGGCAAAGTACAGCTCATTGACGCCTCAGCCTTCTGGCAAAAGATGCGCAAGAGTCTCGGCAGCAAGCGCAAGGAACTCTCCGACGAACACATCGCCGAGATCACCCGCCTGTTCGGCGAATGCGTCGAAGCGGAAAAAGACGGCAAGCCCATCAGCCGCATTTTCAACAACGCAGACTTCGGCTACCGCACCATCACCGTCGAACGACCATTGAAAGATGCTGCAGGCAAAGTCTTACTGAACGAAAAAGGCAAACTCAAAGGCAAGCCGCAAACCGATGCCAATCTGCGCGACACCGAAAATGTCCCGCTCAGCGAAGACGTGGAAAGCTACTTCAAACGCGAAGTGCTACCCCATGCGCCGGATGCGTGGATAGACCACGACAAAACCAAAGTGGGCTATGAAATTCCGTTCAACCGCCACTTCTACGTGTTCCAGCCGCCGCGCCCGCTGGCCGAGATTGATGCCGAGCTGAAGCAATGCACGGATCGGATACTGACCATGATCGGTGGGTTGTCGGCATGAGCAAAAAGACCGCCCCACCTGCTGTGCAAGTCGGCGATTTCATCCTGTATCAGACCGAAGATGGCGGAACGCGCATTCAGTGCCGGTTCGAGAACGAAACGATCTGGCTTTCCCAAGTTCAGCTTGCAGAACTTTTTCAGACCTCCGTGCCCAACATCAACCTCCATCTGAAGGCCATTTATGCGGAAGGGGAGTTGAGCGAGGCGGCAACCATTAAGTCTTACTTAATAGTTCGCGCCGAAGGCACACGACAGGTTTCCCGCGAAGTGCTCCACTACAGCCTGCCCGCCATCCTTGCTGTCGGTTACCGCGTGCGTAGCCACCGGGGCACCCAATTCCGCCAATGGGCGACAGCGCGCCTGTCCGAATATCTGGTCAAAGGCTTCGCCATGGACGACGTGCGGCTCAAAAATCCGCCCGGCAAAGGCCAGAAAGATTACTTCGACGAACTGCTGGAACGCATCCGTGACATCCGCTCATCGGAACGGCGCTTCTACCAGAAGGTGCTGGATATTTACGCGACCAGCGTGGACTACACGCCCGATGCCGGGGCATCGCAGCAATTCTTTGCCACCGTACAAAACAAGATGCACTGGGCTACGCACGGACACACCGCAGCGGAAATCATCCACGAGCGTGCCGATGCCGCCAAGCCCCACATGGGGCTGCTGACCACGCGGCCGGGAGGCATCGTGCGCAAAGACGATGTCACCGTCGCCAAAAACTACCTCACCGAAGAAGAGCTGCAAGTGCTCAACCGCATCGTCAATTTTTACATCGAATTCGCGGAATTGCAGGCGTTGGAACGCAAGCCCATGACCATGAGCAAGTGGATCACCAAGCTCGATGAGTTTCTGAAAATATCCGGGCGCGAACTGCTGGATCATGCGGGCAAAATCTCCGCCGAAATAGCCAAGGCAAAAGCAGAAAACGAATACGCCCGCTATCGCAGCTTGCAAGATGCCCAACCTCGCGCAGTGGATGCGCATTTCGAACAAGCAGCAAAGCAATTGCAGGATGCCGCAAAAAAACTGCCCCGTCGCAAGAAGGCCGCAAAACCTGAAGGTGGTGACGCATGAGCTTGCCGCGTTATTCGGAATACAAGGACAGCGGCGTGGAATGGCTGGGAGAGGTGCCGGGGCATTGGGATGTCGCTCCTCTAAAACGTGGTTATGAAGTTGTGCTTGGGAAGATGCTGCAAAATGATGCAAGCAGCCCAGATGACGAGCTTGTTCCATATTTGAGAGCAGCTAATATCAAGTGGGATGGCGTGGACATCTCTGACGTCAAGCAGATGTGGATTTCGCCGCGAGAGAGCAAGCAGTTGGCTTTGAGAGTAGGTGATCTACTCATTAGCGAAGGGGGCGATGTTGGTCGCTCTTCAATTTGGCAAGATGAACTTGAAGCCTGTTATTTTCAAAATTCAGTAAACCGGGCACGCTCTAAGAATGGCAACTCGACTCGATTTCTGTATTACTGGATTTCAGCAATTAAAGACGTTGGCTTTATCGACATCATCTGCAACAAATCAACCATCGCACACTTCACAGCTGAAAAAGTAGCGGCTGTCCCTGTGCCATTCCCGACACCCGAAGAGCAACAAACCATCACCGCTTTCCTCGACCGCGAGACGGGGAAGATTGATGCGCTAATTTCCGAGCAGCGGCGGCTGGTGGAACTGCTTGCGGAAAAGCGGCAGGCGGTGATTTCGCACGCCGTCACCAAGGGGCTGAACCCCAACGCCAGGATGAAAGATACCGGCATCGAATGGCTGGGAGAAGTGCCGGAGCATTGGGATGTGAAGCGAATCAAATTTGTTATTGATAGCGTAAAGGCAGGGCCTTTCGGTTCGGCTCTAACAAAAGATGTTTATGTCAGTACCGGATACCGTGTCTATGGGCAAGAACAAGTAATTCCCAATGATTTCACAATCGGCGACTACTTCATTTCACCCGAGAAATACGAAGAGTTAAGCCAATACAGCGTGTTGCCGGGCGACATTTTGATTAGTTGCGTGGGCACATTCGGGAAAATTGCGATTATTCCCAGCAACATTGAGCCGGGCATCATCAATCCACGGTTGATACGCGTAAGGTGTTCAGATGCAATTAAGGCAGAGTATCTGGTTGAAGTGATGCGGAGCAATGTGACGTTTGAACAATTCACTTCGTTTACTCGTGGCGGCACGATGGATGTTATCAATATTGGTACGCTAAACGAGATATTAATTGCCTTGCCACCCATGGAAGAACAGGGGGCGTTGCAAGGCCTTCTTCATTGTGAAACCGCCAAATTCGACACCCTCACCGCCGAAGCCAACCGCGCCATCGCCTTGCTGCAAGAGCGCCGCAGCGCGCTGATTTCCGCCGCCGTCACTGGCAAAGTTGATGTGAGAGAGGCTGCGTAATGGAAGGCGCGAGTCACAGGATCGTAAATTTCATAGGAGGCCTGATCCCACTTTACACGCATGACCATGTTGATGGGGTGTTGGGTGCGCGCTCATTGGTGGACGGTACATTGATCTTGCCGATGGATGAAGATGAGGGTGGCGGCAATGGTTTGGTCACGGTGCATTGGCAGGGAGACTCCAATCGCACAACCGTCGTACAGGGTGTATTCATAGCAAGCTATGCCATTGCCAAATATGTCGAGCTGCACAGCATTGTTGAAACCAATAAAGATACCAAGAATGAAATGAGTCACATGATTCATCACTTTGAAATCAAGACGGGCGAGACATTGGTTTTTCATGTCGAAGAGAATTCGGAGTTGTTCAGTTTGCTGGGTAAGGCGGTTGGCAAGGTCGGGCAGGAAGCGGTTATCGAGATTATCAAGAAACAGATAGGGCTATGACATGAGCGCTCTGCACAAAGAAATCGAATTCGAGAATGACATCTGCGCGCACCTCGCGGCGCACGACTGGCTGCATGCCGAAAATGATTACGCCGGCTATGACCGTGCCCGCGCTTTGTTCCCCGCTGATGTGCTGGCCTGGGTGCAGACCACGCAACCGAAGGCTTGGGAGACACTGACCAAGAATAACGGTGCAGCGGCAGAAGGCGTGTTGCTCGACCGCATCCGCAAACAACTGGATGATCGCGGCACGCTGGATGTGTTACGCCACGGGGTGGAGTTGCTGGGTCTGCGCCAGCCGCTGTCTCTTGCGCAGTTCAAGCCTGCGCTGTCGATGAATCCCGAATTGCAGGCGCGGTATGCGGCCAACCGCTTGCGCGTGGTGCGGCAGGTGCGCTATTCGCTGCATAACGAAAACGCCATTGACCTGGTGCTGTTCCTGAATGGCCTTCCTGTCGCAACAGTAGAACTGAAATCGAACTTTACCCAGTCGGTGGAAGACGCGGTGGATCAGTATCGCTTTGACCGTCACCCACGACCGAAAGGCCAACCTGCCGCCGAGCCGCTGCTGGATTTTCCGCACGGGGCGCTGGTGCATTTTGCGGTGAGCAACAGCGCGGCGATGATGACCACGCGCCTGCTGGGCGCGGCGACCACTTTCCTGCCGTTCAATAAGGGCGACGATGGCGCGGCGGGCAATCCGCTGAATCCGAACGGGCACCGCACGGCTTACCTGTGGGAAGAGGTGTGGGCGCGCGATAGCTGGCTGGAGATCATTGGCCGCTATATCGTGAGCAAGCGCGACAGCAAGAAGCAGATCGAGAAAGTCATTTTTCCGCGTTATCACCAGCTTGATGCGACGCGCAAACTGTTGACGATGGTGCTGGCCGAGGGCGCGGGGCAGAAATACCTGATTCAACACTCTGCCGGTTCCGGCAAGACCAATTCCATCGCGTGGTCTGCTCACTTCCTTGCCGACCTGCACGATGCGCAGCACAAGAAACTGTTCGATTCCGTGCTAGTGGTGAGCGACCGTAATGTGTTGGATGCGCAGTTGCAGGAAGCGATTTTCGATTTCGAGCGCACTTCGGGCGTGGTGGCGACGATTAAGGGCGAGAGTGCCAGCAAGAGCAAGGAACTGGCCGAGGCGCTTTCCGGCGGCAAGAAGATTGTGGTGTGCACCATCCAAACGTTCCCGTTCGCGCTGAAGGCAGTGCAGGAGCTGGCGGCGACGCAGGGCAAGCGCTTTGCGGTGATCGCCGACGAGGCGCACAGCTCGCAGACCGGCTCGGCAGCAGCCAACCTGAAGGCGGTGCTGTCTGCCGAAGAGTTGCAGGAACTGGCCGATGGCGGCGAGGTGAGCACGGAAGATTTGTTGGCCGCACAGATGGCAACGCGCGCCAATGATGCAGGCATTACCTATGTGGCGTTTACCGCCACGCCGAAATCCAAAACGCTGGAGCTGTTTGGCCGCCGCCCGAATCCGGCGCTGCCTGCCGGGCCGGAGAACCTGCCTGCGCCGTTCCATGTGTATTCGATGCGTCAGGCCATCGAAGAGGGTTTTATTCTCGATGTGCTGAAAAATTACACGCCGTACAACCTCGCGTTCAAGCTCGCCAGCGATGGCAAGGAATGGGACGAGACGGAGGTGGAACGCAGTGCGGCGATGAAGGGCATCATGCGCTGGGTGCGTCTGCATCCGTACAACATCAGCCAGAAGGTGCAGGTGGTGGTGGAGCACTTCCGCGAGAATGTTTCGCCGCTGCTGGAAGGTCGCGCCAAGGCGATGGTGGTGGTGGGCAGCCGTATCGAGGCAGTGCGCTGGCAACTGGCCATCGACCAATACATCAAGTCGCAGAACTACAAGATCGGCACGCTGGTGGCTTTCTCGGGTGAAGTGAACGATAAGGAGTCCGGCACCGATCCTTTCACCGAGAACAGCAAGACGCTGAACCCCAACCTGAAGGGGCGCGACATGCGCGAGGCATTCAATACCGACGAATACCAAATCTTGCTGGTGGCGAATAAATTCCAGACCGGTTTCGATCAACCGCTGCTGTGCGGCATGTATGTGGATAAACGGCTAGCGGGCATACAGGCAGTGCAAACACTGTCGCGCCTGAATCGAGCCTATCCGGGCAAGGACACAACCTACATTCTCGACTTTGTGAATGCGCCGGAAGAAGTGCTGGAAGCATTCAAGACCTATTACGCCACGGCGACGCTGGCGGGGGTGACCGATCCGAATCTGGTGTACGACCTGCGCGCCAAGCTGGATGCGACCGGGCATTACGATGACAATGAAGTTGAGCGCGTGGTAACGGTCGAGATGAACCCGAACTCGGCGCAATACGAATTGAATGCGGCGCTGGAGCCGGTGGCGGATCGGCTGCTGAAGCGTTATGCGGCGGCACGCAAGGCCTGGCAGGACGCGCAGGCTTTGAAAGATGCTAAGGCAGTGCAGGCGGCGCAGGACGAAATGAATGCGCTGCAATTGTTCAAGCGCGACCTCGACACCTTCATGCGCGTGTATGCCTTCCTGTCGCAGATATTCGACTACGGCAACACGGCCATCGAGAAACGCGCAATCTTCTTCCGCCGCTTGCTGCCGTTGCTGGAGTTTGGCCGCGAGCGCGAGGGCGTGGATCTATCCAGAGTGGTGTTGACCCACCACAAGCTGAAGAATCAAGGCAAGCGTACCTTGCCGTTGGGTGTGGGCGAGCCGCTGCCGCCGCTGACCGATCCGGGCAGCGGCCAGTTGCAGGAAAAGGAAAAGGCGCGCCTCGCCGAAATCATTGAGAAGGTGAACACGCTGTTCGATGGCGAGCTGAGTGACGAAGACAAGCTGGTGTATGTAAACCATGTGCTGAAAGGCAAGCTGCTTGAGTCCGATATTCTGGTGCAGCAAGCCAACAACAATACCAAGGAACAATTCTCCAATTCGCCGGACCTCGCTACGGAAATCATGAACGCGGTGATGGATGCGCTCTCGGCGCATACGACAATGAGCAAGCAAGCGCTGGATTCTGAAAAGGTGCGCAGCGGGTTGAAGGATGTGCTGCTTGGACCGGCGCAGCTATATGAAGCACTTCGTAGCAAGGATCAGGCTGGAACTAGTTTGGGAAAATGAATATGTGTCTTGCATCGACGGGTTGAATCCGCAACCGAATATCGGACAGTACTTGTCAGATTAAATCTGAACTACTACACTTAAGATATAGCAAAGGTGCCAGATTTCCCAAACTCGGCTACATCAATCACTGTTCTTAATTTCATAGCAAGGAGATAACCATGAAAAATTTCAATCCAAAACTCGATCTCTCTTTTGAGCGCGTCGTCGATGTGCCGCGCGAATTAATCTGGAAAGCCTGGACGACACCCGAACACCTGATGCCGTGGTTCTACCCTTTACCTTGGAAGACTGTCGAATGCGAAATCGAGCTGCGCCCCGGCGGCATTTTCCGCACTACGATGCAATCGCCGGAGGGAAAGCTATTTCCCGGTACAGGTTGCTACCTTGAAGTCATCCCAAATGAACGGCTCACTTGGACCAGCGCGCTGTTGCCTGGCTATCGACCCAATGTGTTAATGACCACCTGCGGCGATGAACAGGCACAATTTTTCTTCACTGCCACGATAGAACTTGCGTCGCACGGTAGCGGTACGCGCTACACCGCCACCGTGCTACACGCTGACGAAGCAGGCTGCCAGCAGCACGCAGCAATGGGCTTTGAAGAAGGGTGGGGCAAGGCACTTGATCAATTGGTCGAGTACGCCAAGAAGATGTGATTACATTGCCACACTAATCCATAGTTTTATAGCATAGAGACTTGAAAAATCGTCATTCCCGCGAAAGCGGGAATTCAGCTTATTTGTTTAACTGGACTCCCGCTTTCGCGGGATAACCAGCTACTTACCCGCTTGAGGGTTTAGTCGAGTGGCTAGGAGTTTCACCAGTGACGACAGTTGGTTTTGAAAAATTAAATAAAAAGTTGCTCGATAAATCTATGCCCCCACCTAAAGCCACCCGCCGCGAATGGATTGGTCTCGCCATCATCGCGCTGCCGTGTTTACTTTACTCGATGGATTTAACGGTGCTGAATCTGGCCATTCCGTCCATCATCGCCGACCTGCATCCCACCAGCACGCAGTTGTTGTGGATTGTGGACATCTACGGATTTTTTGTGGCGGGATCACTCATCACGATGGGCAATCTGGGGGATCGTTTCGGGCGACGCAAATTGTTGATGATAGGTGCGGTGGTGTTCGGCTTGGCTTCCATCTTCGCCGCGTTCGCCAACACGCCCAATATGCTGATTCTGGCGCGTGCCTTACTCGGTATTGCGGGTGCGACACTTGCGCCATCCACTCTTTCGTTGATACGCAATATGTTTCACGATGAAGTTGAGCGCACCCGTGCGATTAGTATCTGGATCGTGAGCTTCTCGCTAGGTGGCGCAATCGGCCCGTTAGTAGGCGGAATTTTGTTGGAGAAATTTTGGTGGGGTTCGGTGTTTTTGGTGAGCCTGCCCGTGATGGTTTTGCTGTTGCTCACCGCACCGAAATTGTTGCCGGAATATCGCGATGAAAACGCGGGACGGGTTGACCACTGGAGTGCGTTGCTGTCGCTTATTGCCATCTTGAGCATCATCTACGGACTCAAGCAGAGCGCGGCTTACGGCATATCACTCAGCGCAACGCTGATCGTTTTATTTGGACTGATGGTGGCAACAATTTTTGTGCGTCGTCAAAAATCACTCACTTATCCGTTGATGGATTTACGCTTGTTTCAAAATCCGCACTTCAACGTTGCGCTGGTGATTTACACCTTGAGCGGCTTTATTCTTTTCGGGTTGTTTGTGCATCTCGCGCAATACCTGCAACTGGTACTGCACCTCACGCCACTCATCGCGGGCTTGTGGACATTGCCGTGGATGCTGGGCTTCGTGTTCGGCTCAATGGTTGCACCTACCCTGGTGCAGCGATTTACCCCAGTTAAATTGATGACGACAGGATTGGTTATCGGCGCAGTGGGTTTTGCCATTCTCACGCTACTGGGCGGCGCGCATGATCTCGCCATCATCGTCATTGGCTCCAGCATTTTTTCGTTGGCAATGGCACCCATCTTCACCGTGGCAACCGAAATGATCATCGGCAGTGCACCGCCAGAACGCGCAGGTTCAGCCGCTGCGATGTCAGAAACTTGCGGTGAATTGGGCGGCGCGCTGGGCATCGCCATACTCGGCAGCCTAGGCATCATGCTGTATCGTTACCTCATTGCCGATGCGTTTCCGGAAGGCATGTCAACGGAAGTGATGGCGCACGCCAAACTTTCATTTAACGATGCCGTGAACGCGATGCAACCGCTTGCCGAGCCAATCAAATCGCAAGTGATAGCCAAAGCAGGGGAGGCCTTCACCCGCGCCTTACAATTCATCGCCGCGATAGCTACCGTGTGTTCACTGGTGATGGCATGGATGACGCTGAAATTTATAAAGTCGAAAAAGACAGAACAATGAAAACTTATATCGCGCTGTTTAGAGGCATCAATGTCGGCGGAAACAACATCCTGCCGATGAAAGAATTGGTGGCCGTGTTGGATGAGATGGGGCTGCACAACATCAAAACTTACATCCAAAGCGGTAATGCGATTTTTCAGAGCGCGGAAAAAAATACTGCGTCACTTGCACTCAACATTAGTCGCGCAATCAAACAGAGCTATGGCTTCGAGCCTAAGGTATTGCTGATTGATGGAGCTGCGCTCAAGCAAGCGATATTAGCCAATCCCTACCCAGAAGTAGAATCTGAACCCAATACTTTGCACCTGAATTTTCTGGCGAGTGTTCCTGCCAGTCCCGATTGGAACGCACTGGAAAATCTTAAATCAGCAACCGAGCGGTTTAAGCTAATTGGCGATGTGCTTTACCTGCATGCGCCTGATCGAATGGGCAAATCAAAACTCTACGCTAGCCTAGAAAAGAAACTCGGCGTTGCCATGACGACCCGTAACTGGCGAACAGTGAGCAAGCTCATGGAAATGGTGCGCGAGTGTAATTGAAGTGGTGCAATAAAAATACCAATCAGGCTTTACTCGGATGCACCATCTCTGCCGGTATTACCCAACGATCAAAATTTTCTGCCGTCACATAACCCAATGACACCGCTGTTTGTTTGAGTGTGCTGCCATCATGGTGAGCGCGTTTGGCGATCTCGGCGGCTTTGTCGTAGCCGATGTGCGGGGTGAGTGCGGTGACCAGCATCAATGAGCGATCCATTTGTTCGGCGATGCGGGTGTGATTCGCGGTGATGCCGCGCACGCAGTATTGCTCGAAACTTTCCATACCCTCGGCGAGTAGCCGCACGCTTTGCGAGAAGTTGTGCGCGATGAGGGGTTTGAACACATTCAACTCAAAGTTGCCCGATGCGCCGCCCATGGTGATGGCGACATCGTTGCCGAACACCTGGCAACACAACATGGTCATGGCTTCACATTGTGTCGGATTAACTTTGCCTGGCATGATGGAGCTGCCGGGTTCGTTCTCCGGGATGCTGATTTCGCCCAAGCCGGAACGAGGGCCGGAAGCCAGCCAGCGTATGTCATTGGCAATCTTCATCAACGCAACCGCCAAAGTTTTCAATGCGCCATGTGCGGCTACCAGTGCATCATTCGCGGCAAGCGCGGCAAATTTATTCGTGGCACTTTTGAAAGGCATTTCGCTGCTGCGTTCCAGTTCCGCCGCAACGCGCACACCAAATTCGGCATGGGTGTTTAGCCCCGTGCCGACCGCTGTGCCGCCGATGGCGATCTGGTAGAGCGGTGTTAGCGCGTTATTCAATAATGATTCGGCTAGTTCCAGTTGCGCCACATAGCCTGAGAACTCTTGCCCTAGTGTGAGCGGGGTTGCATCCTGCAAATGGGTGCGACCGATTTTTACAATCGAGGTGAACTCATCGGATTTTTTTTGTAATGAAGCGCGTAAATTTTTCAATGAAGGCAGCAGCTTTTGCACCATGCCGAACACCGCAGCAACGTGCATCGCAGTGGGGAACACGTCATTGGAAGACTGACCGAGATTGACTTCATCATTGGGATGTACTTTGCGCGCCGCGCCGCGCTCACCACCGAGCAGTTCCGACGCGCGGTTGGCGAGCACCTCGTTGATGTTCATATTGCTCTGCGTACCCGAACCAGTTTGCCAGACCGACAGCGGAAATTCGTGCGGATGCTGCCCCGCCAACACCTCCTCGGCAGCCTGAACAATCGCAGCGGCTTTGTGTGCATCCAGCAAACCCAGATCGCAATTAACCAATGCACAAGCGCGCTTCACCGTGGTGAGTGCGAGAATTATTTCCCTTGGCATCTGCTCCGAGGAGATATGGAAATGCTCAAGCGAACGCTGCGTCTGCGCGCCCCATAATTTATCGGACGGCACTTCGATGTTGCCGAAAGAATCACGTTCTGTTCTGGTGGTCATAGTGTTGTCCCTATAAATTCCGTTCGCACTGAGCGTAGGCAGTTTTATCGCCGAAGTCGAAGTGTGTTGCCCTCCTTCATCCTTCGACTTCGCTTACGCTACGCTCAGGACGAACGGTTAGTTTAATTTTAAGAATGAACGGGTGTAGTCGTCAGCTTTATACCGAGCGCGTGCATAATTTTTACAACAGTGTCGTAGCGCGGTTTTGCGCCGGGCGTTAAAGCTTTGTACAGGCTTTCACGTCCCAACCCTGCATCCTTAGCCAGTTGCGTCATGCCGTGTGCGCGTGCGACATCTCGCACTGCCACTAAAAATAAATCCGGGTTGGGATCTTCCAGTGCAGCATTGAGATATTCCGCAATAGTCTCTTCGTCAGTCAAATAATCGGCTGCATCAAAAGGGGCAAATTTAGTCATAATTTTTTCTCCTGCTTAATTGCGTGTGCTATTTCTAACGCACGCTTGATGTCACGCTTCTGGCTGGATTTGTCACCACCCAGCAACAACAAATACACAACTTTTCCGCATTGCATGTAATACAGACGATAGCCCGCGCCAACATGAATGCGCATTTCTGAAACACCTTCTCCGACAGGTTCGCAGTCGCCGAAATTTCCAGCTTCCGCAGAGCGAATGCGATGGATGATGCGCGCACGA
>JBEBKA010000032.1:0-29718 GCA_040079595.1 Gallionella sp.
AAGCGCGTAGATTTCCCGCCAGTGCGCGAAGTGGGGTTTGATGCGCCGGGTGAGGTCGTCTTCCTTGGGGCTGTTGGTGTAGGCAATCAGTTCGAGACGAGACAAATCAAGTTGGGTCAGGAAGCTTTCTAGGAAGTATCCGACCGGATGATTGTAGAGATCGGCGGACACAACACCTACGCGCAAGTATTGTGGTTGCAGGTCACCTTGCCATGCTGTGAAACGTGTGGTGACTTTTTGCGACACCCGTTTCCCGTATTGTAGTGCCTCGACAAGCGTAGAGAAAGATTCCTGCGCTAGTGAATAATTTAATGCAAACATCATGCTGCTATATGCAACAAAATTATCGGGGGAAATTTCCAGTGCCTTGCGATAGCTCGTCAAAGACTCTTTGATTTCACCCATTTCAGCCAATACATTACCGAGATTTTGGTGTGCCTCCGCCCAATTGGGTCGGAGTGAAATAGTGTGGCGACAGCTCAACTCAGCTTGGTTAAATTGTCCCATTTCGCGTAGGGCAATACCCAAGTTGTTATGGGCTTCAGCAAGCGAAGGTTCAATCTTGATGGCTTTTTTATAGTGCAATAATGCCTCATCAAACTGCGCCAGCTCTTTGTATGCCGAACCTAACCCATTATGCGCAAAAGCTGCATCAGGCTTAACCTGTATAGCCATCTGGTAATACTTAATCGCTTCGTGCGGTTGTTTGAGTGCTCTCAGGAGATTACCCAAATTGCTTAGTGCTTCAAAATAATGGGGTTTGATTGCCAAGGCTCGACGGTAACTTGCGCTGGCTTGTTCTAGTTGATCGGCATTTTTGAGAGCCACGGCCAAATTGAAATGTGCATCTGCGTCATTTTCATTTAATTCGGCAGCTTTTTGATATGCGGTTAGCGTGGCCTTTCCCTGCTTTTGCAACGCCATTGCCAGCAATTCCCATACTTCAGCGACATCGGGGAAACGCTTCAGCAGACCGTCTGCCAAGGTCTCCACTTCGGCATATCGTCCGGAATTAAACAGCTGGTGTAGTTGCTGGAATTCGGCAGCTGGAAGCGTTAGACGAACTTCGACTTTGCGTTCACAACAATGCTTATATTTTTTACCGCTGCCGCACGGGCAGGGGGCGTTACGGTTGGGTTTCATATTGAACGATTCTCTCGCACTATATTTTCTATCGCTTTAATTCGCGCTTGCTGGATCTCGTTGGCAATGGCTGAGCTGTCATTACACTGTTCGGCAATTTCTCCCGCATCGACAGTTTTTGCCACGGCTAACAATTCTAATAAATAATCCGCCTGAGGATACTCATCTTGTTCATGCTCGGTGCGTCCGCGTGCATCTGAAGCACAGGCTTGCAGCAGTTGCGTGAAGCGTTCGGGTCTGCGCCACGCATCGGCTGATTGAAATAATTTGATAACGGTGTCCGCGCGTAGTTCAAATGCTTTGTGGATGTCGCCGTGATAACGCGCCGCTAGCAAAGCGAGGTCTCGACATTCGCTGGGTACGCGTAAACGCTGCGAAAGTTTTTTGACCATATCAACGCTGCGTAGCTCGTGCCCGATATGGCGCGGCAAGATATCTTTGGGGGGGGTGGCTTTGCCTAGGTCGTGGGTCAGTGCTGCGAAACGGACTTCCAGTACGTAATCGTGTTGGGCTGCGTCATCCACCACCATCATGGTGTGGATACCGCAATCAATTTCGGGGTGATGTTTTTCGGGTTGTGGTACGCCGAATAACGCATCGACTTCGGGGATTATTTTAGCCAACGCGTCGCAACTACGCAGTGTTTCAAAAAATCGCGAGGGATTTTTTTCCATCAGGCCACGCGCCAATTCTTGCCACACGCGCTCTGCCACCAAGGCATCGATTTCGCCGTTTTTCACCATGTCACGCATCAACACCATTGTCTCGGGAGCAATGGCAAAACCAAAGCGAGCAGAAAATCTTGCAGCACGCAAAATTCGAACTGGGTCTTCATTGAATGCTGTACTAACATGACGCAAAACGCCTGCGCGCAAATCAGCGATGCCATTATGTGGATCGATTAAATTTCCATCATCATCTTGTGCGATCGCGTTGATGGTGAAATCACGGCGCAACAAATCTTGCTCCAGTGTGACATCGGGCGCGGCATACACGGCGAAGCCTTGATAGCCCCGCGCAGTTTTTCGCTCGGTGCGTGCTAGTGCATATTCCTCATGAGTTTTTGGATGCAGAAAAACTGGGAAATCTTTCCCGACGGGCTGAAAGCCTTGCGCCACCATATCTTCCGGTGTGCTGCCGACCACGACCCAATCATGGTCTTGCACGGGCAAGCCGAGCAAACGGTCGCGCACCGCGCCACCCACACAATAAATTTTGACCTCATTTTTCATCGGGGACAGGTTGCTGATTTTCTACGCTCTTACCCGCAATGACCCCCATGCGCTGTTTGAGCGAACGCGGAGCAGCACCAAATTGATACGCGTAATACAGGGTGTTGCTCATCACTTTTTTTACGTAGTCACGCGTTTCGTCGAAGGGAATGGACTCGGCGTAAATCGCGCCTTCCAAGGGCTGGCTACCGCGCCATTGCCTAGCTCGACTAGGCCCTGCGTTGTAGGCGGCAGATGCCAGAACAGGGCTATCATCAAATTGCGCCAATACGGTTTTCATGTAATACGTGCCCAAACGCATGTTGGTATCCATCTGGTGAATCAATTCGTTGCGATAGCTTTTTAAGCCTAATTTTCTGGCAACCCAGCGCGCCGTGGCGGGCATGATTTGCATCAATCCTGCCGCGCCGACATTTGATCGGGCGCGTGTTACAAAGCGGCTTTCTTGGCGCATCAACCCAAACACCCACGCTTCATCCAAATTATTTTCACGGATGTGTTCTTGTAGCGCATCGCGGTACGGCGCGAGGTAGCGCATACTAAAATCATGCTGGTTCACTGTTTTCTCTGCTGCCCCGATAGCGCGATCATACATTTCGTTACTGCGCGCCACTTCAGCTGCTGTGAGCAATTCACGGTCATTGAAATTGCGCACAAACCAACGCCATTCTTCCAACGCATCTGTCCCTAACGACATGCGATATAACGCCATCGTGCGCTGCGCACCGGGCAATAAAGTCATTTCGGCAACGGCTTCTTTGCTGGGTTTATAGGTGGGGGCAGGCGCGCTCATCACAGACGAACTCGCCAATTCCTCGCCCGCCAATTGCCCGTAAAAATTATATTCGGCACTCAGAGGGGCGAATAATTTTCGGGCTTCGAGCGGGCTGCCCAGCGTTTGTAAAGCCCTACCTTTCCAATATCGCCAGGCGCCTTCGCTTTGTTGCTTGGTCGTCATCGCGTTAATGGCAGACAACACTTCTGCCCAATCTTGCGCACGCAACGCAATGCGTACTCGCCAGGCGTATTGCTGCTCGCTCAGTGGTGCATCTCCCGCCAATTTGTACCACTGCAAGGCGCGCTCATCCAGCTTGCGTGCGGCTTCAAAAGCCAGCCAACTATAAAAGTATTGCTGCTCATTCGTAGGAAAATAAGCAGCGAGTTTTGCCCAATGTGCCGATGCAACATCGACTGATTGCTTGGCCTCACGCTGCAATGCAAATAACGCCACGACACGCCGACCATGTGTTGCTAATTTCGGATGGGACAACACAGGCTCGACAACATTGCTCGGCGGATTAGCGGGGAGTGCGGGTACACCACTCGCTGCCACAAGTTTTACAACGGATTGAGCAGCATCCGATTGACGAACATCGGATGACAGCTTATCCAAGTAGCGGCTCACATCTCGCGCCGCACTATCCAATGCCAAAAATTCCACGGCAAAATCGCCCGTCAATCTTGCCGCCATTTGCTTGGCAAGTGCCACATTGCCTGCTTCCAACGCCAAGTGCATCCGCCCATCAATATCTTTTTCGCTGATGATACCCGCCGTGATAGCGGCTTCAAATGGTACACCGCAACTTACTGGCTGTGCTTTACCTGTAAACCACAAACCACGCGAATCGCGCATCGCCTCGTTCGCATGATTGCGCAATCGAGATTGCAGGGCATAACAAGCCAGCTCGGTATCTTCGTTGAGAACACGCAGATACTCGACATCAAAAATGTCCCATTGCTGTTTTTTACCAAGTTGCTTGAGCCAATCAATACGCAAGCGATTCACTACAGGCGTATCTTCAGGACGGGTGAGAAATTGCTTGATGGTTTTTACATCCGCCGCTTCCAGCTCCAGACTCAACTGGTAATAACTGACATAAACTTCCAACGGGGACTTTTTAAGTCGCTGCGCAAACTGCGCCAGTTTTTTGGCATTGCCGGCACGAAATGCATCTCGGGCCGCCAAAAAATCCGCATCTTCATTGGCGTAAACAGACGTGCTGATGAAAAATAAAACACACACTAAAAACTTCATCCGCACACATCGCCTTTTTGGTTAAATTTAATTGCGAATGATTTTACCATCTGCCCATGCACGGATGGAGGATGGTTTTTTGCGTTGCCCCACTTTACCGCGCAATACCCATACTGTATGGCCGAATAGTCGCTGGCATTCTGGGTAAGTTTTTGCGGGACGTTTACCGCTGCGATTTGCACTGGTTGAAACCAGCGCGTGCCGCACGCCTTTGCACAACTGTGCGGCAGATTGAAAGATCGTGAGACGCACCGCCAAGGTGTTATGTACGCCACGTAAGCAACGCGGCGTGGTGGTTAGGGTAGGCATCAGATAGGTGATTGCTTGCGCGCCACCCTCTGCCAGAACTGCTTTTTGCTTGGCATTCAGCGGCTGTATAAAATTTATTACTTGCTGATAATTTTCCGCAATGAGAATCAATCCCTTACCTTGCGGACGCTGTTTTAACCTAAGCAGGTTCCGCACAGCTTGATAATTATTAGGGTCGCAACCTAAGCCGTAACAAGATTCAGTGGGGTAGGCAATCAGTCCGCCGCGCTTGAGGTGACTGGCGATTGCCCGATATGAGGCAGCCTGACGTTGCAATTATTTTTTTCGCCCAATTGCACGGTAGCCGATGTCACGCCTCATCTGGCAGCCATCAAAATGAATCGCATCGGCAATCTCATAAGCCCGCCGCTGAGCGGCTTTTACCGTATCGCCCAATGCAGTGACGCACAACACGCGTCCACCTGTGGTTACCACTTGTCCATCACGTAATCCTGTTGCGGCATGAAACACATGTGCATCTTCTGAGGCGCGATTTGGCAATCCAGTCATCACATCGCCTTTTCGTGGGGTGTCTGGATAATTCGCCGCTGCCATCACTATGCCCAGCGCGGTACGTCTATCCCACTCGACTTCAACTTTGTCGAGTGTGCCGTTTATCGCATGTTCGACGATGTGCAGGAAATTGGTCTTGAGCCGTAGCATTATTGGCTGGGTTTCTGGGTCACCCATGCGGCAATTAAATTCCAACACCTTGATGCCACCATCAGGTGAAATCATCAGCCCCGCATAGAGAAACCCCGTATAGGTAATGCCTTCTTGTTCCATGCCATGCACGGTGGGCATGATGACTTCGCGCAACGCGCGCGCATGAATTTCTGGAGTTACAACTGGCGCAGGGGAGTATGCACCCATGCCGCCTGTATTCGGCCCATTGTCGCCATCCAATAAACGTTTGTGGTCTTGACTGGTCGCTAGCGGCAACACATTTTTGCCATCCACCATCACGATGAAGCTGGCTTCTTCACCCGTCAAAAATTCTTCGATCACCACTCTCGCGCCCGCGTCGCCCAACTTGTTATCGGACAACATCATGTCTATGGCAGCGAAGGCTTCGTCTTTGCTCATGGCCACCACCACACCTTTGCCCGCAGCCAAGCCATCCGCTTTAATCACAATAGGCGCGCCGTATTTTTCCACATACGCTTTTGCCGCCGCAATGTCGCTGAAGGTTTCAAAAAACGCGGTGGGAATGTTGTGACGTGTCATAAAACGCTTGGCGAAATCTTTGGAAGATTCCAATTGCGCTGCCGCTTTAGTGGGACCGAAAATCTTCAACCCAGCCGCACGGAACGTATCCACCACCCCCGCTGCCAGCGGAGCTTCCGGGCCAACCACTGTGAGATAAATTTCCTCGCGTTGCGCAAATGCCAGTAGTTCGTCCACGCTATGCAGCGCGACATTTTCCAAACCGTCTTCCAATGCCGTTCCGGCATTACCCGACGCGACATACACCTTCTGAACTTTGACGTTTTGCGCCAAACGCCACGCCAGCGCGTGTTCACGCCCGCCACCACCTATTACTAAAATCTTCATTACAACCTCAACGTAGGGTGGACAAATTGCCCACCATTTTATCCCCGCGTGGGCAGAAGAATCTTGCCCACCCTACCGCACTTTTTAAGTCTTTGTATAAACGTGTTCAAGATCACTATATTCAAATTTAACTGACTTCACCGAATACAGACTACCGTTAGCAACGCTTACCGTTGCAAAATCAAACAATGCAAAATTAAAGCCTGCACCCAATTTGCTTTTGTAAACTAGCCCATCAAATCCCTTGTTCTTAAAATACTCAGCTATGACCTGCGTGGGTACATATTCGGCATTCGATAAGTCAGAAGTGATTGGTTTGGAAAAAGCCTGATCAACTTGTTCCCATATATGCTGTTCACGTTCTAATGGCGGCGGCTCTTCAAAGAAAAAATTAAACTTGCTGTCGTGACCTTTGGAAAAATCAATCAACTTGAGTTCTCGCATTATCCGTAATTGGCTGACTGATACTTGACCGCCCACCCAAGGACGAACTTCCGCCATTGCAGTCTCTTTATCGCTAGCCGCGTACAGACAAGGGATACCTTTGGGATTGACTCTACCTTCATGTGCGGCATGTAAAAGAGGCATCATTCGCTCCGGCGGATATGCAACAGACTCGACCCAAGCACTTTCATCATCAGCGCATTCCTGCTCAGCACACCCAAGCTGTGCCCGCCAAACATATTTTCCTTCACCAATTAAGCGATGGCGTGTATTGCTTGTTTCTAGCAGCGTCTCAAGAAAATCATGTACGTGATTTTCATGTACAAAGCGCGCTTTATTTTTGACAGACTTTGAAAAATTATCAAAGTCCATCCATGATGTAAATTCTCTCGTCATTATTTGTCAAATACTCGGATTGCGCTGTTACGGAGTATAGGAATTCAATCTTCAGCTTAATGACGGAAGTGTCTGAACCCCGTCAACACCATCGTCAAGCCATGTTCATCCGCTGCCGCGATTACTTCGTCATCGCGCATCGAACCACCCGGCTGAATAACTGCTTTTGCACCTGCTGCCGCCAACACATCAATGCCATCGCGGAACGGAAAGAATGCATCGGATGACACAACCGAACCCGCCAAGCGCAGTCCAGCATGTTGCGCTTTGATGCTGGCAATTTTTGTGCTGTCCACACGGCTCATTTGTCCTGCACCTACGCCCAAAGTCTGGCCATTTTTGCAGAATACGATGGCGTTCGATTTCACATATTTCGCCACGCGCCACGCGAACAACAGGTCTTGCAATTGTTCTGACGTTGGTTGAGTTTTAGTCACGACTTTGAGTTGTGGTGCTTGCACGTTAAGTGTATCCGGTGTTTGCACCAGCAGTCCTCCGCCAACGCGCTTCATGTCATATTGATTGTGCGCATTGGAAAGTGGCACGGTGAGCACGCGTACATTCTGCTTGGCAGCCGTCACTTTTAACGCAGCTTCAGTAGCACTTGGCGCGATGATGAGTTCGACGAATTGATTGGCGGTGATCTGTGTTGCGGTCGCCGCATCCAACTCACGATTGAAAGCGATGATGCCGCCAAACGCGGACGTGGTGTCAGTGGCATAGGCCAATTTGTAAGCGTTCAATGGTGTATCGGCAATCGCTACCCCGCACGGATTAGCGTGCTTCACAATCACGCAAGCCGCTTGATCAAACGTTTTTACACATTCCCATGCGGCATCCGCATCGCCGATGTTGTTGTAAGAAAGCTCTTTGCCTTGCACTTGGGTGTAGTTGGCGATGCTGCCCGCCAATGGGTTAAGGTCGCGGTAAAACGCTGCTTTCTGATGCGGGTTTTCGCCGTATCGCATGTCTTGCACTTTGGCAAAATTGAAATTGATTTGTGCTGGGAATTCGCTGAGTGTGCCGTCGCTGTTAACCGTGGTGAGGTAATTGCTAATGGCAGAATCATAAGCGGCGGTGTGTGAGAAGGCTTTCTTGGCTAAATCAAAACGCGTGGCATCAGACACTGCGCCGCTATTGGTTTGCATCTCGGCCAGCACATCCGTGTAATCAATCGGGTCGGTGACGATAGCAACGTGACCGTGATTCTTTGCCGCTGCTCGCACCATGGTTGGCCCGCCGATGTCGATGTTCTCAATCGCATCTTCCAAGCTGCAATTCGGTTTGGCAATCGTCGCCGCGAATGGATAAAGATTCACCACCACCAAATCGATAGTCGGAATGTTATGTTTTGCAAGCGTAGCAAGATGCTCAGGCAAATCGCGGCGCGCCAAAATGCCTGCGTGGACTTTAGGTTGCAGGGTCTTCACGCGTCCGTCCAACATTTCAGGGAAGCCGGTGTAGTCTGCCACTTCGGTAACCGGTATGCCGTTGTCGGCAAACAACTTTGCCGTGCCGCCCGTAGAAAGAATTTTTACGCCAAGCTGATGTAAGCCTTGTGCAAATTCGAGTACGCCGGATTTATCCGACACGCTGATGAGTGCTTGTTTGATTGCCATGTTATTTCCAAAATATAAAAAATCTTTTTCCGCAGATTACACGGATTGACACAGATAAAAGCAACACCAAAGTCATTGCTCAGTATGTGAGCGCAAGCTAGAAGAGGTCTGTATAAATCTGTGTAATCTGCGGATTAAATAGTTGTTGAAGTTAGTCGATGCTATGTAACTGCATTTTCTTGCGCAACGTATTGCGATTGATACCCAGCAATTCGGCTGTACGCGTTTGATTGCCTCCCGCGTACTCCAACACCATTTCGATCAGTGGCTTTTCCACACAGTGAATCACCATGTCATACATTCCCGAACAGGGCTCTTCACCATCCAAGTCTTTGAAATAAGTTTTGAGAGCCTTGCGTACATGATCCGCCATGTCGTTTTCGTTTATCGGAACACACTCAATCATGCTATTTCCTCCGCGTAGCGCAGGTGATTGCCACGCTGTGCTTGTTCTGTAAAAAATTCGTCCACCGCTGCCATTTGCTCATGCGGTGTTTCCAGTTGATTCATCTGATGGCGGAACGTCGCCGACCCCACCAGACCTTTGGTGTACCAAGAAATATGTTTGCGCGCGATGCGCAGTCCACTGAGTTCGCCATAAAAATCGTACAGGTCTAATACATGCCCCACCAACACGCGATGAATTTCGCTCACTTGGGGTGGCGGCAAATGCTCGCCCGTTTTAAGAAAATGCTCAAACTCGCGGAACAGCCAAGGACGGCCTTGCGCAGCACGCCCTATCATCACAGCATCCGCCCCAGAGTATTGCAAAACATGTTTGGCTTTTTCTGGCGTGGTGATGTCGCCATTGGCGATGATGGGAATGCTCACGCTGGCTTTCACCGCTGCAATGGTGTCGTATTCCGCATCGCCCGTGTAAGCACACGCACGTGTGCGACCATGAATGGCGAGTGCTTGGATGCCGCTATCTTCGGCAATTCTGGCGATGCGAATCGCGTTACGATTTTGCTTATCCCAGCCTGTGCGTATCTTGAGCGTGACGGGTACATTCACCGCCCCCACTACCGCAGCGAGTAACTCCGCCACCAGAGGTTCGTTTTGCAACAACGCAGAACCCGCCATCACATTGCAAATTTTTTTCGCCGGGCAACCCATATTGATGTCGATGATTTGCGCACCGTGATCGACATTATGTTTCGCCGCCAATGCCAACATTTTCGGATCAGCACCCACAATTTGCACCGAAATGGGATCAACTTCGCCTTCATGGTTGGCGCGTCGCCTGGTCTTTTCCGAGCCGTACAACAACGAATTCGACGCAACCATTTCACTCACCGCCATACCCGCCCCCATACGCTTGCACAACATGCGGAAAGGCCGATCAGTCACCCCGGCCATAGGGGCAACAATCAAGTTGTTCTTCAGTTCGTAAGGGCCGATGCGCATTGGGTACTTTCGGAGAGGGCGCGCATTATAAAGCAAGCGGACAGCGTGGGGAAATCTCGTTATCATGCGCCCATGAATTTTGATGTCATTATCGTTGGCGGGGGCTTGGTCGGTGCAAGCTTAGCAGCCGCACTCAAGCACAGCGGACTATCGCTGGCGTTGGTTGAAAGTCAGCCAATGTCAATTTGGCGACCAGAGGTTAGCCCTCAAGCTGACTCCCCTCACCCCAACCCTGAAGGAACAACTAGCCAATCGACTAAACCCGCAAGCGGGCAAGCCGCTGGTGATCTCTTATTGGGCGAGGGGGCAAACGAGTTGCTACGCGAGCGCAAATTTGACGCTTGGGATAGTCGCATCTATGCCATCAGCCCTGGTAGCCGAGGGTTTCTTGAGCAATCTGGCACATGGGCACTACTGGATGCCAATCGCATTGCAGCCGTGGAAGAGATGCGCATATTTGGCGACACGGGCGCGGAGTTGGATTTCAGCGCGTATCAGATGGGTGTGCCAGAGTTGGCTTGTATTCTGGAAGGCAGTGCGCTGCAGCATGCACTATGGCAAGTGTTGCAAACGCAGGACAACCTCACTCTACTGCACCCCGCTCAATGCAAAACACTTACAGTACATGACGGTCAAGCTGAACTCGCACTGCAAGATGGTTGCTGCCTCAACGCCAAGCTCATTGTTGGTGCGGATGGTCGTGATTCTTGGATACGCCAGCAGGCTGGCATCACTGGCAACCCCATTGATTATCAGCAACACGGTGTAGTAGCCAATTTCGCTTGCACGAGTTCGCATCGGGGTATCGCCCATCAGTGGTTTCAAGCCGATGGGATTCTCGCTCTACTGCCGCTACCTGATAATCAAGTCTCGATGGTTTGGTCGGTCAGCCCTGAGCGTGCTGTGCAATTACTCGCGCTTTCGCCTGATGAGCTTTGCGCACAAGTTGCCACAGCGGCAAAGAACACCTTGGGAGGGTTGCATCTCATTACTCCCCCCGCGAACTTCCCGCTGCGCCTGCTTACGCTTGAACACATCACCGCACCACGTGTTGCGCTGATAGGCGATGCGGCACACAATATGCACCCGCTGGCTGGGCAGGGCGTTAATACGGGCTTCCGCGATGCTCGACAACTAGCGGATATATTGCTGGCGCGAGGGGTGCAAACGGACTGCGGTGCGGCACAATTACTGCGCCGTTATGAACGAAAGCGTAAAGAAGACATCTACATCATGCAAGCGACCACTTACGGACTCAAACATTTGTTCAACAACACCAATCCGTTGTTACGCACTTTGCGTAATTCTGGTCTGGCGATTACCAATCAAATTACCCCACTCAAAAAAATACTCATGCAGCACGCCCTTAACTGAGAGAACAAAAATGAAAAAAATATTTGCTTTACTACTGCTCACCGCCCTTTCCTCTGCGTACGCGGGAGAAAAAGAAATTCGCTCCTCGCTGCAAAGCAAATTCCCCGATATTCCGCTTGGGCAAATCACCCAGACAACTTACTCAGGGCTGTATGAGGTGGTGATCGACGACCAGCTGATGTATACCGATGCAAAAGGCGACTATTTATTTAACGGCAGCATTGTTGAAACCAAAACGCGCCGCAATTTAAGCGAAGAACGCAGCAAAGTTTTGTTTGCGGTTGATTTCAAAGCCTTGCCGCTGGAGTTGGCGGTCAAACGGGTTAAAGGTAATGGCAAGCGCAAGATGGCTTATTTCTCCGACCCTAATTGCAGCTACTGTGAAAAGCTGGAAAAAGAGTTGGTAAATGTAACGGATGTCACACTTTATATTTTTCCCTACCCGCTATTTGATGGCTCGGAAGAAATTGTTCGTAACGTCTATTGTGCAAAAGACCCGGCAAAAACTTGGTCAAACTGGATGCTGAGCAAAAGCAGGCCAACCAAAACAAATTGCGATGTACCCATCGATAAAATCAAAACACTGGGCAAAAAAATGCGTGTGAACGGCACGCCGAACTTAGTATTTGCCGATGGGCAACAAGTGCCTGGCTACATGCCCGCAGCGGCATTGGAAAAGCGTTTGGACGAAGCAGCTAAGATGTAAGACCATTGAGTTTTTCTTAAAGCATGACAAATCCCTCCTTCATCCCCACCCTTCTCCAAAAGGGAGAAGGACTTTGCTTCCCCCTCCCTTCGGGAGAGGAATTGAGGGTGAGGGAAATCACGTGATGTGAAAATGCTCCGAAGGTGATGCTCGGGGCGTTTCTTATGGTGTAGTTTGAGGCTCTGCACCCTTGGGGAACAACACCCACATCTGCCCTTTCTGTTTCATCTTCCCCGCCTGCATTCCCGCTTGTTCACCAAAGCCCCAGAAAAAATCCGCGCGCACCGCACCTCGAATTGCACCGCCAACATCTTGTGCCATCATCAGGCGATTCAGCGGCTGGGTTGTATTCGGATAGGTTGTGGCAAGAAAAACGGGGGAACCCAGTGGGGTCGTCCGCGAATCCACCGCGATGCTGTATTCCTCAGTCAATGGTACGCCCAACGCGCCTAACGGCGCGGTAAGTTGATTGGGTAATTCACGAAAAAATACATAACTGGGATTTTTTTCCAGCAGATCATTTAGCTTGTCGGGATTTTTCTCCGCCCATTTTTTGATGCCTTGCATGGAGGCTTCTTCAAGTTTCAATCCACCCATTTCCACCAATTTTTTTCCGATAGAAACGTAAGGGTGTCCGTTCTGATCGGCGTAACCTACTTTCATCAAACTTCCGTCTGGCAGCTCGATGCGACCCGAACCTTGAATCTGCAAAAAGAATAATTCGACTGCATTATCCACCCAATATAATTCGCGCCCTTGCAGCGCGGCTTTGTTGTTATCAATGTCGGCACGATTGTAATAAGGCACAACTTTTTTTCCTTGCAGCCGACCGCGCAAGCGCATGTTTTTCAGTTCGGGATAAACTTCGCTCAACTCTATCGTCAGCAAATCATCCGGCACGCCATACAGCGGATAACGAAACTTTTCTGTCCGCTCACGACTGCCGAATAACTTGGGTTCGTAATAGCCCGTAATCAAACCCTGCGAGGTACCATCAGGGTTAAACACTTGGTATGGCGTGAAGTTTTCCTCGAAAAAGGTACGCAATACGGTGTTGTCAGGTTGCGCTAATTCGTTGGCTTTGGCGCACACCGCTTGCCAGCGGGCTTTATTTTTTAATGCACTGCAACTCTTGCCAAATGCCTGCCAAGTTGCCTGCAAATCGAGCGATTGCCAATCGGGCAACATCTCCCATTTGCTCACGGCGAAGGGTGAAATAGTAGGCGGAGCAACTTCGGGTGTTGAAGTAACAGAAACGGGAGGGAGCGTAATATCGACGGGCAGCTTTTTATGTGAGGCACATGCCGTCAAAAAAAACAGAGCCAGCAATACGATATTGGTAGGAGCGAGCCGTGCTCGCGATTGCTTTCCTTTTCGCGAGCACGGCTCGCTCCTACCATTTGAATCAATGCAAAACACGCGGCACGCTGAGTACAAATTGCGGAATCTCGGCATCAAACTGCGACCCATCATCCGATTGCATTTGGTAGCTGCCGCGCATCGTGCCAACCTGCGTCGCCAACACCGTTCCGCTGGTGTATTCAAAACTTTGACTGGGGTTAATCAGCGGCTGCTCGCCCACCACGCCCTGTCCGCGCACCTCTTGGGTATTGTTATTGGCATCGGTAATGATCCAGTGGCGGCTGATTAACTTGGCGGGTGCAACACCTATATTGGTAATGGTGATGGTGTAGGAAAACACAAAACGGTTGTCCGCTTCGTTAGATTGGTCGGGCAGATAACTCACCTGAGTTTGTATATTGATGCCGTGAGGATTGTTTTTTTCCATGCGCGGCATTTGAACCGATTTTCCCTTGTACCGCAAGGGCTTCAATGAATTTTTATGCTACCCTTGCACGGGTAATTTTCAGCAGAGAAAAATCATGAATGGCTATTTGAAAAAGATACTCAACGCACGCGTATATGACGTGGCAATCGAAACAAATCTGGAAGTTGCGCCCAATTTATCCGCGCGCATCGGCAACACCGTTTTGCTCAAACGCGAAGATATGCAGCCCGTGTTTTCATTCAAGCTGCGCGGCGCGTACAACAAAATGGTGCAACTCACACCCGAACAACTCAAGCGTGGCGTGATTGCCGCCTCGGCGGGAAATCACGCGCAGGGCGTGGCGCTGTCGGCGCAGAAGCTCGGCTGCAAAGCCATCATCGTGATGCCCTCTACTACCCCGCAAATCAAAATCGACGCGGTGAAAAATCGCGGCGCGAAAGTGGTGTTGTTTGGCGATTCCTATTCCGATGCTTACGCCCACGCGTTGGAATTGGAGAAGGAAAATAAAATGACCTTTGTGCATCCTTACGACGACCCCGATGTCATCGCTGGGCAAGGCACCATCGGTATGGAAATTTTGCGTCAGCACCCCCAGCCTATCCATGCGATTTTTGTCGCCATCGGTGGCGGTGGCTTGATTTCAGGCGTGGCGGCGTATGTGAAAAGTTTGCGCCCCGACATCAAAATAATTGGCGTGCAGCCTGTCGATTCCGATGCCATGTATCGCTCGGTGAAAGCCAAGCGGCGTATCACGCTCGACCATGTCGGGCTGTTTGCCGATGGCGTAGCAGTGAAACAAGTTGGCACAGAAACTTTTCGGCTGTGTCGCAAATTGGTGGACGAAATCATCTTGGTCAGCACCGATGAAACCTGCGCCGCACTCAAAGACGTGTTTGAAGATACCCGCTCCATCCTAGAGCCAGCGGGCGCATTGGCGATTGCGGGTGCGAAGTTATATGCCGCACGCGAAAACCTCAAAGGCGAAACGCTGGTGGCAATTGCCTGCGGTGCGAACATGAATTTTGATCGTCTGCGTTTCGTCGCTGAGCGCGCGGAGATTGGCGAAAAGCGCGAAGCCATTCTGGCGGTAACCATCCCCGAAACCGCAGGCAGTTTCCGCAAATTTTGCGCACTATTGGGCAAACGCAATATCACCGAATTCAACTACCGCTATGCCGACCCCAAGGCCGCGCAAGTGTTTGTTGGCATCCAAGTGCGCGACCAATCCGAAACTTCTGACTTGGTTAGCAAGTTGCAACAAAGCAAATTGCCAACGCTGGATTTGTCCGAAAATGAAATGGCAAAACTCCATGTACGTCATTTAGTGGGTGGACATGCACCTGCGGCAAAAGATGAAATTATTTTTCGCTTCGAGTTTCCCGAACGTCCCGGCGCGTTGATGAACTTCCTCAACAGCATGAACCATAATTGGAACATTTCGTTATTCCACTATCGCAACCACGGCGCGGATTACGGTCGTGTACTGGTCGGAATGCAAGTGCCGCATCACGACAAAAAAGCCTTGCGTGAATTCCTAGACACCCTAGGCTACCGCTATTGGGACGAGAGCGACAACCCGGCGTATCGCTTGTTTCTTGGTTAAACAGCAAATACAACATGTTATAAATTTTTAGGGGCATTAAAAATGCGAATTGAATCTATCCGGCTGAAAAACTATAAAGCTTTCCGTGATGCAACCTTGAAAGATATACCACCATTTCTTGTTGTGGTTGGAGCTAATGGTGCAGGAAAAACAACGTTGTTTGATGTCTTTGGATTTTTACACGACTGTTTAAAAAGTAATGTACGCCATGCACTAGATAGTCGTGGACGATTCAAAGAAGTACTTAGTCGTGAAAGCGATGGCGACAGCATTCTGATCGAAATTCAGTATCGGATGGAAATTGCCGAGGTAAGTCGCTTGGTAACGTACTCTCTGGAAATCGCGGAAAAATCTGGTGTTCCATATATTAGGCGTGAAATTCTTCGCTATAAACGAGGGGCAAGCGGAAAACCTTACCACTTTTTAGACTTCTCAAATGGTGAGGGTTATGCCATTACTAACGAGGAAGACTTTAAAAAGAAAGAAGAAGACCTTGAGCGGGAAAGCCAAAAAGTATCTTCTGATACCCTCGCTATAAAAGGCTTAGGTCAATTTGAACGTTTCAAAGCGGCTAACGCCTTTCGCCAGTTGATTGAGTCGTGGCATGTGTCGGATTTTCACATCAGTGCCGCTCGTGGCCGAAAAGAAGCATCGGGTGAAGCAGAGCATTTGTCGGAATCTGGCGATAATTTACCTCTAGTGGCGCAACGTTTGTTCGAACAACACCCGGACACCTTCAGAGAAATTCTGAATACTATGGCTCGTCGTGTTCCGGGTGTAAGTGGTGTTGAGCCGAAATTGCAGGATGACGGCTACTTAACGTTGCGATTCCAAGATGGGTCGTTCAAAACACCTTTTCTTGATCGCTACGTTTCAGACGGCACGATTAAAATGTTCGCATATTTAGTACTGCTGCATGATCCAAAACCACATCCATTGCTTTGTGTGGAGGAGCCAGAGAATCAGTTATATCCAAAACTTATGCTGGAATTAGCGGAAGAATTCAGACAATACGCTAACCGTGGGGGGCAGGTGCTGGTTTCAACGCATTCGCCGGATTTTTTGAACGCAGTTGAACTGGATGAGGTGTGTTGGTTGGTAAAAACCGAGGGGAATACCGAAATACGTCGCGCCAAAGACGAGCCACAAATTTCCGCATACATGGCAGATGGTGACAAAATGGGTTACCTCTGGAAGCAGGGTTTCTTTGAGGGAGCTGACCCGCAATGAAGGAGCTTATTTTCTTGTTAGAAGAGGAATCAGCCAAAGTTATGTTGGAAAACTTGCTTCCCAGAATACTAAATGATGAAATAAAACCGCGACTGATTGCCTTTGAAGGGAAGCAAGACCTTGAAAAACAAATGGTGCGAAAGATGCGGGGTTGGCTCAATCCTCAAGCCAGATTCATAGTAATGCGGGATCAGGATGCTATGCCTGACTGCCGCGTAATTAAGGATGGTCTGCTAGCACGGTGTGCGGAAGCAGGGCGACAGGAGGTTTCACTGGTGCGTATTGCATGTCACGAATTGGAAAGTTTTTATTTGGCTGATCTTGCGGCTATTGAAGTAAGCTTGGGAATAAATGGATTAGTAAAGCAACAAAACACAACAAAATTCAGGAATCCTGATTTACTACAAAATCCGAGCAAGGAACTCCTTGCACTAACTAAACATCGTTATCAAAAAGTCAGTAGCTCTAGAGTAATTGGGCAGCACTTGATAGTACCCAATGAGCGATCTAGGAGCTTTAAAAATCTGATTGCTGGAATTCGGCGCATGGAGAGTGAGCTACTCGAATTGCCCCCTATATTTGCTTGATCGTTATGAGTTTTGACTGGTAGCACTTAATGTAAAAGCTTTTATGAGTGCGTTAAATTCCCAATCTACAAAACAACAAATACGGCAGGGCATCATCGCCCTGCGCGAGCAGTTATCGCCCGAAGTCCGCGTCGCACACAGTGCAGCCATCACCGAACGTTTATTGCAACTCCCTAGCTATCAGCACGCCAATGTGGTGTTGGGTTATATGAATTTTGGTGCGGAGTTTGATAGCTCTGCCTGGGCAAAGCAGGTATTGGCGGATGGCAAGCGGTTGGCTTTGCCCAAGGTCAACCGCCAGACTAATCAGCTCGATTTGTATTGGGTGGAGGATTTGGCAAGCCAGTTGGCGGCGGGTGTATGGGGTATTCCTGAGCCAGTCGCGGAACGCTGCGAGCGGCTAAATACCCTAAATGAGGTAGAATTCGCCCTCTTGCCGGGGGTAGCTTTCACCCGAAGCGGTGCGCGGCTGGGTTATGGCGGTGGTTTTTACGACAAGCTGCTGGCTCAAATTGAGCATCGCCCAACATTAGTGGCGGCAGCGTTTGGGCTACAAGTGGTTGAAGACATGCCGCAAGAGGCTACCGATGTAAAGATTGAGTGGGTTGTGATTGAGCAGGAAGTTGTTGATTGCTCGGTGTGATTCAAAGAGCTTGTTCTGATAACCAACAGCAAATTAGCAAAGGGGTCTCTAAAATTTCAGAGTTCGCCCAAACGCAAGGCGCGGAAAAAATTTCGCCGCGCCGCATATGGTTTATATGTAAGTAAGAAATTTATTCCGCAACACAGCAGCTGGGATGAAATCTGAATTTTGAGAGATTCCCTTTAAGAGAGAGTGTATAGATGTCATTACTACCAGATAACGATCCGCAAGAAACGCAAGAGTGGTTAGATGCACTTGAGTCAGTGTTAGAAAACGAAGGTGCGGAACGCGCGCATTTTTTGCTAGAACAGTTGATAGACAAAGCCCGCAGCTCTGGTGCTGGCGTGCCTTTCAGCGCGACCACGCCGTATTGCAACACTATCCCCGTCGGTGATGAGCAACGCTCCAGCGGCAACCATGATTTGGAGCATCGCATCCGCGCATTGATGCGTTGGAATGCGATGGCACTGGTGCTGAATGCCAACAAAGATTCTTCAGAGTTGGGCGGACATATCGCCAGTTTCGCCTCTGCCGCGACGCTTTACGATGTGGCGTTCAATCATTTTTTCCACGGCAAGACGGATACGCATGGCGGTGATTTGGTGTATTTCCAAGGTCACTCGTCGCCCGGTGTGTATGCCCGCGCCTTCCTCGAAGGGCGTATTAGCGAAGCGCAAATGTACAAGTTCCGCCAGGAAGCGGATGGCGACGGACTGTCCTCTTACCCGCACCCTTGGCTGATGCCAGACTTTTGGCAGTTCCCTACCGTATCAATGGGTCTCGGCCCGTTGATGGCGATTTACCAAGCGCGCTTTATGCGCTACATGGAGCTGCGCGGCATGGCTTCTACGGCAGGTCGCAAGGTGTGGGCGTATTTGGGTGACGGCGAAACCGATGAACCTGAGTCGCTGGGCGCTGTTTCGATGGCGGGTCGCGAAAAACTCGACAATCTGATTTTTGTTATCAATTGCAATTTGCAACGCCTCGATGGCCCGGTGCGCGGCAACGGAAAAATCATTCAAGAGTTGGAAGGCGTATTCCGTGGCGCAGGTTGGAATGTCATCAAGGTAGTGTGGGGTGGTCATTGGGATCGCTTGTTTGCCAAAGACAAAAAAGGCTTGTTGCAAAAGCGTATGCAGGAAGTGGTGGACGGCGAATACCAAACCTATAAATCGAAAAATGGCGCGTATGTACGCGAACATTTTTTCGGCAAGTATCCAGAATTGCTAGAAATGGTTGCCGACATGTCAGATGAAGAAATCTGGCATTTGAACCGTGGTGGTCACGATCCGCACAAAGTGTTTGCGGCTTACGCGGCAGCCACGCAACACGTTGGGCAGCCAACCGTCATCCTCGCCAAAACCGTTAAGGGCTATGGTATGGGCGAAGCGGGTGAAGGTCAGAACATCACCCATCAGCAAAAGAAAATGGCGGGCGAAGTGCTGCTCAAATTCCGCGACCGATTCAACATTCCGTTGACCGATGAGCAAGTTGCCAGCCTGAATTTTTATCGTCCGGCTGAAGATAGCTTGGAGATGAAATACCTCAAAGAGCGTACCAGTGTGATGGGTGTGATTCCTGAGCGCAAACCCGTCAAAGAGCCGTTGCAGATTCCTGAATTATCAGCTTTTGATGTGTTACTTAAAAGCACTGAAGACCGCGAAATTTCCACCACCATGGCGTTTGTGCGCATGTTGGGCATCTTGGTCAAAGACAAAAATGTCGGCAAGCAAATCGTGCCGATTGTGCCGGATGAATCGCGCACCTTTGGCATGGAGGGCATGTTCCGCCAACTGGGAATTTTCTCGCAGGTGGGTCAACTTTACACACCGCAAGATGCCGATCAGTTGATGTTTTATAAAGAATCTTCAAACGGGCAAGTGTTGCAGGAAGGCATTAACGAAGCGGGCGCGATGTCATCTTGGATTGCCGCCGCAACTGCGTATGCCAACCACGGCAAAGCGATGTTGCCGTTCTACATTTACTACTCGATGTTCGGTTTCCAGCGTATCGGCGACTTGGCTTGGGCTGCAGGCGATTTGCGCGCTCGCGGCTTCTTGCTAGGCGGCACAGCAGGGCGTACCACGCTGAACGGCGAAGGTTTGCAACACGAAGATGGTCATAGCCATTTGATGTCGGCTACGATTCCTAATTGCGTGTCATACGACCCAACTTTCGCTTACGAACTCGCGGTGATCATCCATGACGGTATGCGCCGCATGTTTGTGAATCAAGAAGACGTGTTTTATTACCTCACCGTGATGAACGAAAATTATGCCCACCCTGCCATGCCGCAAGGAGCGGAAATGGGCATTCTCAAGGGCATGTATCTATTCCAAGAAGGAAAAGCTACATCCGCCAAATCTGCCAAGGTACAGTTGATGGGTAGCGGAACCATTTTGCGCGAAGTGATTGCGGCAGCGGAGTTGCTGGAAAAAGATTTCGGCGTTGCATCCGACATTTGGAGTGTGACCAGCTTTACAGAATTGCGCCGCGAGGGACTGGATTGTGAGCGTTGGAACATGCTTCATCCCGAAGCAAAAGCACGTGTTAGCTACGTTGAACAATGTATGGCGGATCGCAGTGGCCCAGTGATTGCCGCGACAGATTACATGCGTTCCTTTGCAGATCAGATTCGTGGCTTCTTGCCCAAGCATTTCAGCGTGCTGGGTACAGATGGTTTCGGTCGTTCTGACACGCGCAAAAAATTGCGCAGCTTCTTTGAGGTAGATCGTTATTACATTGCCGTTTCCGCACTTAAAGCATTGGCAGATGAAGGCACGATTAGCGCGAGCGAAGTCAGCAAAGCGATCAAGCTGTACAACATCAATCCAGACAAACCAAACCCAACGACGGTTTAAGGTTAGGGGAACACTGTGGCAGAAATTAAACAAGTAGTTGTACCAGACATCGGCGATTTCAAAGATGTCCCTATCATCGAAATTTTCGTCAAGGCAGGCGATACCGTGATGGCGGAGCAATCGCTCGTCACACTGGAAACCGACAAAGCGGCAATGGAAGTGCCATCACCATTTTCAGGTGTCATCAAAGAAATCAAAATTGCAGTCGGCGATAAAGTTTCGCAAGGCTCGCTGATTCTAACGATGGAAAGCAGCTCAACTGCTGCCCCGCAAGCCAATAAAATAGACACTCTCGCAGCAGTACTTAGCGTGGCTAGTGCGCCAGCGGTTGCATCAAAACCTGCCGCCCCTGTAATAGCACAAGTGATTTCATCAGGCGGAAAAGCCCACGCCAGCCCCGCGATTCGTCGTTTTGCGCGTGAGCTGGGTGTAGAAATTGCGCAGGTTAAAGGCAACGGCGTTAAAGGTCGTGTCACCAAAGACGACGTGCAAAACTTCATCAAAGCTGCACTGGCTCAACCGCGCGGTGCGGGTGGCAATGGCTTGCAGGTATTGGCTTCGCCCGTGGTGGACTTCGCTAAATTTGGCGCAATCGAAACCAAGCCGCTATCGCGCATCAAGAAAATTTCCGGTGCGAACCTGCATCGCAACTGGGTAACCATTCCGCACGTCACACAATTCGACGAGGCAGACATCACCGATATGGAAGCCTTCCGTAAAGAACTCGGTGCGGAGTATGCGGCGCAAAATATCAAAATCACGCCGCTGGCTTTCATGCTCAAAGCAGCAGTAACTGCGTTGCAAAAATTCCCGGAGTTCAACGCCTCGCTGGATGCCAGCGGCGAAAATTTAGTGTTTAAGCAATACTTCCACATCGGCGTGGCGGTTGATACACCAGATGGCTTAATGGTACCCGTGATTCGTGATGTCGATAAAAAAGGCATCGTGCAACTCGCCAAAGAACTCGGCGAAGTCAGCGCGAAAGCCCGCGACAAAAAAATCACCGCCGCCGATATGCAAGGCGGCTGCTTTACGATTTCCAGCCTAGGCGGCATTGGTGGCACGGCGTTCACGCCTATCATCAATGCCCCCGAAGTCGCCATACTCGGCGTATCGCGCTCCAGCATGAAACCTGTGTGGAAAGACGGTGCATTTGTGCCGCGCCTGATGTTGCCACTGTCTTTGTCTTACGATCATCGCGTGATTGACGGCGCATTGGGTGCGCGCTTCGCCGTGTATCTCAGCCAAGTGCTGGCGGATATTCGGCATCTTGCGCTGTAAATCCAAATCGGGCGATGAAGAACTTCAACCTTGGTTTTATCAGCAATCTTGATTTGTAAAACCATGTGCAAGAGACGGGTTTCAAGGTTGATTGAACCGAGTTTAATCTCTCCACCATTGACAGTTTGTTGACAAGGCGAAAATGGAAAGGAGCTGCACGGCGTGCAACTCCTTGTTTATTGATGAGTTTGGAAGAACTTAAACCTTCGACCAAAGGATTGTGAGCCTAGCCAACCCTAAAAGTAACTATTACATATCAATGCCTTGCCTCACCCGCAATTTTTTAAGGCAGCTACAGAAAGCGCATCAATGCTGAGGAGTATTTTTACACAGATACGTTTTAGCTACAGTGAATGAGAAGCAGAATTGCTTGCTTGTCGGCATTGTCGCTACCACTACAATCCCAGTTCGCTATGTGACCCAATGCGCGCCAACTGCAAAAGTTCGTCATCAGGTTTTCGATAGATCAACACAAGGTCTGGCTTAATGTGGCAGTCTCTAAAATATTTTCAGCCGCCCGTTAATGCGTGGTCACGATATTTATCAGGCAGTGGCACATCATTCGCCAGTAACTTTACAACTTCAACAAAATCGTTGTCCGGCGAAGTGCGATGTTGACCTTTTGCTTCGCGCTTGTAATCCCGCTTGAATTGATTGGTTCGCTCAATCGTCCGCATTCAAATCCGCCATCAGCGCGTCAACACTGTTAAACGATTTTGTTTTAACACGGCGACGTGTCTCTTTCATGGCTTGAATAGTGACGGCATTCGGAACGAGTAGCTCGAAGGGCAAAGCCTTCTCATGTGCAACACGGGTAAGCATGATGCGGAACGCATCTGAAACGGTCAGCCCCATTGTCGCCAAGACAACAGACGCTTCCTCTTTGATGTGTTCATCGATACGCGCACGGACAACGGTGTTAGTAGCCATAATGTAATTCTCTTTAGTTGAGCTACAGTGTGGCTCAGCTTGCCGCAGCAGTCAACTTCTTGAGAACCATAATTCCATCAACATTGGCATCTCAGCAGCCTTTGGTTAAATCGCATCAGGCGGCATGCCAAAATCGGCAACAATTCACTCGCCGAATATGCCAACAGCTTTTATGCAAAAACTTTTAAGGATGCTGCATAACTCCCCCAACTTGCCCGTCCACTGTTTCGGGTTTCGCTCACAACGTGTCGGTATGGCTTGCGAATTCCCACTGTGTGTCCGCGCCGAGTAACTGAAAGATTCTAAAGGCATGATTGATACAAACATCCCTATCCCGCATTAAATTTCAGCTGGGGAGCTTCGCGTCGGTAACGTCCTTACCGATACCACGATAGCCAATATAGCGACCTGTAGAATCGAACATAGGTTCTCCGCTTACCATTAAGAATTGCTGTGTACCATCCGAGTTCGTGCGACCATAAACAAAATCTAAGAAGGGTTTCCTAGTAACTAAGTTTTCTTCGAGTTGGCTACGCTCGATTTCATTCCAAATTGCGCCATGATCATCCCGAGTGAAGCCACGTGCATCATCGAATTGAAATCCGAGCATTTCCATTACTGGTCCGAATATTTTAGTGAAGTCGCCCTTTTCGTTTTGCTCCCAATACCAATCCGACGATAACTCAGTCAGGCGGCGAAAACGTGCTTCACTTGCGCGGAGTTCTGCGGTACGTTCCTGTACGGTTTGTTCTAGCAAGGTGTTTTGATTTTCAAGTTTACGGTATAGCAATCGAACTTCCAGAAAATTATGAATACGTGTTTTTACCTCGACAAGATCAAATGGTTTGGCAATGAAATCTTTCGCACCCGCAGCAAGAGCCGTTAATTTGTGAGCGGGTTGGGCGGTAATCACGAGTACAGGAATGTAGCCACTGGTTTCGAGTTCCTTAAGTCCCGCCATCACTTGAAATCCATCCATGCCTGGCATTTGAAGATCAAGCAGAATAAGATCGTATTGATTTTTTTGGTGCAGCGCGCAGACAGCGTAAGGATCAGTTGTAGTTGCTATGGTCACATATCCATCGTCACGCAGCATTTCCTCAAGTAACAATAAATTGGAAGGCTGATCATCCACGATCAAAATGCTGGCATTAAGAATTTCTTGCTGACTGATCATTTTATTCTTTCGATTTCTTCTTTATCGGTTAAATTAATAGCAGAAATTTTTAATGCCTCATCCAAGGCCAGCATAAACTCATCAAGTTTGATAGGTTTGGTTAAGTAACGAAAAAAGCCTGCTCCGAGTCCCATTTCAATATCACGTGGCATCGCATTTGCACTGAGCGCAACAACGGGGATGTGCTTGGTGCGCGAATCCTCGCGCAGTATTTGCATTGCTTGAATCCCGCTGAGACCTGGCAGATTGATGTCCATCAAAATGACATCCGGCAATTTAGCGCGTGCCATTGCAATGCCGAGCTTGCCGTCGCGTGCGCTCAACATGCGCAGATGGGCAATATTTTCCACGATTTGCTCGACTAACATCAGGTTGGCCGGGTTATCTTCCACATAAAGTAGCGTAAACTTCGCAGCATCAGCATCAGCATCAGCATCAGCATCAGCATCAGCATCAGCATCAGCAATCCTACTGATAGCGACGAGTGGGGCTTTGTCACGAATCAACTCTACCCAGAATTCGCTACCCACCCCAACCGTGCTAGCCACGCCAATCGTCCCCCCCATCAACTCCACCAATTGTCTGGTCACTACTAGACCAATGCCGGTTCCTTGCTCGACACCATTTTCTTGTCCAAGACGATTGAATGGTTGAAATAATTGCATTAACTGTTCAGGTAATAATCCCATGCCGCTGTCTTTAACGCTGATGCGAATGCGTTCGAGCGTATTGGCGGTACAAGCCACTTCAACCGTACCTTGTTCGCGATTGTATTTGACCGCATTTGACAATAAATTGATAAGCACTTGCTTGACCCGTGTTCGATCAGCATTAACAAACCATGTGGTGTCGAATGGTAAATAGTTGATATGGATGCCATGTTGCTGTGCTTGCGTTTCCATCATAGCCTGGCATTCATGTATTACATCAAGGACCGAAATCGGTTCATGCGACAGTGACAATTTGCCAGATTCAATCACAGCCAAGTCAAGGATTTCATTTATCAGCTCCAATAGATACCAACCTGCTTTGGTGATTTGTTGCAGTCTTATCGCTTGGGTTTCGGTTGGCGATGGTGTGCCTGATTCCAATAATTGAGAAAATCCGAGAATCGCGTTGAGTGGCGTTCTTAGCTCATGGCTCATACGGGATAAAAAGTTCGATTTAGCGAGATTGGCATTTTCCGCGATTGAAGTGGATCGTTCCAATTCGGTATTTTTAGCTTGTAACAATTGGTACAGATGAACGCGTTCTGCACTTGCCTGCTTAATTGTTGAGATGTCGCGTAAAACTCCAGTGAAATAACGCTCGCCACTTAGACTCATTTCGCTAACGGTAATCTCCAGAGGGAAATTACTGCCATCTTTTCGGCAACCAACCACTTCTCGAACGAGACCACTGGCACGCTCCTCTTTAGTCGCGCCGTAATACTCCAGTGAGCCACTCAACAGATCCCGATCCAGCTCAGGAATAAGTGTGCTGAAATTTTGGCCAGTAAGTTCAGCGGCACTATAACCAAACATTTTTTCGGTAGCCAGATTAACTTTCTCGATAATGCCGCAGCCAGCATGAATGGTAATAATGCTGTCTGCTGCTGTATTTAATATGGTGTGATTTAGAGAGACACTGTCGTGCAAGGCTTGTCGCACGGCATATTCTCCCGTGACATCTCGAAACACCAGAACTGCACCAATCACGTGACCGTCTCGATCACGAATCGGAGCGCAGCTATCGGCAATATCGCACTCACTGCCATCTCGCGCTATCAGCACAGTGTGATTGGCAAGCCCTTGTATCGTGCCATGCATCAACGTTTCCTTAACGGGCATGGTGGCGGGTAACCGTGTTTCTTTGTTGATGATGGAAAATATTTCAGCGACAGGATGACCAACTGCTGAAGCCTGCGTCCAGCCGGTAAGCTGTTCAGCAACCGGGTTTAAAAGAGTTACACGCGCTTCATCATCGGTTGCGATTACTGCATCTCCAATTGAGCTCAGTGTTACGGCAAGTTTTTCTTCGCTGTCCCGTAACGTAGTATTGGCTTGCTGTAATTTTTTGTTTATTTCTTCTTGAGCTTCAAGCAAATGTTGTGTTTCTTGCTCAACCAAATTTTTTAAACGCAGTTGTGATTGGCGATAAATTAAATATGCGAAGAACATTGCAAATAACAACGCAAGCAAACTGCAGGATAGAATAACCATAAACAAGCGGCGAACTTTCGATTGAAATATGGCTTCTCGTTGCTCAAGCTCCCGCTCCTCAAGCTGCGTAAATCCAAGCATCTCGACTCGAATTGAGTCCATCAAGTGCTTACCTTTTCCTTTAGCCACAAGTGCGAGCGCATCCGTGTTGTTATGGTTACGGCGTAATTCGATTGCGTGTGACATATCCATCAACTTAGCATCGACTAAGGGTGCGAGCACATCAAGATGCTTTTGGGCTGCGCTCACTAAGGTAAGTTGATGTAATTCAACTAAGTGCGGTTTGATATTGTTGTTTACTGCCCAATAAGGCTCAAGAAATGCTTCGTCTCCCGTTAATAAATAACCTCGCTGCCCAGTCTCGGCATCTCGCAAATTCGACATCAGCGCATCAGCTTTTTTGATGGCAGCATAGGTCAATTTTTTAAATGCGGCAGCTTCCTCTATTTGCTTTAAGGCCAAGAACGATAATGCCACCCCCAACGCAACCAGCAGAACTGAGCTGACAAACCAAGCAATCGTTTTATACGTGGCATTCATTGAAATTATTTTTGGCATAGCTTACCTTCATTGCTTAAATTACTTACAAATAGCCATTTGAAAAATTTACGTTGACTGAGTGCGGTCGCTTTGATCTATAACTACACAGGAACTTTTACCTTGCCATTGGTGCTTAACAAGCGATTAAATTCTTTTTTGACGACGTGGTAACACTCACACGAGTGTGATTCCAATCTATCTCTATCAATTACGGTGATGTGTCCACGGCGGTAGCTAATTAAGCCTTCGCGTTGTAAGTTTCCTGCTGCTTCCGTGATGCCTTCACGGCGAACACCCAACATGCTGGCAATCAATTCCTGTGTCATGGTCAATTCATTGGTGGGCAAGCGATCAAGGGTTAACAATAGCCATCGACTCAGTTGCTGCTCTACCGAATGATGTCGATTGCAAACTGCTGTTTGGGAAATTTGGGTAATCAATGCTTGGGTGTAACGCAACAGCAAATTTTGTAATGCGCCTGACCGACGACCACCGGCCCGATTAAATTCTTCAAGCATCAACTGACCCTTCAGTCTGTAACCATATCCGGCTGTTTGCACCGTGGCGCGACTGGGTGTGGTTTTTCCACCCATAAAAAGTGAAATGCCGAGCACTCCCTCATTTCCTACTCCCGCAATTTCAGCCGATGCGCCATCTTCCATAACGTAATGCAAAGACAAAATGGACGTGATCGGAAAATAGACGTGTTGTAATTGCCCGCCACATTCGTAATAGACCTCGCCGAGAGGCATAGGGATGAGTTCAAGATGCGGGGCAGTACGTTCAAATATTGCCTCAGGCAGCGAGGCAAGAAGATGGTTTTGGTGAGGGTTATGCAGTAAGGATGTAGCTGCGAGCATTGTTTACGTACCGGTATGAGCACCGACCCAACAAGTGTCTGCTCTGCAAAGCAAAAGTTGATTCTGCCGAATCAACTTTGTTAGTGATTTACTTATAGCACACATACACGAAGCAAATACCTACCAATTTGGTGATGTGGTTTCAATACTCGATAAGTGGCAAAAATATAAATTACGTATGTGCGTTAGCGCACGGAGAGTTGAGTACGGAACTGTGATAGTGCAATCGGTATGAAAACTTATTCGAATTATCAAAAATTGCTTTTTGAGGATGCAAATAAGGGGGGCTCTGTTGGTATTCATTGCAATAACGAGAGTTTTTTACACGCCAAAAGCTATGCCAGCAAGTACTCGGTCAACGGCATCGATGTTCGTCTGGATCAATATGAGGAGAATATTATGTATACGCGCAACGTTGTTTTTAAGCCAGCGGCGATGTTGATGGCACTAATGCTTGCTGTTTCCGTAACAGGATGCGGGGGTGGTAATGGGGGTGGCAGCACTGCAACTGGATCGCCGGCTAATCCTGGTGCTGGTACTGGTCTAGGTGGTACAGGCAAAGGTCCAGCTCCCGTAGCTCTTGGTGCGGCTGGCAACTATGCGATTCTAGCGAAATCTGCTATTTCAACTGTTCCAACTTCAGCGGTAACTGGCAATGTTGCATTGAGCCCAGCTGCTGCAAGTTTCATTACGGGATTTACTTTGATTGCGGATTCGACCAATGTATTCGCCACGTCAACTCAGGTCACAGGACAAGTGTTTGCGGCTGATTATGTAGTACCCACTCCTTCCAACTTAACCACAGCAGTGAACAATATGTTAACTGCATATACTGATGCTGCAGGACGATCACCTGACTACACAGAACTGGGTACCGGAAATATTGGCGGGATGACGCTTCCTCCAGCCACCTACAAATGGAGTACGGGTGTATTGATTCCGACTGATGTCACACTCAATGGTGGTCCAAACGATGTCTGGATTTTTCAGATTGCTCAAGGAATTACTCAGGCCTCGACTGCAAAAGTCATCTTAACGGGTGGCGCACTGCCTAAGAACGTATTTTGGCAAGCTTTTGGTGCAGTTGATATTGGTACAACTGCTCATATGGAAGGGGTGATCCTGTCACAAACCTCGATTACGTTGAAGACTGGCGCGTCTGCAAACAGCCGCCTGCTAGCGCAAACAGCCGTCACATTAGATAGTAATGCAGTCACACAACCTGCACCATAAACCTTATCTCGCAAGTTGTTATGTTCATTAAAAATCCGTCTTGAGACGGATTTTTAATGTCTGAAATAAATTTTATCTTTCAGATTATTCACCTCAATGTGCGCTAACGCACCGAGCAATTAACTCACAAGTGGAATAGTGCATTCGGTGTTGCGAAGTGCCTTTATTTATATTGCTTCAATTATTTTGAGCCAAAAAACAGATGAGCTCAATTACTAAAAAGTATTTAGAGGGTTAGGTAACGACGTAGTACACCAAAATATTTACCCGTAAATAATCGGTCACTTTACCGCGCGTTTCTGGGTTACCTACAGGAGAATCAAAATGAAAACCTTTGAAAGTTTTACAAAGCCGCTTAGGTGGCTAATGGCATTATTAGTCGTCGCTGTTGTAACGGGATGCAGTGGCGGTGACGGAGGATCAGCTCCAAGCTCAGCCAAAGCTCTTACTGCGTATTCACTGGCTGGTGTAACAGGCACGATCAATGAAACAGCAAAAACCATTGCGGTCACGATGCCTTCAGGGACAAACGTAACGGCTCTCGCTGCGACATTCACCACTTCT
>JBEBKA010000033.1:0-29530 GCA_040079595.1 Gallionella sp.
GATTTCATTTTCTCTCCAGTTTTTAATTAAATGCGACTTGAACAATTGCGAAGTTTTACCTTCGCGTAAGATTCTAAACAATTCCGCCGACTTTGCCAACCAACAATCGCCGCCAGCAAGTCCACAACGCGATGCAATTAAATTAAGTTGACAACAATCTTCACGTTCCGCAAAAACATGCAGTTACATAAGTTCAGCGTGATACTCAACCACCAAGCTATGCGCTGTACCAGCGGCAACCGTCACCACGTTCTCAATGGCATTGACCGATTCCACACATACCATTTCGCGCCAACCGTCGGATTGCCCCATGTCGCCCATCTTATTTGCCTTTTCAATCCACGGTGTCCACACCACGGTAGAAAGGCTGCCTGACTTGGCGATATGAATGCGGCGGTTCAGTTTGTCGTCTTCAATTACGCATGTTGCTGCGGTGTTGATGTAAACACGATCTGTCTCGCCAGTAAAACTAATTTCGCCAGCTTGCTTTTTAAGCACTGAGCCGCCTACCTTGTCCCAGTATTCACAGCCATCCAACCCTGTGACACGCACTGCGCCGATTTCGCTGATGTGCAGATAGGTGTGCAAGGCTTCACCAATCACAAAATCAGTTGTGCCTAGATTTTCTGTGGTCAACTCCATGCGTAGAATTTCGCCTATCGTCACCGTTAAATCAAGCTGCGAAGCATGGGGCCACTGCGCGCGAGTTTTATCGCTTTCTTCCAAACGCAACGTCAAGCGCGTCGCACCATTGGGTTCGCTGCCTGATGCGATCACGCGCCAAGGAACAGTACGTGCATAACCATGCCCCGAAAAACTAGCTTCCGTGGCATGTGCACCAAACCACGGCCAGCACACTGGTGAGCCACCGCGTATCGATTTACCTTGCGCCAATTTTGCATCACGCGACAACCATACTACTGGCACGGCTTGGCTTTTAGGCTGCCAATTCATCAGATGCGCACCCTGCAAACACAGCGACGCAGTCGCTTGAGCATTGTGAATATCGGCGACTATCAAGCCGCTCGCATCTTCGCGAAAATTAAGCTGGCCTTTAATACCGAATTGAGTGTTGAGTTGTTGTGCACTTGCCATGGTTTGATCCTCATATTTGTTTTGAATTTGGGTGGTGTGTTGAGAAGCCCGTATAATCAACCATTCAATTCTACCGCATTCATTCATGCTCGTTTACCCGCATATCAATCCTGTCGCTTTACAACTCGGCCCACTCGCTATTCATTGGTATGGGCTGATGTACCTCGCGGGCTTTATGACTTTTTTGTGGTTAGGGAAAAAGCGCATCGTCCAACTCAACCAACCAAAATTCACTACAAAATTACTCGATGATTTGTTGTTTTATGGCGTGATTGGCGTGATTCTCGGCGGGCGATTAGGCGAAGTATTGTTTTACAACCCAGGCTTCTACTTATCGCATCCCGCCAAAATTCTCGCAGTATGGGAAGGAGGTATGTCGTTTCATGGTGGCTTTCTCGGCGTGTTGATCGCAATGGCGTGGTTTGCCAAAAAACAAAGCATACCCTGGCTGCAATTGATGGACTTCATTGCGCCATTAGTGCCGCCCGGATTGGCTTTCGGGCGACTCGGTAACTTCATCAATGGTGAATTGTGGGGGCGACCCACCGACGTGCCGTGGGGCATGGTGTTCCAGCATGTCGATAATTTGCCGCGCCATCCGTCACAGCTTTATGAATGTGCCATGGAAGGTATCGCGCTGTTTATCTTGTTGTGGTGGTTTTCGCAAAAGCCACGTCCTGTCGGTGCAGTGTCGGGCTTATTTTTAATCGGCTACGGCAGTTTCCGTTTTGTCGGCGAATTCACGCGCAATCCCGATGACGGTATTTTTGGCTACATGACTTGGGGAGTGAGTATGGGGCAATGGCTGAGCTTGCCGATGGTCGCTATCGGTATCGCCATGATGACTTTAAGCTATCGGCGCGCCGCTTGACACACACTCTATGACTCGCACACCATTTCGATCACCAACATAATCAAGGTCTAACGTGGACGATATTTCTTTAGGCGCGCTTGTCGGCATTGTACTTTTGCTGCTGGTGTTAGGCGCATGGTTCTCGGCGGCGGAAACCAGCATGATGGCGATCAATCGCTATCGGCTCAATGCGCTGGTGCGCAAAGGCAGCAAGAGTGCCAAGCTGACAGCGGCACTACTGTCCAAGATAGACAAATTGCTCGGCTCAATTTTGTTTGGCAATACCTTGCTCAACGTGGCGGCAGCAGCGGTAACTAACGTATTTATTTTGCGCCTGTTTGGCGCGAGCGAGCTGGCATTACTGTTAGGTACGCTGGGCATCACGTTTATCTTATTGGTCGTGAGTGAGATTCTTCCCAAAATTATTGCTGCCAGCCATCCCGAAAGAGTTGCGCTGCCTTCCAGCTATTTACTCGCGCCACTGGTGACGCTGTTTTACCCCGTAGTGTTAGTGGCCACCACGCTGGTAAAAGGCTTGTTGTGGCTGATGCGCATTAAAGTGCAGACTGATCAAAGCAAACAGAAAATGACGCTTGAAGAATTGCGCGGCTTGGTGCTGGATGCCGAGCATTTTCTACCGCGAAAACATCAAAAAATGCTGCTCAATTTGGTTGATCTGGAGCGTATCACCGTGAACGATGTGATGATCCCGCGTAATCACATCGAGGCTCTCAACATTCACGCCGATGCCAGCGAACTGCGCCAGCAAATCATTACCTGCCATCACACGTTACTGCCCGTTTATGAAGATACACCCAGCAACATTATCGGCATTTTGCATCTCAAACGCGTTCCCGCTCTCTTACAAGAGCCGACGCTGGATGTAGGGCAGCTGCGCGATATCCTGCATGAACCTTATTTCGTTCCCTCTGACACGCCCCTGCTTAGGCAATTGCAACAATTTCAGGAACGTCATGCACGTCTCGGATTGGTGGTGGATGAATATGGCGAGTTACTCGGTCTCGTGACCTTGGAAAACATTTTGGAAGAAATCGTGGGCGAGTTCACCACGCAATCACCCGCACAAACAGGGAAGTTTTTACGGCAAGTTGACGGCAGTTTTTTGCTGGAAGGCAGCAGCAGCCTGCGCGAACTCAATCGCAAGCTGGGGTTACATTTTCCACTCGATGGAGCAAAGACGCTGAATGGATTGATACTCGACTACCTAGAAGACATTCCCGAAGCCAACACCAGCGTCAAAATTGCGGGGTATCCTATCGAAATTATTCAAACACATGACAGAATCGTGAAAGTTGCACGAATCTTTCCTGCGCATACCGAATAATTTACACAAACAATTTGTGCCAAGCTATGAATTTTTCAGAGAATTACTACTTTACAATCGTCATAAAGCTCGGCATGATGCCGAGCAAAGTTAGCTAGCATTTCACGGGAGACGCGCATGGCTGTCGCATCAAGAGCTCAACAACCACAAAAAGCGAAAGAGTACGCCTATCAATGGGAAGGCAAAGACAAGTCCGGAAAAATCGTTAAGGGCGAGATGCGCGCGCCGGGCGAAGCCAGTGTTTCTGCGTTGTTGCGTCGTCAAGGTATCCAAGTTCTCAAAATCAAGAAGCTGCGCGTCAGCTCCCAATCCATTAGCGACAAGGACATCACGCTGTTTACCCGTCAGCTGGCAGTAATGATGAAAGCGGGCGTACCATTACTGCAAACTTTCGATATCGTCGGTAAAGGCAATGCCAACCCGTCTGTAGCAAGGCTGCTATACACCATCAAAACGGATGTGGAAACGGGCAGTAGCTTGGAGCAAGCCTTTAGAAAGCACCCGCTGTATTTCAATCAACTTTATTGCAACTTGATTGGTGCGGGCGAAGCGGCAGGTATTTTGGATTCGTTGCTGGAACGCTTGGCGACCTATATGGAAAAAACCCAGGCACTGAAAAGCAAAATCAAATCTGCGCTGTTTTATCCTATTTCTATCATTGTTGTCGCTTTTTTGATTACCGCCATCATCATGATTTTTGTGATTCCCGCGTTTAAGGAGTTGTTCTCCAGCTTTGGCGCGGACTTGCCTGCACCGACATTGGTAATGATGTCCATCTCAGACTTCTTTGTTAGCTACTGGTATCTCATTTTTGGTGGAATAGGCGGTGGTTTGTATGCGTTCTTTTACTTTTGGAAACGCAACAAAAATATGCAGAACACCATGGATAGACTGTTATTAAAAATGCCAATTTTTGGCGAACTGATTCGCAAAGCCACGATTGCACGCTGGACACGCACGCTTGCCACTATGTTTGCTGCGGGCGTACCGCTGGTGGAATCACTTGACTCTGTCGCGGGTGCGGCAGGTAATGCCGTTTACTATAATGCAACCAAAGTCATTCAGCGTGAAGTAAGTACAGGTAGCGGCTTGACGGTTGCGATGCAGAACACCGAAGTGTTCCCCAGCATGGTTTTGCAAATGGCTGCTATCGGGGAAGAAGCTGGCTCACTTGATTCGATGCTGGGTAAAGTCGCTGACTTTTATGAAGCAGAGGTGGACGATGCGGTCGCGGCGATTTCCAGCTTGATGGAACCTATTATCATGGTGGTGCTGGGTACCTTGATCGGCGGCATGGTGATTGCGATGTATTTGCCTATTTTCAAAATGGGTCAAGTGGTCTAAGGAAATGTGGATTTAATGATTGCGCGGGCGAATCGTTGTGTTGCGCGGTACTCGAATTCCTCGTATATAACTTATACACTGCGGTTTCTGTGTACTGTGTGCGGTGCGCTTCATCCCGCTCACCGATTAAATCAACGCCCCTCTAACAAAAAACGGGCTGGTCTATAGCGTTAAATATGACCGAATTATTCCAACTTCTGCAATCATCCCCGCCAGCATTTGTAAGCGTATGTACCATTTTAGGGCTGATGGTGGGCAGCTTTCTCAACGTGGTGATTCATCGTTTACCGAAAATGATGGAGTTCGGTTGGCGCGAACAATGCGATGAATTATCTCAAGCGGACGATAATCCGGCCGACTTGGCAATCACCTCGCATCATCGCATTTATGCCGTTGCACCCACCCCCACTTACAACCTTGTTGTGCCGCGCTCTGCCTGTCCACATTGCAATCACGCCATCACTGCGATGGAAAACATCCCCGTCATTAGCTACCTCGTTTTGCGCGGCAAATGCAGTGGCTGTGGCACAGCCATTTCACCACGCTATCCGATTATCGAAGCTATTAGCGGCGTGTTGTGTGCCTTTGCGGCACTACATTTTGGCTATGGTGCGGCAGCGGTTGGGGCGATTCTCCTCATTTGGGCATTGCTCGCGCTGACGGCGATTGATTTTGACACAATGCTGCTGCCCGATGACATCACTCTGCCACTGCTCTGGGCAGGCTTGCTGTTTAACCTGTTTGGCACATTCACAGATTTACACAGTGCGGTGATAGGCGCAGCAATCGGCTATCTTGTCTTATGGAGTGTGTATTGGCTATTCAAACTTACTACAGGAAAAGAAGGTATGGGGTTTGGCGACTTCAAGCTACTTGCTGCGCTGGGCGCGTGGTTCGGCTGGCAGATGTTGCCGCTGATTTTGGTGGTGTCTTCGTTGGTTGGCGCGATCATTGGCATCGGATTGATTGTTCTGTTCAAGCAAGGGCGCAACATACCCATCCCTTTCGGTCCTTACTTGGCGGGAGGCGGCTTAATTGCGTTATTTTGGGGGCATGAACTGACCCAGCAGTATTTGCATTTGGCAGGTTAAATGAAATTTTGTGTTGGATTAACGGGCGGCATCGGATGCGGGAAAAGCACCGTTGCCAGCCTGTTTGAAACCCATGGTGTTGGCATTGTTGATACGGATGTCATCGCACACCGCCTTACACAGACGGACGGCAAAGCCATTCCAGCAATTGCGTCAGCATTCGGCAATAATTACCTCAACATCAACCGCGCATTAGATCGAAGCAAAATGCGCCAACGGATTTTCTCCGATGCCCCAGCAAAACAATGTTTGGAGAGCATACTCCACCCCCTCATATTGACTGAGGCAAAAGGTGAGATTGCCAAGATGCAAACCCCGCCATACTTAATTTTGGTTGTTCCGTTGCTCTTTACCAGCACGCATTTTCAGCAGTTGATTCAACGTATTTTAGTGGTAGATTGTGATGAAGAAACGCAACTGGCACGTGTAATGGCACGCAGCCAAATCACCGCTGTCGAAGTGCGAGAAATCATTGCCCAACAAACGCCTCGTATTGAGCGGCGGCAACGTGCGGATGATGTCATCGACAATAACACCTCCGTGAAAAGCTTGGAGCAACAGGTTGATCTTCTGCATAACCGTTACCTTAAAAAACAAAACAGCAATTGACGTTACAATTACGTACAATATGCTGACGGCTACTCATTAACACCCCTATTTCAAGAAAGTATAGTTGCGTGATTACCTACGAATTTCCCCTCAACGAAAAAGTGCGTACGCTATTGCGGCTTGAGGATTTATTCACTCGTATTGAGTATTTTCTGCAAAAAGATAGCAGTACCGACCACCATGCTGCCTTACTCACCCTATTTGAAATTTTCGATGTTGCTTGCCGCGCCGATTTGAAATCGGAGTTGCTACAGGAAATGGAGCGGCAAAAGCGTTACTTGTCCAGCTTGCAAAACAATCCTGCCATTTCTAAAGGCGCGCTGGGTCAAGTGCTTGCCGAGCTGGATGAATCCGCCACCAACCTTTTTGCGACAACAGGAAAAATCGGGCAAGAAATACGCGAGAATGAATGGTTAATGGGCATCAAGCAGCGCACCGTTATTCCCGGCGGCACATGTGAGTTCGACTTACCTTCTTATCACTATTGGCAACAACAAAACGCCGATTCGCGGCGCACAAGTTTGCAAGCATGGCTAGCACCATTTTTACCCCTGAATGCTGGGCTAAAAATCATCCTAAAATTATTACGTGAAAATGGGAAAACACGGCATTTCACTGCCGCGCAAGGTGCATTTCAACAAATGCAGGGCGGGCATGTCGCACAAATTTTAAGGGTGCGTCTAGATGATAAATTAGACTGCATCCCCGAAGTGAGCGCGAATAAATATGCAATTAACATCCGCTTTATCGTCGCTAACTATGCTGCAAAATCTTCGCAGGTAGCGCAAGATATTCCTTTTGAAATGACTTTTTGTAGCCTCTCGTCGTAATGCCAAACACAGATGCTCCAATGGTAACGTGTCCGCAGTGCGGCACTGAACATGTGTGGAATAGCCACAATTTATCGCGTCCATTTTGTAGTGAGCGTTGCAAATTGATTGACTTGGGCAAGTGGGCGAATGAAGAATATCGCGTCGAACAACCCGAAACCGCAGAAGAATTTATCACCAAGCCTGACTGAGCAAAGCAATGCCGTGCGAACCATGTTGTCGCGCGACCTCCAGATCATTTGTAGTCAATCCACCCAGCGCGTAAATCGGTATTTGCGTTTCGCAAGTTAACTCGGCAAATTTCTCCCAACCAAGGTGCGGCTCGCCAAGGTGGCTTGGTGTCGGCAACACGGGGCTGAGCAATGCAAAATCGAAACCCAACTCTTCTGCGCGCTTTATTTCATGGGCGTTGTGGCACGATGCAGCGCACCACTCCAGCGCGGGTTTCTCAACACAATTCATCAATTGCGCGGCGGAATAATGCACGCCATCCGCGCCTACTTTTTGGGCTAAATTTTCATTACCACTAATCAAAACTTTTGCATCGTAACAATGTGAAAGTTGTACGACATGTTGAGCGAGTTTCAATAAGTCTTCGCCCGCCAACTTTTTTTCACGTACTTGCAGCAGGCGCAATCCATTTTTTAATGCCCGCTCCAAGCGCAACATAAATTCATCACGCCCAAGCGCGGCGGCATTGCTGATGGCATACCTATCTGGCAGCGACAAAGCGCGCAGTATCGGCGCGTTAGCAGGCAAGATGGGCGAAACTGAAATCTCTGACAATTGCTGCCAACTAAGCTGTTGATTTTCTCGTCCATGTAGCTCACCTTGCCAAGCAACTACGCGAAAAAAATGCAGCCTGACGGTAGCATGAGGATAAGTAAACACTCGCAACAACCAAGGGTACGCCGAGGTTACCGTGATACCCAATTCTTCGTGCAATTCACGACACAACGCTTGGTACGACAATTCGCCAGCCTCAATTTTTCCACCGGGAAATTCCCAGTAGCCTTCGTAAACTTTTCCGATGGGTCGCTGTGCCAAAAGAAATGTTCCATCGGGTCGTTGCAAAACAGCGGCGGCAACGTCGATTATTTTTTGTGCGGTCATGCGACTGGTTTCGCAATAAAACGAGAGCCACACCAATCCCGCGCAAATTGACACGCCACTCGCCCACTCCGCGAGCCGCGTGATAGTGACCAACGCAACGCTTCGCCGCGCACCTCCTCGGTCATGCCTTGCTGCCAACCGTAATGTTGTAACCAATGTGCTGCAACATCCAAGTATTCATCTTGGCTAAACGGATAGAACGAAATCCACACACCGAAGCGTTCGGAGAGCGAGACTTTTTCTTCCACACTTTCTGCGGGATGAATTTCATCGCCAATATACTTTGTGGCGAGATTTTCCTGCATGTAATCGGGCATCAGATGGCGACGATTGGAGGTGGCGTAGATCAACAAATTGTCGGAGAAGGTTACCAAATCACCATCCAAAGCGGCTTTCAAGGCCTGGTAACCAGGTTCGTCGGCATTGAAAGACAGGTCATCGCAATACAAAATGAATCGCTCGCTACGACCTTGCACCAACCCAATAATGAGTGGCAAGTCGACCAAGCCTTGTTTGTCGATTTGAATCACACGCAACCCCAGTTCGGCATATTCATTCAACAATGCTTTGACCAACGACGACTTGCCAGTACCGCGCGCACCGCTCAACAGCACGTTATTTGCCATGCCACCGCGCACAAATTGAAGCGTGTTTTGCTGAATACGTTGTTTTTGGTTGTCGATGCTGAGCAAGTCAGTCAGCGCGATACGCTGAAAATTTGCGACAGGCTGAAGGATGTGTTGTGAGTGATTCCAACGAAAAGCCTGCGCATCATTCCAAGCGAATTCGGTGAGTGAAGCGGACGGGATTATCTTTTCAAGTCGCTCAAGCAAGCTGTGTGCTTGAGCGACCAATTGGTCAGTCGTGACTGTCACGCTATGCTTACTTCAGCAGCCAGATGTGGCAGGTTATTTCTTCGGGTGCTGCACCATCCACTCTTTCGCCAGAACTTGAGCCTGGTCAATTTGTTCAGGAGTCATGTTGCTCAATGCAATTTTGGTATTCTCTGCAGCAGATGCATTTTTCCGCATTCCTGCGATTGAAAACCATTTGTATGCCTGTACCCAATCTTGCTCAACGCCTTCACCTTTTGCATAGCGCAAACCAAGATTATCCATCGCATCCAAATGTCCCTGATCCGCCGCCTTAGCCCACCACAGAGCAGCTTGCTGATCGTTTTGCTCAACACCTTGCCCTTGGCGATAAAGCGAACCCAGATTGAATTGTGCAGGTGAATCGCCTTGCTCGGCAAGCTCTTTGAATTTGGCGGCTGCCACATCAAATTTCCCCGCTTGATATGCCTCAACTCCTTCTTGATAGAGTTGAGGTGCGGGGACATTCGCTGCCGCAGGGGTTGTTTCAGTAGTAACCGTCGATTCTTGCGGTGCTTTTTCGCCACAACCCACTGTAGTCACCGCAAGTGCGGAGACCAACATCAGACCCAGCAATTGTTTTGTATTTACGTAATTCATTTATTACTCCTTAAAATTAAATCGAATTTTTAACTGCGATAGCTTGCGTTGATTTTAACGTAGTCGTAAGAAAAATCACAAGTCCACAACGTTGCGTTGGCTGCCGCACGATTCAACACCACGCGAATGGTGATATCGCTTTTCTGCATCACGCGCTGACCATCTTCTTCGCGATAACTCGCTGCACGCCCACCATTTTCAGCGACCAACACATCATCCAAATAAAGTTCCAGCGCGGTTACATCGAGGTCTGCAACCCCCGCATAGCCTATCGCTGCGAGGATACGTCCCAAGTTGGGGTCAGACGCGAAAAACGCCGTTTTCACCAGCGGTGAACGGGCAATCGCATAGCCTACTTTTTTGCATTCCTCGGCATCTTTGCCGCCTTCGACTTTTACGGTGATGAATTTGGTCGCGCCCTCACCATCTCTCACAATGGCTTGTGCCAAGTAAATTGCAACTTCGGTAATGGCTTTCACCAAATCGTAGTAAGCCCTGCTGTCAAAAGCTGTCACTTCTTTCAGTTTCGATTGGCCGGTTGCAACCAACATTAGCGCGTCGTTGGTCGATGTATCACCATCTACCGTAATACAGTTGAATGAACGATTCGCCGCTTCGCGCGCCATTTCCTGCAACAACTGCTGACTGATTGATGCATCCGTTGCAATGTAGCCCAACATCGTCGCCATGTTCGGGTGAATCATGCCGGAGCCTTTGGCGATCCCTGTAATGGTGATGGTTACACCATCCACCTCCACCTGTTTCGATATTGCTTTGGCCACAATATCCGTGGTCATAATCGCATGTGCCGCGTCATACCAGTTGTCGGCGCGCATATTGGTCACTGCGGCGGATAAACCTGCCGCAATCTTAGCCACGGGTAGCGACTCCATAATCACACCCGTGGAGAACGGTAAAATTTGCGTGGGCTTGCAATTCAACAATCCCGCCAATGCCGCGCAAGTCGTCCGCGCATCCTGCATCCCTTGTTCGCCCGTTCCCGCGTTGGCATTGCCGGTGTTGATGAGCAACGCACGTATGCCTTCAGGTTGTGCAAGGTGTTCTCGTGCCACCACCACGGGTGCGGCGCAAAAACGATTAGTAGTGAATACACCCGCCACGCGTGCGCCATCACATAGTTGCATCACCAACAAATCTTTACGATTGGGTCGCTTGATTCCCGCTTCGGCAATGCCCAAAAAAACGCCCGCAACGGGCAGCAATTCGGACGCGATGGGCGGGGTTAAATTTACAGGCATAACAATTTCCTAAGCAATTAGTTGCGGGCAGAAAGCAACTTAGTAACGTCCATGGGAGCGATAAATATAATTGCTCAGTTCGGCAGATTCGCTGTTCACCCGCCGCACGATGCCATGCACATTACGCACTACGCCGCGCATCACGCGATAAACAATCATCGGGTGAGAATTCACCAATGTTTCAAATTTGGCTCTGGGCATACACAGCACTTTAGTTTGTCCGACCGCGTAAACCGTGGCACTGATAGCTGATGCCGCGCCGCCTACAAAGGTAATAATGCCAGCCAAATCACCCGGCTTCAGCACATGCACGATGGTTTCTTCCATGCCACTTTTGATTTTTACTTCGATGTCGCCATGGGCGAGAATGTACAAGTTGTCAGGCGCATCGCCGGGCTGCACGATTGCTTCACCCGCCTTGTAATCTTGTACCGCAAACAGCCCCGCAAGAACATTGACCTCGTCATCACTTAGTTCTTCGGTAATTGTTGAGGTGCGTAATGTATCAATCACTAATGACATTTCATTCTCCTTTCTTAATCAGAAAACTAATCAACCCAACTGACCATGGCACTGCTTATATTTTCTGCCCGACCCGCACGGGCAGGGGTCATTACGACCGACTTTCACACCGTTATTCCACTGCTGAGGCACTTCTTTTTTCGCGGGTTGCGCCAGAGCTTCTTCGTAATCGGCATGGTGATATTGCACATTTTCAACTGCGGCCGCTTCAGCCGCCGCATCACGCGCCATCTCTTCCTCGCTGCGCACTTGCACCAGCATCAACACCTGTGTCACTTCAAGCTTGATGGCATCCAGCATCGATGAGAATAATTCAAAGGCTTCACGCTTATATTCCTGCTTCGGATTTTTTTGCGCATAGCCGCGCAGATGGATACCTTGGCGCAAATGATCCAACGCAGCGAGATGCTCACGCCAATGCACATCCAAGCTGTGCAGCATGATGCCGCTCTCGTAACGGTGCATTGCCTCCGCGCCCACTACCTCGACCTTAGCCTGATATTGCTGTTGCGCATGTTCGACAACACGTTTGCGCAAGCCGTCTTGGTTCAATTGCTTTTCTTGCTCCAACCATTGCACCAACGGAAGCTCTAAACGGAATTCGGTTGCCAACGCTTTCTCCAACCCTGGCACATTCCACTGTTCCTCCATCGCTTCGTGCGGAATATATTGATCGATAGTGGCTTCCATCACGCCTTCGCGCATCGCTTGTATCGTTTCACCTATATGAGCACTTTCCAACAGTTCGCTGCGTTGCTGGTAGATCACTTTGCGCTGGTCATTTGCCACGTCGTCGTATTCCAAAATCTGTTTACGCATATCGAAGTTGCGCGCTTCCACTTTGCGCTGCGCATTCTCAATCGCACGCGTCACCCAGCTGTGTTCTATCGCCTCACCTTCAGGCATCTGAAATTTATTCATAATCGCCGTGATGCGATCCGAGGCAAAAATACGTAACAGCGGATCTTCCAAAGACAAGTAAAAGCGGCTTGAACCCGCGTCGCCTTGACGACCCGAACGTCCGCGCAACTGGTTGTCCACACGACGTGACTCATGGCGTTCAGTCCCGATGATATGCAAACCACCACTAGCGATCACTTGTTCGTGCAAAGTTTTCCATTCGGACTTCAATTGCTCAATACGCTGCGCTTTGGTCGCAGCATCCAAACTTTCATCGGCATGGATAAATTCAATTTGCTTTTCAACGCTGCCGCCCAGCACAATATCCGTACCCCGTCCCGCCATATTGGTGGCGATGGTCACCATCTTGGGTTGCCCCGCCTGCGCGATAATTTGCGCTTCACGTTCATGTTGCTTGGCATTCAATACTTGATGCGGCAACTTTTCGCGCTCCAGGTGTTGTGCCAATAGTTCGGAGTTTTCGATAGAAGTTGTACCCACCAGCACAGGCTGACCACGCTCGTAGCAATCTTTAATGTCCTCCACCACGGCGCGATATTTTTCTTTTTCCGTCAGATAAACTTTATCCATCTGATCTTTGCGCACCGTTGGGCGATGCGGTGGCACTATCACCGTTTCCAGATTGTAAATTTGCTGGAACTCATACGCCTCAGTGTCCGCTGTACCCGTCATGCCGCCCAGTTTTTGATAAAGGCGGAAATAGTTTTGGAACGTGATCGCTGCCAGCGTTTGATTTTCTTTTTGAATCTCCACGCCCTCTTTGGCTTCCACGGCTTGATGCAAGCCATCCGACCAACGTCGTCCCGACATCAAACGACCGGTAAACTCATCAACAATCACCACCTCGTTGTTTTGCACCACGTAATGTTGATCACGGTGAAACAAGTTGTGCGCACGCAACGCTGCATACAAATGATGTATTAAAGTGATATTGGAAGGGTCATACAGGCTGCCGCCATCAGGCAGCAAACCCGCTTCAGTGAGAATATTCTCAGCATGCTCATGCCCAGACTCGGTGAGCAAAATCTGATTGTTTTTTTCGTCCACACTGAAATCGCCAGGACCATCTTCGTCTGTTTCTTTTACCTTGGGTTGCTGCTTGACCAACTGCGGCACCAGCTTGTTAATCTTCATATACACATCGATGTTATCTTCGGCTTGACCGGAAATAATCAACGGCGTGCGCGCCTCATCAATCAAAATGGAATCGACTTCATCGACAATAGCGAAATTGAGCTTGCGCTGAAAACGCTCCTCCACGCTACTCGCCATATTGTCACGCAAATAGTCAAAACCAAATTCGTTGTTCGTGCCGTAAGTAATGTCAGCAGCATAAGCAGCTTGCTTATCGCTGGAAGGCATCTGCGACAAAATTACCCCGACCGACAAATCCAGATAGCGATACAGCCGCCCCATCCATTCCGCATCACGGCTGGCGAGGTAATCGTTCACGGTAACAACATGAACACCACGACCCGAAATTGCATTGAGATAGGCAGGCAAGGTTGCCATTAGCGTCTTACCTTCACCCGTGCGCATCTCGGCGATTTTGCCGTAATGCAACACCATGCCGCCGATCAGTTGCTCATCGTAATGACGCATTCCCAACGCGCGAACACTTGCTTCACGCACCACTGAAAAGGCTTCGGGCAAAATTACATCCAACGTTTCGCCCTGAATAAAACGCTGCTTAAACGCTTCAGTTTTTTGGCGTAGCGCGTCATCGCTTAACTTTGCGATGCTTGTCTCGAATTGATTGATCGTTTGAACCGTGGCGCGATACTGCTTGAGCAGGCGATCATTACGGCTACCGAAAATACTTTTTAACACATTGGAAATCATATTTTTACATTCTCAACCACAAACAATAAACCCTGCCATCTTACCATAGGCAGCGTGATAAAATGCCCACCAACTAACCTTGGCAAAGCAATGCAGCTTCCGTGACTCAACCCATCAAATCACTCTTCAGCAATCATCAGGAATTGCGCGCTATTCTTGATAAAGCGCAGATATTGACCGAACTGCATCGCCAATTTACTGCCGTTGCACCGAAAATTTTTTTCTCAACTACCCAGATATTGGGTCTGAAATTCGGCACACTCAGCGTGGCAGTTGCCAATGCCACGCTCGCCGCCAAACTGCGTCAGATCACCCCCGAAATCATCACGCAATTGCAAGATAAGGGATGCGCCGTCAGCAAGCTGCTGGTTAAAGTGCAGGTGTCATTCGATCAGCCTCAACCACACATCACCCCGCAGAAGCTGAGTAGAACGGCACAAAATAGACTCAGCGAGCTGAGCTTAACTTTAGACAACTCGCCGTTGAAATCGGCAATTGAAAAGCTATCCAATGGCTAAGCCTCATTCAATCAACCCTCCGAGCATTTGAATAATTGAGATGTCGCGTTGCTAAACGCAGGTGCAGAAGCACTCCTCATCTGCCGAACTTTAGTTCCTTTGCGAATATCCACTTATGGGGTGAGCAAGTTGGTCATGCTGCTATAATTAAGCCAAACTTTCCTCCCTCCCTTGAATGAATATCCTTTACGAAGAAGACGGCAGCTTTAAGGTCGGCAGCGTTATGGTTGATAACACCACCTCGCTTCAGATCGAGAGCATCTCCGGCAAACGCAGCAAGGTCAAAGCCAGCAATGTGATGTTACATTTCGCGCAACCCTCGTTGTCAGAATTTATCGCTCAAGCAGAAACGCTGGCATCAGACATCGAAATAGAATTTCTTTGGGAATGTTGTCCGCCCGATGAGTTTGAGTTTGAACAAACTGCCGCAGAGTATTACGGACATAAACCCAGCTCACTGGAGGCGGGTGCAGTGCTAATGCGTTTGCACAGTGCACCGATTTATTTTCACAAAAAAGGCAAAGGCCGCTATCGCGCCGCGCCGCCCGATGTGCTCAAAGCCGCGCTGGCTGGGGCGGAAAAGAAGCGTCAGCAACTCGCATTGCAAACACGTTACACCGAGCAACTCACTCGCTTTGAGTTTCCCGTCGAGTTTGCCGAACATCTGACGCAGCTACTCTATAAACCCGATCGCAACACCATCGAAGTCAAAGCATTGGAGGCAGCTTGTGCCGCAACGCATTTATCCAGCGCACATCTGTTGCATCGCTGTGGAGCATTGCCTTCCACACAGAATTTCCATTTGCAGAAATTCCTGTTTGAAAATTTCCCCAAAGGCACTGGCTTCCCGCCTGTAGTATTGAGCACTTGGGAGGAACTGCCGCTAGCCAACGTCAATGCCTTCAGCATCGATGACGCAACGACCACCGAGATTGACGATGCGTTTTCTGTGACCAAGCTGGATAACGGTAACTGGCGCATCGGTGTGCATATCGCCGCACCATCGCTAGGTATTCCGCGTGATTCCGAAATCGACAAACTTGCGGCACAGCGCTTATCCACCGTGTATATGCCCGGTGACAAGATCATTATGTTGCCTGATAACGTGGTGCAAGCCTTTACGTTGTGCGCGGATCGCGTTTGCCCAGCGTTGTCGATGTACATTGAAGTGGATAGTGCATCATTGGAAATCCTCAGTTATGAAAGCCACGTTGAGCGCATCCACATCGCGGCGAATTTACGCCACGATACTTTGGAGCCGTTATTCAATGAGGAAACATTGGCAGCGGGCAAACTTGATTATGCTTACGCCAACGAATTGACGTTGTTATGGGCGGTTGTACAGAAACTGGAAACGGGTCGCGGCAAACCCTCCGATAACAGCACCCAGCAAATTGATTACATCTTTCATATTGAGTCCGAAGAACTTTTGGCCGGGCACCCGAATGATCGCGTCGAGATTAGTCAACGCCGCCGTGGTTCACCCATCGACAAAGTGGTTTCCGAGCTGATGATTCTGGTGAACTGCGAATGGGGCAAGCATCTTGCCGAACATGGCTTCCCCGGCATCTACCGCACCCAGCAAAACGGCAAAGTGAAAATGAGCACCGTCGCCGCACCGCATCAGGGCTTGGGCGTGGCACAATACATGTGGTCTAGTTCGCCGCTGCGGCGCTATGTGGATTTGCTCAATCAGCGTCAGATTATCGCCATGCTGCGTGATGAAGAAGCCGCTTACCCGAAGAACGATCCCGCGCTTTACACCGTGATGCGGGACTTTGATGCCGCTTACAGCACTTATGCTGAATTTCAGCGCGGCATGGAACGCTACTGGTGTTTGCGCTGGCTGCAACAGGAAAATATAACGGAAGTGGAGGTGACTGTACTCCGCGAAAATTTGGTGAAAGTGAACAACATCCCGCTGATTTTCCGTGCATCATCGTTACCTGAATTACCTGCCAATACTCGCGTGCAGATCGCCATTGGGGAGATTGATTTAATTGATATGGACGTGCAAACTCGCTTCATCTCTGCAATGGAGGAATCGCTTGTTGGCTAACTTGAAAGATTGGATCATCCCCTACTTGAGGACATCATTGTCTTCATCCATGATAGTGTCGGTTGTGTTGCACGCGATTGCGCTATTCGGCATTACTTTTGTCATGCCTGATCCACGCAGCATGGCAAATGAGATGAATACGCTACAAGTAGTGTTGGTCAACAGCAAGTCAAAAACCAAGCCCAATAAAGCCGATGCACTCGCACAGCACAATCTGGATGGCGGCGGCAATACCGAAGACAACCGTGTTGCCAAAACCTCATTCCCAACACTGCAAGATAGCCAGCAATTCACTCCTGAACAACTTGCCAAACATATCACCAAGCTGGAAGAGGAAACTAAGCGCGTGATGACGCAGCTCAAAAGCGACCACACCGTCAAACAACCCGACCCGAAAAAATTTGAGGGTGCTGCCAGCACCATGGGTGAAGATTTGGTACAGCGCAGTCTGGAAATTGCCCGTCTGGAAGCGCAGATCAGCAAAAACAACGACTACTACCAGAAGATGCCTCGCCGCAAATTTATCGGCGCGCGCACTCAGGAGTTCCGATTCGCGCAATACATCGAAGACTGGCGCGTCAAAGTGGAACGCATTGGCAATTTGAATTACCCCGATGCGGCGCGCCAACAAAAAGCCTTTGGCAGCCTGCAACTCAGTGTCTCGATACGCACCGATGGCAGCATCGAAAATGTGGAAGTAAATCGCTCATCGGGACAGCGCATACTTGATGCGGCAGCCGTGCGCATCGTCAAACTCGCCGCGCCCTATTCGCGGCTGCCCCCGGAGATTACCAAAGACACTGACATCCTCACCATCACCCGCACTTGGACATTTACGTCCTCCAATCAATTAGAGAGCGAATGAGGCGGTCAAATACTCAACCGCAATTATGGCTCTAAAATTCGGCAGCATCTCAGTTTGAAATCTGCATCATTGATGAAGCACGCACCCGCTATTTCCACCTTGCCCACCACATCCGATTTCGGCAATGCTGCAACCAACAACTGCGCAATCTCGCGCGGCGATTTGCGCAACGGCTTTGCCAAGTTGCACGAATAATCGCCATGCGTTGCCAGCTTGGGACGTTCAATAAGAATCTCGGTTTGGGTGAAATCAGGCGCAACCTCGCGCAACGCCTGCGCAAACAACTCGGACAAATGGGATTTGAAATTTAATACGTCAGACGTGGGACAGCACCAAAGTAAAAATAATCATCGCCTAGCGATTCGATTGCCCACCTCTGGCACTTCCCTTGGGGGAGTGCCAGAGGTGGAAGAACGGGTGCTTTTTACCCGCCCAAAAGGGGCGCGGATTATAGCATTGAGGGACTGTCAGACTGTTTATGATCTTGCTTAATTCCCGCTTTCGATACAAAGAGACACTCAACTCTTCCGATAACGCCCAAGATCAGCGTCCCTCCGGGAAGAGGGGTTGTGAGCCTACGCAAACACACTGATAAATGCGCCATATACAGCAAGAAGAACACCAAACGCCTGTTGTTTGAAGCCGCCGATAGTCACTAATTCAAGCCTCGACGAAAGCTGATTCAATGTGGCTGTGTTCGTGGCAACTGCCTTCGATAGTACTGTATGAACTTGTGCAATACGTGCGTTGGCGGCTTGGATATCTTCATTGACATGAAGACGGAATTCATCGAGTCGTCGTTCCAGTTCAGCGATCTTTTCTTCGACGGTGTTGGTAGCGCGGCGCGAAGAACTGCGAATGCTGCTAAAGGTTCCTGCGCCGCCAGAGGCAAAGCTCGCCGTCACTTTCTTTCGCTTTCGAAAGAGTGGGAATGACCTAAGCCACCCGATGATGATGCTCCCGAAGTGCTGCTCTCGGAACAGGCCAAGATTCGCGTTAACTGAGTAGAGAACAATAAGGCCACCCACAACCTGAAGAATGGTGCCAGTGACTTTGTTGACCATGACTGTCTCGGCAGGAAAGAGCTGATGCGCGCCTGCGTGGACAAAAGCAATAGGCACAAGTGCCAAAACTGGCCATGCGCGATGAAGCCAGAATACGAGCGCGGATAGAGAACGCATCATGCTTTGCCCAACAGTGTTTAGACGGACACAACGGTCAGTATTATTAAAAGTAATGAGACGCGCTTGTTTTGGATAACTGATTGATTCATTGAAGCCCCCTTAAATTTGTCTGCCGCATGTGAAAATAGTACGGGGATGTTAGAAATGTCCCCTTATGGCAACAAGCAACCCTCGAAAAAATCGTGGGCTATTCAACCACCGGCAAACGTATCGTGTACTGCCCTGATTTTTCATCGCGAATCATCGTGAGCAATTTGTTGCGCTGCGCATCTTCCACCAATTCTCTGAATGAGCGGTAGCCATAAAACGATTCGTTGAAACCGGGTCTGCGTCGCTGCATGGTGATCTTAACCATCGAGCCCCAAATCTTTTCGTCGGAGCCGCGCTCTGAAATAAGTCCTTCGACAGTTTCGACCAAAAATTCCATCGCCTCCTGCTTTTTGTCATCCTCACCTTTTGCTTCTGCCGATTTTGCAGTTTCGGTTTTTGCCTTGGGAGTCGTTTTTCTGGCAGCCTGTTTTTTCTTGGCTTCCTGCACCCGCACGAGGTGCGTCGTAGAAAATAAACTCATCGCAGTTGGCACTAAGCAAATCAGAAGTTGAATCTTTCACGCCTATACCAATGACGTATTTGTTGTTCTCGCGCAGCTTGGATACCAGCGGTGAAAAATCCGAATCGCCGCTGATGATAACGAAGGTATCCACATGTGCTTTGGTGTAGCAGAGGTCGAGTGCATCCACGACCATGCGAATGTCGGCGGAGTTCTTGCCGGACTGGCGCACGTGCGGTATCTCGATCAACTCGAAGGCTGCCTCGTGCATGGTCGCCTTAAATTCCTTATAACGATCCCAGTCGCAATAGGCTTTCTTGACCACAATGCTGCCCTTGAGCAGCAGGCGTTCCAACACTTTTTTGATGTCGAACTGCGCGTATTTGGCATCACGCACGCCCAGTGCCACGTTCTCAAAATCGCAGAACAAAGCCATGTTGGTAATTTCGGGTTGTGCGGACATTTGATTTCCTACCTGTTTATATTGTTTGGGCAGAACTACAAAACTTTGCCCGGATTCATCAACCCATTCGGTTCATCTGAACATGTTGTGAATGAGGTGAAGCTGACCGATAAGCCGGGTTCTGTCGTGGACAGTCATTCCTCTAGGCGTTTCGTTACCTGACGCTCAAGCAATCTACCCGCTGACGACGCGAGCCACGCCAAAGTCAGCCTATTTGATCTTGCTCCGAATGGGGTTTACCCTGCCACTGGTGTTGCCACCCGCGCGGTGAGCTCTTACCTCGCCATTTCAACCTTACCTGATCCCTTCCCAATCATCACAGTGGCTTTCGCCACTGCTCTTCTTGAGAAGACTTTGCCGCTCTTGCGAGCAGCGAAGTCGGGCCATCGGCGGTGTATTTTCTGTGGCACTTTCCATCACCTCACGGTGTCCGGTCGTTAACCGGCATTCTGCTCTGTGGAGCCCGGACTTTCCTCTCCGCACTAAATCTGCGCAGCGACTGTCTAGTCAGCTTCGAGGTAGAGTTTAACACGATGCGAATATCCGCCGCTTTATTACCCAGCTTGGCGGGACGCATGAAGTTGCCCATCCTCATGAGACAAGGTAAAATCCCTCCCCTTTCACACAAAACTTAAGACGGGTCGCAACGACTCTCGTTTTTTGAAAATGCCTTTAAGTAGGGTATTGAAAAATTTGCTGGATAAGTGAATGGCGGCGCGTGCTGCCATTTTTTTGCTTTAACGTTTGTTGAGGATTTACGTGAGTCTCTCTTATTTACCAGTGCAGCAAGGTTTGTACGATCCGCGCCAAGAGCGCGATGCTTGTGGTGTGGGCTTTGTGGCGCACATCAAGGGCAAAAAAAGCCATGACATGGTGAGTCAGGGCTTGCAAATTTTGGAAAATTTAACCCATCGCGGCGCGGTCGGGGCTGATCCTCTGGCGGGCGACGGTGCGGGTATCCTGTTGCAAATCCCTGATGCGTTTTTGCGCGCGCAATGTGCAGCGCAAAATATCACGCTGCCTGCTGTGGGCAGGTACGGCGTGGGTATGTTGTTTTTGCCGCGTGATGCTGCTGGACGTGCTGCGTGCGAACAAATCATCGCCGATAAAATTGCCGCTGAAGGTCAACAGTTATTGGGCTGGCGCGATGTACCGGTGAATAGCGCGATACTGGGCGAAAGCGTCAAGCTGGTTGAGCCAGTGGTGCGTCAAGTGTTTATTGCACAGGGCAAAAACTGCGCGGATACAGATGCGTTTGAGCGCAAGTTGTTCGTCATTCGCAAGACGGCTGAACATGCGGTGCGCAGCTTGGCTGGCAATGCTGGCAAGGGGTTTTACATGCCGTCGTTGTCGGTGCGCACCATTGTTTACAAAGGCATGTTGCTGGCGGATCAAGTCGGCAAGTATTACCTCGATTTGCAAGACGCAACGGTCATCAGCGCGATGGCGTTGGTACACCAACGTTTTTCAACCAATACTTTTCCTACTTGGGATCGGGCACACCCTTACCGCATGATTGCGCATAACGGTGAAATCAATACGGTGCGCGGCAACGTAAATTGGATGGCAGCGCGCCATGCCGCAATGTCATCGAATTTGCTGGGCGAAGATTTGGAAAAACTCTGGCCGTTGATTGTCGAAGACCAATCCGATTCGGCGTGTTTTGATAACGCCTTGGAACTATTGGTGGCAGGTGGTTATTCCTTGCCACACGCGATGATGTTGCTTATCCCAGAGGCGTGGGCGGGCAATCCGTTAATGGATGAAGAGCGTCGCGCTTTCTACGAATATCACGCGGCTTTGATGGAGCCGTGGGACGGTCCCGCTGCGGTGGCGTTTACCGATGGGCGCATGATAGGCGCAACCTTGGATCGCAATGGTTTGCGTCCCGCGCGTTATGTGGTGACCGACGATGACATGGTGTTGCTCGCTTCGGAAATGGGCGTGCTGAATATCCCGCAACACAAGGTGGTGAAGAAGTGGCGTTTGCAGCCCGGCAAAATGTTTTTGATCGACATGGAAGCGGGGCGCATCGTTGATGACGGCGAGTTAAAACAACAAATTGCCACGGCGAAACCTTATCGCCAGTGGATTGAAAAATCGCGCTACTTCTTGGGTGATTTGCCCGCAGTCGATAGTAAACCGGCATTGCGCGCCTCGTTGCTCGATACACAGCAAGCGTTCGGTTACTCGCAAGAGGACGTGAAATTTATTCTCGCGCCGATGGTAAATGCGGGTGAAGAGCCGACGGGTTCGATGGGTACGGATGCCGCGCTGGCGGTGTTGTCGAATAAAAATCGCTCGTTCTACGATTACTTCCAACAGCTGTTTGCGCAAGTGACCAATCCGCCGATTGATCCGATCCGCGAAGAAATCGTCATGTCGCTGACCTCCTTTATTGGACCGAAGCCGAATTTGCTGGGCATCAACGAAACCAATCCCGCATTGCGTTTGGAAGTGCATCAACCCGTGTTGTCGAATGATGATATTGCCAAACTGCGCAACATCGACAAGCTGACTCAGGGGCAATACAAATCGCTGGCGCTGGATATTACTTACCCCGCGACACAAGGCGCAGTCGGGTGTGAAGATGCCCTGCAAGCCTTATGCAAAGCGGCTGACAAAGCAGTGGCAGATGGCGTCAATGTATTGATTTTGTCGGATCGTGCCATGTCGGCAGAGTGCGTGGCGATTCCCGCGCTGGTAGCGTGCTCCAAAGTGCATTTACATCTGGTGCAAGCCGGATTGCGTACCAGTACGGGTCTGGTGGTGGATACAGGCTCGGCGCGTGAAGTGCATCACTTTGCTTTGCTGGCGGGATACGGTGCGGAAGCGGTGTGTCCGTGGTTGGCTTACGAAACTATTGCCAGCATGAAGCTGCCTGCGAATGTGGATGCGAAGGAAGCGAAAAAACGCTTTATTAAAGCCATCAACAAAGGGTTGATGAAAGTCATGTCCAAAATGGGCATCTCGACTTATCAATCTTATTGCGGCGCGCAAATTTTTGAAGCGATCGGACTAAACGCGAGTTTTGTCGCCGATTATTTCACTGGCACGGCAACGCAGATCGAAGGTATTTCACTGAAAGAAGTTGCCGAAGAAACGGTGCGCACGCATCGCAGTGCATTTGGCATTGACCCTGTGTTGAGCAACGCGCTGGAAGCGGGCGGCGAATATGCCTACCGTGTGCGCGGCGAAGAACACATGTGGACACCCGACTCGATCGCCAAATTGCAAAATGCCACGCGCACCAACAATCCCGACACTTACAAGGAATACGCCAAGCTTATCAATGAGCAAAGCACCAAGCTAAAAACTTTGCGCGGTTTGTTTGAAATTAAGTCGGCAGGTGCGGCTGTGCCGTTGGATGAGGTTGAGCCAGCCAAAGAAATCGTCAAACGTTTTGCCACAGGCGCGATGTCACTCGGTTCGATTTCGACGGAAGCACACACCACACTGGCGATTGCCATGAACCGTATCGGCGGCAAGTCGAACACGGGCGAAGGCGGCGAGGATGCGGCGCGTTTCAAAACCTTCAAGGGTGGCGAAATGTTGTCCGACATCATCGGCAAAAATCGTATCGAAGCGGATCGGAAAATGCTGCCTGGTGATTCGCTGCGTTCCAAGATCAAGCAAGTTGCGTCGGGTCGCTTTGGCGTAACGGCAGAGTATCTGGCGAGTGCCGATCAAATTCAAATCAAAATGGCGCAGGGCGCAAAGCCCGGCGAAGGTGGTCAATTGCCCGGCGGCAAGGTGTCGGAATACATTGCCAAGCTGCGTTTCTCCGTGCCGGGTGTGGGGTTGATTTCACCGCCGCCGCATCACGATATTTATTCCATCGAAGATTTGGCGCAGCTGATACATGACTTAAAAAACTCCAATCCGAGCGCGTCGATTTCGGTGAAGCTGGTTTCCGAAGTGGGCGTGGGTACGGTTGCGGCAGGGGTGTCCAAAGCCAAAGCGGATCACATCGTGGTCGCAGGTTTTGACGGCGGCACGGGCGCATCGCCCATCTCTTCCATCAAACATGCGGGTACGCCTTGGGAATTAGGCTTGGCGGAAGCGCAGCAAACACTAGTGTTGAACCAGTTGCGTGGACGCATTGCGTTGCAAGTGGATGGTCAATTGAAGACGGGACGCGACGTGTTAATCGGCGCGTTGTTGGGCGCGGATGAATTCGGCTTTGCCACTGCGCCTCTGGTGGTGGGTGGCTGCATAATGATGCGCAAGTGTCACCTCAATACCTGCCCGGTTGGCGTTGCCACGCAAGACCCGGAGCTGCGCAAAAAATTTACGGGGCAGCCCGAACATGTGGTGAACTATTTCTTCTTTGTTGCGGAAGAAGTGCGAGAGTTGATGGCAAAAATGGGTATCCGCAAGTTTGATGATTTGATTGGGCGTAGCGATTTGCTGGGCATGAATCAGGGCATTGCACATTGGAAATCGCAGGGCCTGGATTTCTCCAAAGTGTTCTATCAGCCGCAAGTTGCTGCCAGCGTGTCACGCCGCCATGATGGCGGGCAGGATCACGAGTTGGAAAAGGCTTTGGACAATGGCTTAATCACGCAAGCGCAATCAGCATTGAATGATAAAAAGCCTGTGGTGATCGCCAGCAAAATCAGCAACGTCAATCGCACGGTTGGCACAATGTTGTCGCATGAAGTGGCGAAACGTTACGGGCAAGCAGGTTTGCCCAACGATACGATACAAGTGAATTTCAAAGGCACGGCAGGGCAAAGTTTTGGCGCGTTTTTGATGCGCGGCATTTCGTTTGAGTTGCGCGGTGAAGGTAACGATTACGTCGGCAAAGGCATGTGTGGCGGGCGTATCGCCATCATGCCGCCAGCCGAAGCCAAGTTGGTGACGCACGAAAATATCATCGTCGGTAACACCGTGTTGTACGGTGCGACTTCCGGTGAATGTTATTTCAGTGGCGTGGCAGGAGAACGCTTTGCGGTGCGTAACTCAGGCGCAACGGCCGTGGTGGAAGGCTTGGGCGATCATGGCTGTGAATATATGACGGGTGGTATGGTGGTGGTGCTGGGGCAGACCGGGCGTAACTTTGCGGCAGGCATGTCGGGCGGCGTGGCGTATGTGCTGGATGAAGAAGGCGGCTTTGAAAAACGCTGCAATTTATCTATGGTTGCGCTGGAAGCTATTCCTGAAGAAGCAGCAGCCAGTGAAACAGGCGAGGTGGAATCGCATGGTCGCGTGCATTTCAACCACCTTAACCAAGCTGATGAAGCGGCGTTGCGTGATTTGATCGAAAAGCATTTGCGCTATACACAAAGCCCGCGTGCAAAACATATCTTGGATAACTGGACGTTGTTCTTGCCGAAATTCACCAAGGTAATGCCGACCGAATATCGCCGCGCTTTGCAGGAAATGGCCGCGCAACAAAAGGAGGCCGCGTAATGGGTAAAGCCACGGGATTTATGGAGTTCCAACGTTTATCAGAGGCAAATTTGCCTGTTGCTGAACGCGTTAAAAATTATCAGGAGTTCGTGTTACATCTCAACGACGAGCAAGCCAAAGTGCAAGGTGCACGCTGCATGGATTGTGGCATCCCGTTTTGTACCAGCGGTTGCCCGATCAACAACATCATTCCCGATTGGAATGATTTGGTGTATCGCGGCGATTGGAAAAATGCCTTGGATGTATTGCATTCCACCAACAATTTTCCTGAGTTTACCGGGCGTGTCTGCCCCGCCCCCTGTGAAGCAGCGTGTACGCTCAACATCAACAACGATGCGGTGGGCATCAAATCTATCGAACACGCCATCATTGATAAGGGTTGGGAAAATGGTTGGGTCGTGCCTGTTCCTGCTGCGAAAAAATCCGGTAAAAAAGTGGCGGTAGTGGGTTCAGGCCCAGCTGGTTTAGCTGCCGCGCAACAATTGGCGCGTGCCGGACATGCTGTCACCGTGTTTGAAAAAAATAGCCGCATCGGTGGCTTGATGCGCTACGGCATCCCCGATTTCAAAATGGAGAAATCGCACATTGATCGCCGCATGGATCAGATGCGAGCCGAAGGCGTGACCTTCCGCACCAGCGTATTCATTGGCACGGACAGTAATATCGGCGTGAACAACATGGCGACCGAAACCATTGCGCCGGAAAAGTTGTTGGCAGACTTTGATGCCGTGGTGTTGTCGGGTGGTTCAGAAACGCCGCGTGATTTGCCCATGCAGGGACGTGAGTTGAGCGGTATTTATCCAGCGATGGATTTTCTGCCGCAGCAAAATCGCGTCAACGCAGGCGATGTGTTGCCGCAACAATTACGCGCGACAGGCAAGCATGTTGTGGTCATCGGCGGTGGCGATACGGGTTCGGATTGTGTCGGTACATCAAATCGTCATGGCGCACTATCCGTCACGCAATTTGAAGTGATGCCGCGTCCGCCTGAGCAAGAAAACAAGCCGTTAGTATGGCCGAATTGGCCTATCAAATTGCGCACTTCCAGCTCGCATGAAGAAGGCGCGAACCGTGATTGGGCCGTATCGACCAAAGCATTCATCGGCAGCAATGGCAAAGTAGAAAAACTGCTTTGTGTTCGTGTGGAATGGAAAGACGGCAAGATGCTTGAAGTCGCGGGCAGCGAGTTTGAGGTACAAGCAGATTTGGTACTATTGGCGATGGGCTTTGTTAGCCCAGTGCAAAAAGTGCTGGATGCATTTGGTGTAGAAAAAGACGCACGCGGCAATATCAAGGCGGATACGGAAAATTATCGTACCAGCAAGGATAAAGTTTTTGCCGCAGGCGACATGCGCCGTGGACAATCGCTCATCGTTTGGGCGATACGTGAAGGCCGTCAATGCGCTCGCGCAGTGGACGAATTTTTAATGGGATCATCAGTATTACCTCGCTAATCTAACTGGGAATTAACATGGACTTCAAGCTTAAAAACGACACCTTCTTGCGCGCTCTGTTGCGTCAACCTACTGCCTACACCCCATTGTGGATGATGCGCCAAGCTGGCCGCTACCTGCCTGAATACCGCGAAACGCGCAAACAAGCCGGCAGCTTTTTGGGCTTGTGCAAGAACCCGGATTACGCAACTGAAGTCACCCTGCAACCATTGGAGCGTTTCCCGTTAGACGCGGCGATTTTGTTCTCGGATATTTTGACCGTGCCCGATGCGATGGGCTTGGGCTTGTATTTCTCAGATGGGGAAGGTCCAAAATTTGAACGTCCCTTGCGCGACGAAGCTTCTATCAAAGCACTGCGCGTGCCGGACATCGACAAAGATTTGCGCTATGTAACCGATGCAGTCACACAAATTCGCAAAGCACTGGATGGCAGCGTCCCGTTAATCGGCTTCTCAGGCAGCCCGTTCACCCTGTCTTGCTACATGGTTGAAGGCGGCGGCAGCGAAGATTACGCCAAGGTCAAAACCTTGATGTACAACGAGCCTAAGCTGATGCACCACATCCTCGAAATCAGCACGCAAGCGGTTATTAACTACCTCAATGCACAAATCGAAGCAGGCGCACAAGCCGTGATGATTTTCGATTCATGGGGCGGCGTGTTGTCACATGCAGCGTTCCACGAATTCTCATTGCCTTACACACAACGCATCGTTGAAGGACTGATCAAAGAAAAAGACGGCGTAAAAATTCCGAACATCGTATTCACCAAAGGCGGCGGCATCTGGATCGACAGCATCGCCAACATCGGCTGCGACGCAGTCGGCTTGGATTGGACGATGGATATCGGCATCGCCCGTCAAAAAGTGGGTCACAAAGTTGCTCTGCAAGGCAACATGGATCCAGTGGTATTGTTTGCATCACCCAATGCGATTGAAGCAGAAGTTGAAAAAATCCTCAGCAGCTATGGCTTCGGCAGCGGTCACGTATTTAACCTCGGTCACGGCATCTCGCAACACACCAACCCGGATCACGCAGCCGCGTTGGTCAAAGCGGTGCATGAACTAAGTAAAAAATATCACTAAGCGATGTGTTCCTATAAAAAAGCCACGGGTAAGTCCTGTGGCTTTTTTATTTTTGAGATAACGCTACGCTCACACAATCTGCCTTGCTAGAATGCCAGCGTCGCCTCAAACACACATTTGGAGATACCAATGAATTTTATAACACCGTCAGTTCAGATTCTTCAAACGGAAGTGCTTTCAGATAATTGGTACATGCTCAGAAAAGTAACTTTTGAAATTACAAAGTCAGATGGAGCGACGGAGATACAAAGCAGAGAAGTTTATGACCGAGGGAATGGAGCTACGATTCTTCTTTACAATAAATTGCAACGGTCAGTGGTGTTGACAAGACAGTTTAGATTGCCAACATTTGTGAATGGCAATGAGACTGGAATGCTTGTTGAGACCTGCGCAGGTCTTCTGGATAGGGACAAGCCAGAAGACTGTATAAAAAGAGAGGTTATGGAGGAAACAGGCTACCACGTAGGCAATGTGAAAAAGATTTTTGAAGCCTATATGTCTCCAGGATCTGTCACTGAAACCCTCCACTTTTTTCTAGCCGAATATAGCAAAACAGATTTGCTCAGTAGCGGTGGTGGTGTCGAAGACGAAGACATAGAAGTTCTTGAAATGCCGTTCAATGACGCATTGTCGATGATGGGAAATGGGCAAATCAAAGATGGAAAAACAATTATGCTGCTGCAATATGCGCAAATTCACAACGTGTTTGCTTCAGCATAGTTTTGCCCCCTAAAGAGGAACCTTCACATGACACCGTTAATGATATTGGTAGCAGGTCCGTATCGCTCAGGCACAAATGACAATCCTACTCTCATTGCCAAAAATGTGAGTGCAATGACGGAAATTGCGCTATGTATTTTTAGAGCAGGACACTTGCCTGTTATGGGGGAGTGGTATGCACTGCCTCTCATTGAACATGCAGGTTCAGCGGGTGTTGGCGATGTTGTATTCAACGAAATTTTTCATCCCATTTCTCGCCGTCTAGTTGTTAAATGTGATGCTTGCCTGCGTATTGGCGGAGCATCAGTAGGTGCTGATGAAATGGTCAGTCTTGCAAGGCAGCATGGCAAAGCAGTGTATTTTTCGCTTGCGGAAATACCCAATCCTTCGTAGTCAAGCGCGCGACGTTGCGCTCATCATCCCTACGAATATCCAATTTATGCCCATCATCCGCGTCGCTCTTGATATTCCGCTCGCCACTTTATTTGATTACACGGTGGCTGAAGGTGCACAGGTTGCAATCGGTCAGCGCGTGATCGTGCCATTCGGCAAGCGGCAGTTGGTGGGGGTGGTGATGGAGTGCGTAGCCACGTCGGAGATGGCGGCGGAGCGCATCAAGCCTGTGACGCAGGTGTTACACGATAGCGCGCCGTTGTCGGCGGAGCTGCTCACCTTGCTGAATTTTTGCAGTGATTATTATCGCTACCCGATTGGGCAGACGGTGTTGTCGGCTTTGCCGACGCGGTTGCGATCCGATCAGCCGATCATCACTAAGCCGATATTGAGTTATCGCCTGAGCAGTAGCGATGCGGCACTTGATCTGGAAAATTTTCCGAAACGTAAGGTAGTACAGCGGCGCATTTTGGCGAAGCTGGCGGAGCAGACGTGTAATTTGGCGCAGCTCAAGGCATTGTCGGCGACGGC
>JBEBKA010000034.1:0-27593 GCA_040079595.1 Gallionella sp.
ACACGACGACACACGCTGAAATGACCCGTTTCGTGCGCCTGCGTGTGACCGCAGTCAAAGGGCCGGACAGAAAACAGATTAAATCAGTGCTTCCCTAACCTAATTACCCTACAAAATCACGACTCACTCAGGCTGACAGCAAAGTCACGGGGAGCATGGAGTAAGTTTGCATAAGCTAATAGGGTAAACTGACACTCATGCAATCAATAGAGTTTCTAAGGCGCGGTTAGCATGAAAGAACAGTTCAATACCAACACGCGGGCGCGCCTCAGAACCTTGCTGGCGATTGGCTACGCGTTGTTCATCGTGTACGCCAGCCTGTCGCCGTTTGTCGGTTGGCGCGAGCTGGGATTGAATTTTGCTGACGTATTACGCGCGCCTTTGCGGCTGACTTATACCCATTTTGATGCGACAGCCAACATGCTGGCTTATTTGCCATTCGGCTTATTGGTAGGTTTGGCACTGCGCAGAAACTTTGGATTGGTAACGAGTTTATTGGCAGGGTGCGCAACAGGCATCGTGCTATCCGTGTGCATGGAGTATTTGCAGATGTATTTGCCCACGCGCATCAGTTCAAATATGGATATTTTATCCAACAGCGTCGGCGCGTTTTTTGGGGCGATACTGGCGATCAGCATCACCTCTTGGACGCATTTGTTTTCGCGCATGGAAAGTTGGCGCAGCCATGTTTTCCATCATGGCATAGAGATGGATTATGGTTTGGCATTGCTTGCATTTTGGATGTTCGGGCAGATTAACCCTTCCTTGCCGATGCTTGGCAATGTGTTCATTGGCGAACTTGCGCGGCAGCCTTTTGCATCCCTACCAGTCGAGCCATTCGATGGGTGGGAGGCATTTGCAGTCGCACTGAATTTGCTGATGATCGGCACATTGATGCTGACCCTGCTGCGCATTCCGCGCAAAGTTATTTCGGCGTTGCTGGTGGTGTTGAGTGTGGTGGCGGCGGTCAAATTTTTCACTGCGGCAGCCTTGCTAAAATCATGGGCATTATTGCTGTGGATTAACAGCGAAGCCGTGCTGGGAGTACTTCTGGGTATGGTGGCATTGTTTGTCATGCTGCGTTGGTCACGCAACGCGATTATTAAAACGGGTGCAGCCGTTACGTTGAGCTACCTAGTAATTATCAATTTTGTGTTTGGCAACAACAGCCCCGCAGCAGCCAAGTCTATTTACCAGTGGCACTACGTACACTTGCTCAATTACAACGGGCTGGCACAAACCATCGCGTTCATTTTCCCCGCGTTACTCCTGCTTCATTTATGGCGGATGCGCAGGCTATCATTTCATTAGGAGTCAAAATGAGTCACTTCGATAAGCATGTTTTTTTCTGCACCAACCAGCGCACCGATGGTACGGCGTGCTGCAACAGCCACAATGCACAGCAGGCACGTGATTACGTAAAAAACAAGGTTAAAGAACTGGGCATACCAAGTGAAGGCAACCGCATTCGCATCAACTCGGCAGGTTGCATGGATCGATGTGAAAATGGCCCGGTGATTGTGGTGTATCCAGAAGCCACGTGGTACACCTATGTGGATGAAAGCGATCTGGATGAAATTATTGAAGAACATTTGAAATGTGGTCGAGTGGTTTTTCGGTTGAAAATCTAATGCCTTCTCAGCGGGATGTAATTTGCTTAGGTGCAACTGGAAAACTGGAAGGCGTGCTGCATCTCCCCGATGTTGCACCTACAGCCATTGTTGTCGTTGCCCATCCACTACCCACGATGGGCGGCACGATGGATAACAAGGTGGTGACGACGCTGACCAAGGCTTTTGTCGAGCTAGGTTATGTCACGCTACGTTTTAATTTTCGCGGAGTTGGGGCAAGCGAAGGTGAGTATGACGATGGTAATGGCGAAACGTTGGACGCGATTGCGGCAGCCAATTTCTTGCGCAATGAATTTCCTGATTTGCCTTTGTTGCTGGCGGGATTTTCTTTCGGTGGCTATGTGCAGGCACGCGCGGCGGCTGAACTAAATCCACGGCAACTTATATTGATCGCGCCGGCAGTAGGTCGGTTTGCCATGCCGCATGTCCCTGCCAATACTTTGCTAGTGCATGGTGATTTGGATGAGGTGGTGTCACTCGATGATTTGCTGCATTGGGCACAGCCGCAACATTTGGCAGTTGTGGTATTGGCGGGGGCGGGGCATTATTTTCACGGACGGTTGGTGCAGTTAAAGCAAGTGGTGATGCGACACTTCACCGCAAAATTTTAATTCACATGTCGCGGGATAACCAGCGACTTGCCCGCTTGCGGGCTTAGTCGAATGGCTAGTAGTTTTATCAATGACGAAGTCAGCAGAGCAAATCGAAAACCCCCTAGAGTGTTATGATGCGCGCCATTTTGTTGAGCAATTAAGGAGTCGTCATGCTGTGGCTTAAAGCATTTCATATTGTGGTGGTCATCAGTTGGTTCGCGGGACTATTCTATTTGCCGCGCATTTTCGTCAATCATGCGATGGCGACCGAACCTGCCGAGATTGCCCGACTGAAATTGATGGAACACAAACTTTATCGTTTTGTTACGCCTATTTCGTGGTTGGTATTGATCTCTGGCTTATGGCTATGGCTCGGATTTGGTTTTAGTGGCGGATGGCTGTACACCAAAGTTGCTCTGGTACTTTTTTTGTTTGCCTATCACGGTTATTGCGGCAAGCTGGTCAAGCTGTTTGCGGCAGACCAGAACACGCGCAGCCACGTTTTTTACCGCTGGTTCAACGAGGTACCCGTGCTGATTTTGATTGCGGTCGTGATCCTCGTTACCGTCAAGCCTTTCTAAATTTTTATGCCCGATTTTTTCTCCCCTTGCCCGCGCGGGCTTGAAGCAGTATTGCACAGCGACCTTGAAACCATGGGCGCACAACAGGTGCGCAGCACCGAAGGCGGTGTGCATTTTTCGGGCGATTGGCCGCTGTGTTACCGCACCAATTTGGAAAGCCGCGTTGCCAGCCGTATTTTGTGGCGGGTGAAAGAAACACAATATCGTACCGAACAGGATATTTACCAGGCCGTGTTTGCCTTGCAATGGCAACGCTGGTTTGACGTGACCCACACCATACGCGTGAACACCACGGCAATACGTTGCAACTTGAAGAGTTTAGAGTTCATCACGCTATTGGTGAAGGATGCGGTATGTGACCGCTTTCGCGCACACTGCAACGAACGCCCCAGCGTGGATACCTTACAACCCGATGTGCGCATCCACGTATTTATCGAGGATGACAAGCTGATGTTGTATGTGGACACCTCTGGCGATGCGCTGTTTAAGCGCGGGGTACGCCAGCACACCAACATCGCCCCGATACGGGAAAATCTTGCCGCTGGTATTTTGCGCTTGGCGAAGTGGCAGCCCGGCACACCATTGCTCGACCCGATGTGCGGTAGCGGCACATTTTTAATTGAAGCCGCGCAGATGTCCTTGAACATACAGCCCGGTATTGCGCGCAACTTTGCTTTTGAAAAGTTGCTGAATTTTGATGCCGCGAAATGGCATGAGATGCGTGAACAGGCCATCGCTGCACAACTGCCCGCCAAGCCGCTGGAAATCTACGGCAGCGATTTGTATGGCGACGCGCTTAAAACCACATGGCGAAATTTGGAGGAGGCGGGCTTGGCGGAATGCGTGGAACTCAAACAGGCCAACGTTCTGGAGATTTCAGCACCTGCCGAAAATGGCGTGCTGGTGGCGAATTTACCTTATGGCGAACGCATGGGTGAGTTGGACGAATTAGCCGAGTTGTATCCCAAGCTGGGTGATGCGCTGAAAAAGAAATTCGGTGGCTGGACAGCTTATTTGTTTACCGCTGACAAAGCGATATTGAAACTGATGCGCTTGTCTCCCTCCAAGCGCACCCCGTTATTCAATGGCGCAATCGAATGTCGCTTGCTGGAATACAAAATCGTGTCGGGGAGTAATCGGAAAACGAGTAACTCAGACAATGCGCCACGCCTTGTAAAGGCGTAGTTTTTTGCAGAAATCCACGTTGTCAACTTAAAGCCAGAGCTCAAAGCCGATTTTAACACCATAGCCACGGGACTTATCAAAATTCAGATTTTGTGTTCGTGCAGTCAGATAAGCATCATGCCAACTTGCACCCAGCCCAAATGTTTTAAAGCGGGTATCGTAATCCGCCATCATCTCTACCCCTTGCGGGGTTGCGTACTCCAAGCCGAGACGCGGAAAAAAATTGTCTTTGATCCACTCCGTGCCTAAATTTGCGGATATGCCTTTACTAAGTGGTGCGTGAAATTGAACGCTGCCTTTGGTATCCAGCTTCTGTGTTAAATCGACTCGCGAGTTTTGTCCCGACACGGTTGGATTGAATAGAATATATCCTTGAGCATCACGCGTGGCAGTGGACGAATTAGCATCCATGGCCGTCAGCGGTAAATTCCGCCAGCGGATTTCACCTGCCAGATCATTGAGGGCTAAATCTAATCGTTTGCCATCCTGCCATTGCAAACGTATACCTAAATCAAGCGCGTAACCTGTGCTTGAAACTTCGCCCAACGGCATAAAGGGATAAGTTTTGTTGCTGTCCGCATCGGTCATATTGAGATCGTAGGTATAGCCCGTTGCGGTAGAGAGCGCATTGCCATGGGCCTGTCCCATGCGTGTCCGTTGACCTTTCAGCAACGATGCGCCCACACCAACGGTTGCATTCCAAGCACGTTGAGTTTGCCAGGAAACCGCTTTGTCTAACCGCACGCCGTGCGCCTCAAAGCCATTCATTTCCAAGTTGATGTCGTAATTTTTCCCAACGGGAACGGGGGCTACGATCTTGTTGGCATAAACAAGATCCGTCGTATCCCTGTTACTTTCCAACAAAATATCGTGGCGATAAAAATAACCCACCGACCAAGATGCCTCGCGTGCCGACACATCCGCACGCGCAAACGAAACGCCCAAATTTTTACCCTCGCGCGGCGTGTAAGCACCACGCCAGTCATCCGAAAAATGGCGCATTGAAGTGTAATCATTCGCCTCGAAAATTTGACTGCTAAAGGTGACGGCTAAATTTTCCGCAGGCAATGTCCGTGTGGCGGGATTAACCATAGCCAGAAACCCGTTGGCACATGCGGGTTGGCAAAGTGCAAGCCAGCACAAAGCGATAATTGAGCTTAATTTTGAGGCTGCCATTTACAGAAAAAACCCAGTGGGGTTTTCCACTGGGTGGAGTAAAGTTGCATGAATAAGAGTTAGCTAGGCAACAGTTTTTTATTGGAGTGCTTCAAAAGAACCATCACTGTAATGAATCATGGTAATGCCGCTGCTGGACTCAATCGTGCCAACTTGAGTTGCGCCTACAGTCATTGTGCCCGTAGGGGTAGTGGAGACTCCGCCGATCACCATCTTTACCCCACTTGGGTTGGTGATCGTGAGATCCGCAGAGTAGATTGTCGGTGTTGCGACAGTGTTGCTGACTACAAATTGCACACTCTGTCCGTTGAAACTCAAAATTGCCACGTAGTCACCCACATCAGGCGCAGTACTGCCAAACGCAGTTCGATTGCCAGTATAAGTAACGGTCGCGGCAGGGTAGCCAGCGAGAGCCACCTGAGACGACATAGTGATTGTCGCGTTAGCAAAGTTGCTGGCCGTCTCAAAATCTTTTGGGAACGTCAACATGGCTGAATAGCTAGTGCCGTAACCAGCACTGTAATAGCTGCTTACATTTTGCACGCTAATTGGCATAAGGTTGCCGTGCTTCGCTGCAATATCTGCCGTAACAGCCGCCACCACCCCGTATGGATCGCCAGATACGCACTGATAGCGAACAACAAGTCCTTGCCAACAAGTCTGGTTGTTATAAGAGGAGTAATTTCCCCATTGCAACGTGTCGCCACCCGTTGCGGCAGCAAACTTCGCTGCCATGCCAAAAGGATCGCCTGGCAGGTATTCGTAAGTCCCAACTACAGGCTGATGCTGTAACAATCCAAACACATCGAATGTGGCGGCGTTGTTAATTTTGATCGAGAAGGCTGCGTTAGCACTGCCCTTGCTGCCAGTGAATGTTCCATCCAACGAAATTTCCGACAAGCTATAGGGCTGAACTGCATTGACGACATTATTGGCAACCACACCCAATTTCATCATGCCCGTGAACGTTACCCCACTTGCCTGCAAGCTGGCATTGCCATCGATGTCGAGAGACGCAATATCAGTTGACAACACAGTTGCGGTATTCACCGTTGCACTGCTTGGCTTGAGTGCAACATTGATCGAAGCATTGGTGAGTGTAAAGCTCACTGCTGGCGTACTCATAGTTGCATTGCCGCTCATCACCAACGATAGGCCAGCAAGATCAAAGTTGGTAAAGGGGGTGTTCAGAACGCTGCTGGGAATGCTGGTGGTAATCGTACCGCTATTCGTCACACCTGCAACAGTGGAAGAAAAGACCAACTTGAGTGAGCCTCCGTTGGTCGATACGGTGACTGTACCCGTCCCCGTCCCCCCCGTTGTTGTTCCAAAAAACAGCGGGTAAGAATAGCTTTGAGCTTTTAGACCGCTTACCGAGTTAGCTTCTGTCCTCACCGTATCTATCGCTCCTTTAAGCACTTTACCAAACACTGAAGCAACGCCAACCGAGCTTGAGTTAAGCACAGTCTGAGCCGTATCCACATCAAGTTTGAAAGCATCTGCGGGTGTTTTGAGTGATTTTATTTGCGTAACCCAAGTGCGTGTCTGGCTGACCAGTGCTTTCGCTTGTGCAACCCCAGACAATGCGGCTGCAGGCGTTGATTCCGGGTTGTAAGTTCCGCTTGTGGTATTTGCTGTGATGTTGGAGAGCGTTGCAGTGAGTACCGTCGTGTTGAGTCCGGTGGTCGTCAGCGCGTTTGCTTCGGTATCGACAGCAGTAACTATGTTGCCGATCGTTACAGGATCGGTACTGGTAAATTGACCGTCAGCAAACGAATTCGCTGCTGCGGTTATCCCCGCTTCAAACCCACCCGCGCTCGCAAAAGCTACGTTGCCAATACCGGCATTAAATGCCGCATATTGCAGTGCATCTGGGCTGGCGGCAGCCAACGCTGTAGGGTTGGTAATATCAACTGGCTGCGTTGTGGTGATGTTAACGCCAACGAGCTGACTCACTTCTGAGTTGGCGTTTGATACGAGCGTATTATCCAAAGCGACAGGAGTTATCGCATTGATTTGAGCATCAATCCGCGCCGCCGCCATGTTGGTGTAAGGCGTGATTTGTGTGGTGATGGCCGCGCCGTTGCTGGCCGCTTGTTGATAAGAAGTCAGTGTGAATGTGGGTGACAAAGAATAGTCTGCTCCGAACGCAACGCCAACTCCGCAACCTGTAGAAACGTCACACACCATTTTGGTCGTGCCATCACTCTTCACTGAAAGCACCAGCTTGATAGGGCCGCCTGTATAGCTTGAGCCTATGGTCAATGTGTATTTACCGCTGGCATCGGTATCGGCTGCACCAACCGTGCGAAGGGTCGCGCCTGTTGCACTCAGCTCCTTAGCCGTGACCGTAGCATTTTTGATAATGCCTTTTGCCGCAACCCCAGTAGTGGTGGCTGAAAAGGCGGATGGTGAGCTGCTGCCTCCTCCGCCACACGCGGCAATCAGGAAAGTAAGCAGTAACGCCGAACTGTTTTTGATTTTCATGATGACCTCCCGTTTGGTATTTTTCTTAGACAATAAGCGAGTCTTTCGTCCACAGCCACAATATACCCCCCCGACATGTTGCCAAGCACAATTGGCATGATTATAAAATAGAGGAAGCGTGCAACGCACCGATTTTAAGATGCGATGATTGGGAGTTTTTTTGCAAGCGAAACTAAACTACATAGCGACTAGCGTTGGGTTTCTAAGTAATGCGCATATTCTGCGTGCCGCTCATCACATCCCGATCCAGTGAGAGCTTGCTTTCCAGTTTGATGCGCAGGCGCAAATCATTCACCGAGTCGGCGTTTCTTAGAGCCTCTTCATAAGAAATGACATCATCATCAAACAGCTTAAACAACGCGCCGTCAAAGGTTTCCATGCCCAGTTCGCGAGATTGCGCCATGATGCCTTTGATGGCATTCACCTCGCCCTTGAATATCATGTCGGCAATTAGCGGCGAGTTGAGCATAATCTCCATCGCAGCGGCACGACCTTGCCCATCTTTTTTGGGAATCAAGCGTTGCGAGATGAAGGCTTTGACATTGAGCGACAAGTCCATCAGCAGTTGTGGGCGACGCTCTTCGGGGAAGAAGTTGATGATACGATCTAACGCCTGATTGGCACTGTTGGCATGTAACGTCGCCATACATAAGTGACCTGTTTCAGCAAAGGCCACGGCGTATTCCATGGTTTCCCGATCACGAATTTCACCGATCAAAATAACATCAGGGGCTTGGCGCAGCGTGTTTTTCAGGGCGTTGTGCCATGACTCCGTATCCACGCCGACTTCGCGATGCGTAATCAAGCTATTGATATGTTCATGCACATACTCAACGGGATCTTCGATGGTGATGATGTGTCCGTAGCTATGTTTATTGCGGAATCCAATCATACCCGCCAAGGTGGTGGATTTCCCCGAACCTGTGCCGCCCACCACAATCACCAGACCGCGCTTGGTCATCACAATGTCTTTTAGAACCGAAGGCATCCCCATCTCATCAAGGTCGGGAATTTTGGTGGTGATAGTACGTAACACCATGCCAACACGCTGTTGCTGCATGAACACGTTGACGCGGAAACGCCCAATGCCGGACGGACTAATTGCAAAATTGCACTCGTGATTTGCTTCAAATTCCGCCGCTTGGCGGTCGTTCATTATGCTGCGCGCCAGCTCTTGCGTGTGCTGAGAAGTGAGTACTTGATTAGACACGGGAGTTAGCTTGCCATCCATTTTGAAGGCCGGTGGGAAGCCCGATGTAACGAATAAATCGGAGGCATTTTTACTCACCATACCGCGCAACAAATTGTGTACCAGCTCAGTGGCTTGATCTCTTTCCATGGTAATTTCCTAATGTGATAGCTACAATTAACCTGGAAACATATCCTTATTGGCAGCTTTCGTACGAGCCTCTGCCGCACTGATGACGTTGGCTTTAACCAAATTGGTGAGGTTTTGATCAAGCGTTTGCATGCCGACGGATGAACCCGTTTGGATAGCCGAATACATTTGCGGCACTTTGGCCTCACGAATTAAGTTTCGTATCGCGGGCGTGCAAACCATAATTTCATGTGCTGCCACGCGACCTGTACCGTCTTTGGTTTTAAGCAGAGCCTGGGAGATCACCGCACGCAACGATTCGGACAACATCGCTCTCACCATTTCTTTTTCATCGGCAGGGAACACGTCAATCACCCGATCAATCGTTTTCGCGGCAGAGCTGGTATGCAGTGTGCCAAACACCAGGTGACCTGTTTCCGCCGCCGTCATGGCAAGACGTATGGTTTCCAGATCGCGCATTTCGCCCACCAGAATCACGTCCGGATCTTCACGCAACGCACTGCGCAAAGCATTGGAGAACGACAAAGTATGCGGTCCGACTTCGCGTTGGTTAATCAAACACTTTTTGCTTTCATGCACAAATTCAATCGGGTCTTCCACGGTCAGAATGTGACCCATTTCATTTTCATTGCGATGGTTGACCATCGCTGCAAGCGTGGTGGATTTACCCGAACCCGTCGGTCCGGTAACTAACACCAAGCCACGCGGAAAGTCGGAAATGGACTCGAAAATTTTCGGGGCTTTCAAATCCTCCAGCGATAAAATTTTGGAAGGAATGGTACGCATCACCGCACCCGCACCACGCTGATGAACAAAGGCGTTGACGCGGAAACGCGCCAGTCCAGGAATCTCAAAAGAGAAATCGATTTCTTTATTTTCTTCGTAAGTCTTGCGCTGTCCGTCATTCATAATGTCGTACACCAAGGCGTGCACTTCTTTATGTTCCATCGCAGGGAGGTTGATGCGGCGGATGTCACCATGCACGCGTATCATCGGTGGCAAGCCCGCCGAGAGGTGTAAATCTGAGGCTTTATTTTTGACGCTGAAGGCAAGTAGTTCGGTGATATCCATTATAATCTTCCCTGAATTTTAAGCCGTAAGATGTGTAAGAAAGTAACTGACGGGATTATGACAACAATCGCTTCCAACTTGCAAGCTGTGCGTACTGCTATTGAGGCGGCAGCAAGGCAATCGGGTCGTCGTTTGGATGAAGTAACCTTGTTGGTAGTCAGCAAAACTTTTTCAGAAAGTGCGCTGCGTGAGGCATATCAAGCGGGGCAACACAGCTTTGCCGAAAATTACTTGCAAGAAGCATTGGACAAAATCGCGGCACTGCAAAATTTGGCGATAACGTGGCACTTCATCGGACCGATACAAAGCAACAAGACCCGCGCCATTACAGAGAATTTTGCGTGGGTACACAGCGTGGATAGATTAAAAATCGCAGAAAGACTATCCGAGCAACGCCCTGCGAACCTGCCACCCTTGCAGATTTGCTTGCAAGTGAATATCAGTAATGAAGCAAGCAAGAGCGGCGTAGCCTCGAATGATGCGGAGGCGTTGGCAAGTGCAATTTCAAAATTACCCAACCTGAAATTGCGTGGGCTGATGGCGATTCCCGCACCGAGTGATGATGTGACAATACAACGCAACGGCTTTGCGCAGTTACGACAATTGCGCGATCAGCTTAACCAGCAAGGCTTGCAGCTCGACACCTTATCGATGGGCATGTCGCATGATTTCTCTGCAGCGATTGCCGAAGGCGCGACGATGGTGCGTATCGGCACAGCAATTTTTGGCAACCGAATTTATCAAAGGGACGCAGCATGAAAATTTGTTTTATTGGCGGTGGCAACATGGCGACCGCACTTATCGGCGGACTATTGGGCAAAGGCTTTGCCGCTGCGCAAATCAGCGTAGTCGAAATCAATGCGGATAGTCGTGCCAAGTTGCAGCAAGATTTTTTGGTGCGTGCCGTGGAAACGATGGCGGAAGGTGCGCAAGGCAGCGATTGCATCGTGCTGGCAGTGAAGCCACAGCAACTGCGCGAAGTGGCGCAGCAGCTCGCGCCCTTGTTGGGCAAACAACCACTACTCATTTCCATTGCGGCGGGTATCCGCGCTAAAGATTTAGCGCGCTGGGCGAACAGTCAGAATGTAGTACGCGCCATGCCCAACACGCCCGCATTGGTTCAATCTGGCATGACGGGTTTGTACGCATTACCCGACGTTAGTGCGGCGCAGCGCGAGCAAGCGCAAAGCATACTTGCCGCCGTCGGAGAAACCTTGTGGGTACAAGACGAGACGATGTTGGATGCGGTGACTGCGATTTCTGGCAGCGGTCCGGCGTATGTATTTTACTTAATTGAAGCGTTGCAGCAGGCGGCAAAAGAACAGGGTTTTAATGCCATAGAAGCCCGTCAGTTAAGCCTTTCCACCTTCCTAGGGGCAAGCAAATTAGCGGCTTGCAGCGAAGATGATGTGGGTACGCTACGCACTAAAGTTACGTCCAAAAATGGTACGACCGAGCGAGCGTTAATGAGCCTAGCTAAAAATAATGTCGCACAACATATTGCACAGGCAGCCCAAGCAGCGGCGGATCGCTCGCGTGAAATGGCCGACGAATTGGGGGGGTGTAATGCTTACTGAGATTACGCAATTTTTGCTGAATGTTTTTTTGCAAGGCTTTGCCAGCTTGCTGCTGTTTCGTTTTTTACTGCAATGGCTGCGCGCACCGCTGCGTAATCCGCTAGGTGAATTCATCATGGCAATCACGGACTTTGCCGTCCTGCGTGCGCGCCGTTATATTCCCTCGCTATGGCTGCTGGATACCGCCACCCTACTGTTGGCGTTTATCGTTGAATTTATTTATTTAACCCTGACTCACGTGGTGTTGACGGGTCATTCCCTGCTGAATTTTCCATCGCTCGGCTTAATAGCGTTGAGCCTGGTTGAGCTGCTGAAAATGAGCGTGTACTTGCTGATGGGCGCGTTAATCGCTCAAGCAATTTTGTCATGGGTGAATCCGCGCACACCCTTTGCGCCAACACTTTCAGCCATCACGCAAAAATTCCTACGTCCTATCCAGCGTGTTTTGCCACTCATGGGTAACGTGGATTTATCGCCCTTAGTTTTGCTGGTAATTTGCCAAATTATCTTGTTCGCGCCCATTGCCATGTTAGAAAACTTTGCCTTGAGCCTCTTTTAGATGACCGAGTGGCATCGTCTTCAAAATGGCCTGATTACCCTGACTTTGCATGTGCAACCCGGCGCTAAGCGCAGCGAAATTGTCGGGCTGCACGGTGATGCCCTCAAAATAAAACTCGCCGCCCCGCCCGTTGAGGGGCGAGCCAATGAAGCATTGCTAAAGTTTATTGCCGAATTATTTGATGTGCCCATCCGTAATGTTGAGCTGAGACAAGGCGATCAGTCACGACGTAAGGTAGTCAGCATTTCAGATAGCACAGTGAGCCCGAAAACATTACTCGCCCGATAGGTAAATCACAGTCATTCAGCATCATGCCAATCCATGATTCAAATTTCACTCCCACAGCTTAAACCTTGAATTTGAATTTACAGATATAATTCTCCTCCCTCCAAGGGGTGCTGCGACCAACCCAGTTTGGCCAGGCTTGGAGAATTCACTTGTTTCAACGGCACCCATTCATTTAACTTTATGAATGGAGCTGTTATGAACGCAATCACAAAAGGATTTACCGACTATATCGTCGCCGATATGTCCCTCGCCGCATGGGGACGCAAAGAATTAGCCATTGCCGAAATCGAAATGCCCGGACTGATGGCGATTCGCAATGAATACGCCGCAATTCAACCCTTGCGTGGTGCGCGCATCACGGGTTCACTGCACATGACTATCCAAACGGGCGTATTGATTGAAACTTTGAAAGCATTGGGCGCGGAAGTGCGCTGGGCTTCCTGCAACATCTACTCCACACAGGATCACGCTGCTGCTGCCATTGCCGCGACAGGCACGCCCGTGTTCGCGGTTAAGGGCGAATCGTTGGTTGATTATTGGGATTACACACATCGTATTTTTGAATGGGCAGATGGCGTTCATTCCAACATGATTTTGGATGATGGCGGCGATGCCACATTGTTGTTGCATCTGGGCGCGCGCGCCGAAAAAGATGCGTCACTGTTAAATAATCCCGGCTCGGAAGAAGAGATTTGCTTGTTCAATTCCATCAAGGCCAAGTTGGCGGTGGATAAGACTTGGTACTCTGTGCGTCTCGCTGCGGTGAAGGGTGTGACGGAGGAGACCACCACCGGTGTGCATCGCCTGTATCAGATGTTTGAGCGCGGCGAGTTGAAATTCCCCGCTATTAACGTGAACGACAGCGTAACCAAATCCAAGTTCGATAACCTGTATGGTTGTCGCGAATCGCTGGTCGATGCGATCAAGCGTGCGACCGACGTAATGGTAGCGGGCAAGATTGCTGTTGTTGCTGGCTATGGCGACGTGGGCAAAGGTTCTGCGCAAGCGTTACGCGCCTTGTCCGCACAAGTTTGGGTGACTGAAATTGATCCTATCTGTGCACTGCAAGCGGCGATGGAAGGGTATCGTGTTGTGACCATGGATTACGCCTGCGAACACGGCGACATCTTCGTGACGGCGACCGGCAACTATCATGTCATTACCCACGACCACATGAAGAAGATGAAGAACCAAGCCATCGTGTGCAACATCGGCCACTTTGACAACGAGATCGATGTCGCTTCACTCAAACAATACACGTGGGACAACATTAAGCCGCAAGTTGATCACGTTATTTTCCCCGACGGCAAAAAAATCCTGCTGTTGGCAGAAGGGCGTTTGGTGAATTTGGGTTGTGGTACAGGTCATCCGTCTTACGTGATGAGCTCAAGTTTTGCCAATCAAACCATCGCACAAATTGAGTTGTTTACTCGCACTAAAGATTATCCAATTGGCGTTTACACCCTGCCTAAACACTTGGATGAAAAAGTGGCGCGTTTGCAATTGACCACGCTGAATGCGCAATTGAGCACATTGACCGACCAGCAGGCCGCTTATATCAGCGTCTCTAAGGATGGTCCTTATAAAGCCAACCACTATCGCTACTAAACTTATTTTTGATTACCAAGCTGCGTCATTCCCGCTTTCGCGGGAATGACGAAAGTCCGAAGTATTCAACTTGAAAGCTAATTAAAAAATGACTTCCACCCGTAATGAGTTTGCAGCTTATGTGGTGGAGCTTATGTCAGAGTGGGCGACGGTGTCAGCGCGCAAAATGTTCGGTGGGCATGGCATATACCGTGACGGCATGATGTTCGCGTTGATTGTTGAGGATGAGTTATTTTTCAAAGCGGATGCGCTCAATGTGGCGCAATTCAAAAGCGAAGATAGTCACCCTTTTGCATACCAGAGCAAAACTCGTACCGTGAAGGTGTCGTATTGGTCTGCCCCACCCGCTTGTCTTGAGTCTCCTGCTGAAATGAGCGAGTGGTGTCAGTTGGGTTTTGCGGCGGCAATACGCGCTCGTTCAGCCAAGCCTAAACCACGTAGCAAAAAGGCAAAGGCTTCCTAAAAAATGAAACTGTTAATCCTCTGGGCATTAAACGCATTGGCACTCGTTGCCGTGGCGAATTTCGTACCCGGCATACATATCGATGGCTACCTGGCTGCGTTGATCGCCGCATTCGCTTTGGGTTTCGTCAACACGCTAATACGCCCCGTTTTATTGGTGCTCACGCTACCTATCACGCTCGTCACACTCGGCCTGTTCATTTTTGCCATCAACGGATTTTTGTTTTGGTTTGTTGGCTCGGCGTTAAAAGGCTTTGTGGTCGATAGTTTCTGGCATGGCGTAATGGGTGCGGTGCTGTACAGTATTTTTTCTTGGGCACTTTCTTCAGCGGCCAATCAACTGTTAAAAAAATAATTTACTATGAAAAAACCACCTATCAGCTTTGAATTCTTCCCGCCACAAACACCTGAAGGCTTAGAAAAATTGACTGCCGTGCGCAAGCAATTGGCAACACTCAACCCTGAGTTTTTCTCGGTAACATTTGGTGCGGGCGGCTCTACCCAAGACCGCACCATGGAAACCATCCGATTGATCCATGCCGAAGGCTACCATGCCGCACCGCATCTTTCTTGTGTGGGTTCCACGCGCGACAACATCCGTGCCTTGTTGCTTGCCTACAAAGAGCTGGGTATCAATCGCATCGTTGCCTTACGCGGTGACTTGCCCTCCGGTATGCACAGCATCGGCGAGTTTCAATATGCCAACGAACTGGTGTCGTTCATTCGAGCCCAGACTGGCGAGCATTTCCATATCGAAGTGGCGGCTTACCCTGAGTTTCACCCGCAAGCCAGATCGGCGCATGACGACTTGATCAACTTCAAACGCAAAGTCAGTGCAGGTGCGAACTCTGCTATTACCCAATACTTTTACAATGCGGATGCCTACTTTCGCTTTGTAGAGGATTCTCGCAAGCTGGGCATCACCGCACCCATCGTACCTGGCATCATGCCGATCATGAAGTTCTCGCAACTGGCGCGTTTCTCCGACATGTGCGGTGCAGAGATTCCGCGCTGGATGCGCAAGACCCTGGAAGGCTATGGCGATGACACTGAGTCGGTACAGGCATTCGGTCTCGATGTCGTTACCCAATTGTGCGAAAAACTGATTACAGGGGGCGCACCCGGTTTGCACTTCTACACATTGAACCAAGCGGGTGCTTCGTTGGAAATTGTGAAACGGTTGGGTTGCCAATGAGCACCTTGCGCGCACCAGAACTATTATTACCAGCAGGAACACTGGACAAAATGCGTGCCGCGTATGCTTTTGGCGCAGACGCGGTGTATGCCGGACAGCCGCGCTATTCCTTGCGCGCGCGCAACAACGAATTTCAATTAGAAGAGTTGCAAATCGGCATTCAGGAAGCACATGCGCTGGGCAAAAAATTGTTCGTCGCCAGCAATCTGATGCCGCATAACGCCAAGGTAAAAACCTACATGGCGGATATGGAGCCGGTCATCGCCATGCAGCCGGACGCGTTGATTATGGCTGATCCCGGCTTGATTGCGATGGTGCGCGAGCGTTGGCCTGAAGTGCCAATTCATCTGTCGGTACAAGCCAATACTGTCAATTATGCAGCGGTGAAATTCTGGAAATCGTTAGGCTTAACTCGCGTGATTCTGTCACGCGAATTGTCGCTGGATGAGATCGAAGAAATCCGCCAACAATGTCCGGACATGGAGTTGGAAGTTTTCGTGCATGGCGCATTGTGCATCGCCTATTCCGGTCGTTGCCTGCTGTCCGGCTATTTCAACCACCGCGATGCGAATCAAGGCACGTGTACCAACTCGTGCCGCTGGGATTACAAAGTGGACAACGCCGCAGAAGATGGCACGGGCGATATTCAAAAGATTGATTTCGATTTCGACAAGGCGTTGAGTCAAAGCGCGCTGTCCGATTGTGGCGGGCAAGCCCGTCATCCGATGGCAGACCGCGTGTATGTCATCTCGCGTCAAGACCATCCCAATGAACTGATGCCCGTGATGGAAGACAAGCACGGCACGTACATCATGAACTCCAAAGACCTGCGTGCCGTAGAACACGTCGAACGTTTGGCGAAGATCGGCATTGATTCGCTCAAGGTCGAAGGCCGCACCAAATCCATCTACTACGTGGCACGCACCGCGCAGGTATATCGCCAAGCTATTGACGATGCGGTGGCAGAGCGTCCATTCAACTTGAGCTTACTCGGCGCACTGGACGCGCTGGCGAATCGCGGCTATACCGATGGCTTCTATGAACGTCACCACACCCACGAACAACAGAACTACATGCGCGGCCACTCAGAAAGTTTCCGTCAGCAATATGTCGGCGACATCGTGGCGTGCGTGAACGGCATGGCTGAGATCGACGTGAAGAATAAATTTCAAGTCGGCGACAAACTCGAAATCATCCATCCTTCCGGTAATCAAATCGTCGTGCTGAATGAAATGCGCAGCCTTAAAGGTGAAGCACTCACTACCGCGCCGGGCAGCGGACATCGCGTGCAGATACCGTTGCAGGGCGAGTTGGTTAAGGGCATGGTGGCGCGGTTTATTTAATTGCCAAGTTGACGCTTGGCAATTTGCAGATGCACAATGCGCACGTAGATATTACAAATATGGCGTACAAACAGAAATGCCATCTTGATCTCAACCATGAATGATTTGATTCACTATGATTTTCGCATTGATGCTTGGAAACCTGAAACACTTCCAATGGGTAAGCTCGCCAAATATTTAGCGAAACTTTCGGTTATGTTTGGTGACGAGAATCATGTTCATTTCTTGAAGGTTCGTAAGGGTAGTGCCATTCCAGAGATTGCCGTTGAACATGAGGCTGCACCTAAAGTCACAGCGCGCCTGCGTCTTGTAGGCACTTTTGACGCTCCACCTGATTTAGAGAAAGCCAATCTGGAAATAAATCGGATGCTGCGAGAAGATAACGCATCGGCCACTCTAAGAATAAAAAATGGCGGCATCGTTCTAAATTTCCCAGGGAAAAAAACACCGCTAGCTGAAGAAGTAATTGTTCATGAACAAGGCGATTTGGATGGTATTGTAATCCGTGTTGGGGGGAAAGATGACTCGGTTCCAGTTTGGATTGAGGGCGAAGGCAAGGCTATTTACAAGTGTCAAACCAACCGCGATCTTGCTCGCCAATTAGCAACATTTCTTTTTGATAAACCTGTGCGCGTAGCAGGAAATGGAAAGTGGTGTCGCACTCCAGAACGTAAATGGGAGCTTGAGCAATTCGACATTAAGAGTTTTGAAGCTCTCGATGACACACCGTTAGAACAACTCGTAAATGATTTGCGAGCAGTTGAGGGCAATCCTTGGAATGAAATGGATGATCCTCAGGCCGAACTTAGAAAACTGAGAGGTGATTGATGGCTGTTGCCTTTGATGCCTCTGTGCTAATAGACCTATTCAATCCACGCCTTAAGGGTGATCGACGCGCCAAGCTAGATCATCTGGTTATGGAGCTTCAAAAGCAGCGCACTAAAATACTAATTCCAACTCCAGCACTTACAGAGTTGATGGTTCGCGCAGGAAAAGCGCGAGAAGAAATTCATGAAAAGCTTTCCGTCAAATCTGCATTTCAAATTACATCGTTTGATTCAAGAGCAGCTATGGAATGTGCCTTGTTGCTTGAGGAAGCACTAGACTCTAAGGCAAAACAGCAAGTATCAAGATCAAAAATAAAATTCGATTGGCAAATTGTAGCTATAGCAGCTGCCCATAATGTAACGATCATCTATTCGGATGACAGCGATATAGCTCGATATGGAAAGAGAGCACACATCGAAGTGATGAAAACTGATGATTTGCCACTGCCAGCTTCTGCACGCCAAGGAAATCTCGGCCTTTGATTTTCTCCGCCCTCTCTCAATCCAACCGCTACGCCGCACTGCATCCGCTGTTCCCGCGCGCATTCGACTACATTCGCAACACTGATTTACTTTCTTTAACACCCGGCGTTCATGACATCATCGACAAGCAATTGTTTGTGATTGTGGAAGAAGCGAATGGTCGTACCCGTACGGAGGCGAAGCTGGAATGTCATCGCAAGTACATCGACATTCAATTAGTGTTGTCAGGAATAGACGAGATGGGCTGGAAGCCTGTGTCCTATTGCCACCAGCCAATCGCGGATTACAACAGCGAGCGCGACATCCAGTTTTTCGACGATGTGCCGGATAGTTGGATTGCCGTGCCTGCGGGTGCGTTTTGTATTTTCTTCCCCGAAGATGCGCATGCGCCACTGGTGAGTAGTGGCGCAATACGCAAGGTGATTTTTAAGATTGCAGTGGTCTAACCGCCAGAAACTATAGGTAAGGAAACACCGAACAAGTCCCGAACCAATCTAGGGTGATTCTGTCCGATGTGGCCTGTGAAAATGCCCTGTATGACACCCCCCGACTTCCGTGCCTTCTGCTGCTGGTGATTATCCACAGCGCGAACATGTCGAGGGGTTTTGCGACAAGGCGATTGAAGCGCGCCAAGAAAAAGTCACCGCAGAATTGGGCTTCGCCATCCGCGAGCATTCCCTGCATATCTGTGCGGATTGCATCAAGAAAAAATGCCCGCATAAGCCGTGGGGATTATTCCGCGCAAGGTACTCTCCAACACGGGAATATGTTAAGCTGAACAATCAGTTATCGTCGCACTTCAATCTTTAATCCACTACAGGAAAAATACACCATGAAAAAAATTATTACCTTAAGCGTTTTAGCCCTCTTGGGTAATGGCGTATATGCAGACGACATGAACAAATACCAAGAAGAGAGTCGTGCAGTTGCCATGCCTTTTCTGAAGAAACTCGGCGCGGAAAATCAAAAAGCCATGAGTACGGGCGGTGCCGAATCTGCTACCCAAGTATGCAAAGACATTGCCCCTGCCATGACCAGTGAAATTTCTCGTCAAACAGGTTGGAAAGTCACTCGCGTAAGCCTGAAAGTCCGTAATCCATTGCTGGGTACGCCTGATGCATGGGAGCAAAAAGCTTTGCAGGATTTTGAATCACGTTCAGCAAAAGGTGAAAAGCCCGAAACGATGGAGGTTTCTGAAGTTGTCGAAGAACCCGCAGGCAAATCATTCCGCTTTATGAAAGCAATTGCTTTGCAACCCGGCTGCGTGGCTTGTCATGGTGCAGTAGATACTCTTTCTGCCGAAGTCAAATCACGATTGAACACCGACTATCCGCATGACCAAGCGACGGGTTACAGTGTCGGGCAAATTCGCGGTGCGATCAGCATTAAGCGTCCTTTGTAAAATACCTTGTTCCCATTTATTAAAAAACACGCCATTTAGGTCGAGGATTGTTTGATATATTGACAGCCATATTCAAAACACCGAAACTACAGTTGTGCCGATTTGAATCAGCTTGCGGGGCACGTTAAAAATACCAGCTAAAGCGAGGAAACCCGTTTTAGCACAAGCTAAGCGGGTTTTTCTTTTGGAGTATTGATTGAGTGATTCTGTAGGCATCGTTAGCGCGCAACGTACAACTTTTGACACCCCGCTGGTTTTCCGCAGCGGCGCGGTGTTGCCACGCTATGAGTTGCTGTTCGAAACCTACGGTACGCTGAATGCAGATCAATCCAACGCCATTCTGATTTGCCATGCCTTGTCGGGACATCATCATGTTGCGGGCGTGTATGCCGACGAGCCAAAAAATATCGGCTGGTGGGACAACATGGTCGGCCCCGGCAAGCCTATCGACACCAACAAATTCTTTGTCATCGGCTTGAACAATTTGGGCGGCTGCCACGGTTCAACTGGCCCTTCGTCCATTAACCCGGAAATGAATCAACCCTACGGCGCAAACTTCCCGCTGATTACCGTGGAAGATTGGGTCACCTCGCAGGCGCGACTGGCTGACGTGCTTGGCATCCAACAATTCGCAGCGGTAATTGGTGGCAGCCTGGGCGGAATGCAGGCTTTGCAATGGTCACTCGCCTATCCTGACCGTGTGCGAAATGTATTGGCGATTGCCGCCGCGCCGCGCCTCACCGCCCAGAACATCGCGTTCAACGATGTGGCGCGCAACGCGATTTTGACCGACCCTGATTTCCACGGCGGTAATTACTATCAGCACAACGTCGTTCCTACTCGCGGTCTGCGACTGGCGCGCATGTTGGGACACATCACTTATTTGTCGGACGATGCGATGGCGGATAAATTTGGCCGCTTATTGCGTGCTGAAAAATTTAATTACAGCTATGACATCGAGTTCGAAATTGAATCTTACCTGCGCTATCAGGGCGACAAATTTGCCTCGTACTTTGATGCGAACACTTATTTGCTGATGACCAAGGCACTGGATTATTTTGACCCTGCGCATGATTGCGGCGGCAATTTGAATCAAGCTTTCGCGCGCGCGAAGGCGAATTATTTAGTGATCTCATTCACCACCGATTGGCGTTTTTCACCGCAGCGTTCGCGTGAAATTATCCGCCCGCTGCTACACAATCGGCGCAATGTGAGCTATGCGGAAATCACCTCGACACATGGCCATGATTCCTTCCTGATGCCACATCCGCATTACTTTGAAGTGGTACGTGCTTATCTCGATAATGTTGCCAACGAGGTGGCGATATGATGATGAATGACCTCAACAAGCTCGCTATCGAACGTCCCGATTTTGCAGCGATTGCAAAGTGGATACCCCTCGGCGCATCGGTGCTGGATTTGGGCTGTGGCGATGGCAGCTTGTTGCACTATCTCCAGGAAAAACGCGGCGTGCGTGGCTACGGTGTGGAGATCAGCGATCTAGGAATTGCAGCTTGCATTAGCAACGGTGTAAACGTGATTCAAAACGATTTGGAATCCGGCTTATCCGATTTTGAAAACAACTCGTTCGATTTTGTGATGCTGTCACAAACCCTGCAAGCCACGCGCCACACCGAGCCGCTGATACAAGAAATGCTGCGCGTCGGACGTGAGGGCATCGTCAGCTTCCCCAACTTTGGTTACTGGAAAAACCGCCTCAACATCTTATTCGGCAACATGCCCGTTTCAAAAGTGCTGCCCTACCAATGGTATGACACGCCGAATGTCCATTTATGCACACTGCATGATTTTGAAACCTTCTGCCAAGATCACCAAGTTGCCGTGATCGAACGTCGCGTCATGACAGGCAAAGAAATGGTTAACGTGATGCCTAATTTACTAGGCAGCACCGCCGTGTATCGGTTCCAGCGTGGGATTTGAATTACATGAACACAAAAGTTCCCTGTACAACGTTACGAGTGCTGGTTAGGCAAGGGGAAATGCAGCGAGAAACCGCAGTGTATCCAAATATACATGAGGATTTTGAGCTGCATTTCGACGCAGCATTACCAAGCGCAGTAGTTGTGCGGAGAATTTTATGACCATCTGGCAACAACTCTTCACTCGCCGCATGGCGATCTGCATCTTCACCGGATTCGCATCCGGCTTGCCTTTATACCTGCTGCTTAATCTTGTACCCGCTTGGTTGCGAACCGAGCATATCGACTTAAAAGTCATCGGCGCATTCGCGCTGATTCAATTCCCCTACACCTGGAAATTTTTGTGGTCACCATTTCTGGATCGCTATGCTTTACCCTTGCTGGGGCGAAGACGTGGCTGGATGTTGCTCACGCAAGCTTCGTTGCTGGTTGTGATTGCCTCAATGGGCGGATTTTCACCACAGAATGATCTGGGCACGATAGTGTTGCTTGCCACCTTGCTGGCATTTTTAAGTGCCACACAGGACATCGTTCTGGATGCATATCGCCGCGAATTGTTATTGGATAACGAGCTAGGCTTAGGCAACGCGGTACACGTCAATGCCTATCGCATTGCCGGTCTGATACCCGGGTCGGTGTCGTTGATCCTCGCCGACCACTTACCGTGGAATATGGTGTTCCTCATCACCGCGTTGTTCATGATTCCCGGCATGGTGATGACATTGATGGTTAAGGAGCCGCATCGCGCCGCCCCGCCAAAAACCTTACGCGAAGCCGTGGTCGAGCCATTCCACGAATTCATTACGCGTAAAGGTTGGCAAAGCGCATTGTTGATTTTGGCGTTCTTGTTCTTCTACAAACTCGGCGACAGCTTGTGTACCGCGCTGGCGACCCCCTTCTATCTCGACATGGGTTTTACCAAATCGCAGATCGGCCTCATCGCAAAAAATGCCGGGCTGTGGCCAGCGGTAATCGGCGCGTTATTGGGTGGAATCTGGATGTTGAAAATTGGCATCAACCGTGCACTGTGGCTATTCGGCGTAGTGCAGGTGGTGAGCATTTTTGGCTTTTATTGGCTGGCGTTGCAAGGGCATCAAACCGAAATCACCGCCACCAATCTAATGCAACTAGGCTTCGTCATCGGCTTGGAGGCATTAGGCGTAGGCCTAGGCACTGCGGCGTTCGTCGCCTACATCGCCCAATCCACCCACCCCGCTTACACCGCCACCCAGTTCGCCCTATTCACCAGCCTCGCCGCCGTGCCGCGCACCTTCGTCAATGCCACGGCAGGTTGGCTAGTGGAGCAATTGCAGTGGAGCGGATTTTTCCTGTTGTGCGCAGTGTTGGCGATACCGGGGATGCTGCTGCTGTTTAAGGTTGCGCCGTGGGGTGAAACGAGTAAGGCGCATTAACCAACAGGTATTGCACCTCACGTTGATTGGAAGCGAGTAAGTCGGATGTGAGCATCACTTTCGGATAACGCCAGCAGCCTATCCGACCCACAACTTTTTCATTGCCATTTAGCAGAAGTTACCCAAGTCGAAATGGTAGAATCGCGCCCTTATCGGCGGCGCATGGTGTGCCGCTTTGCAGTTTATTCGAGGTTGGTTACATGGTAGGAATTTCACCCGTTACAGAGATCATCGCGGAGATGCGCGCCGGGCGCATGGTGGTGTTGATGGATGACGAAGACCGCGAGAATGAAGGCGATTTGGTGTGCGCGGCGGAATTTACCACACCCGAAAAAATCAATTTCATGGCGAAGCATGGGCGCGGTTTGATTTGTTTGACACTCACCGAGGCGCATTGCAAACAATTGGATTTGCCGCTGATGGTGCGTGAAAACGGTTTGCCGCTCGCGACCAATTTCACGCTGTCGATTGAAGCGGCGAGTGGCGTAACTACGGGCATCTCAGCGGCAGACCGTTCGCGCACGGTGCAAGCCGCCGCCGCGAAAAATGCCAAGCCTAGCGACATCGTTCAGCCCGGCCATATCTTCCCGCTGCGCGCACAAAATGGCGGCGTGTTGGTTCGCGCCGGCCACACCGAAGCAGGTTGCGATTTGGCTGAGTTGGCTGGGCTGACACCCGCATCAGTGATTTGCGAAATCCTCAAAGACGATGGCGAGATGGCGCGTCTGCCCGATTTGATTGAGTTCGCCAAACTGCATGGTTTGAAGATCGGCACAATTGCCGATTTGATTGAGCATCGCAGCCAGAATGAAAAGTTGGTCGAGCGCGCGGCGCGGCGCACCGTGCAAACCGCGTATGGGGAATTTGAGCTGGTGACTTACGTGGATAAAACCACGCAACGCGCACACTTGGCGTTGGTGAAGGGCGATATTCGCCATGATGGGGAAACCTTGGTGCGCGTGCATGAGCCGTTGTCGGTACTGGATTTTTTAGAGCAGACCGATCACGCGCACTCCACCAGCGTGCATGAAGCATTGCAGAAAATGGCTCAGGCTAAAGCGGGTGTGTTGGTGTTGCTGCATCGCACAGAGACATCGCAAGATTTGCTGGCGCGTGCAACACTGGATACGAGTAAACAACAAACCACGCAATGGGATCCGCGTAGCTATGGTATCGGCGCGCAAATTTTGCGCGACTTGAATGTGGGCAAAATGCGGCTGCTGGCTACGCCGCACAAGATGCCGAGCATGGTGGGGTTTGGGTTGGAAATTGTGGGTTACGGAACTTAAAAAGCTGTCCACGAAAAACACGAAAGGCACGAAATAAAAACCAAGAAAAATTTTGAATTGAGCGCGAACAGAAACGCTTGCCCGTATTTTGCAGTTTGTTTTGTTCGTGCCTTTCGTGTTTTTCGTGGACGAAAGGTTTTGCCTTTAATTAACTGAGGTAGCTATGAAAGAAATCGAAAAAAATCACAACGGGAAAAATCTGCGCATCGGCATTGTGCAAAGCCGTTTCAATCCTGAGATTTGCGAGGGCTTGCTGGGCGAGTGTCGCGCTCAACTTATTAAACAGGGCGTAGCGGAAAATGACATCGTGCTGGCGACCGTGCCGGGTGCGCTGGAAATTTCACTGGCGTTGTTGCAGATGGCAGAAAGCGAAAAGTTTGATGCGCTGATTGCCTTGGGTGCAGTGGTGCGGGGCGACACTTATCATTTTGAAATCGTGGCAAACGAATCGGCGCGCTGTATCAACGAAGTTCAGCTGGCGTGCGGCGTACCGATCGCCAATGCGGTGTTAACCACCGATACCGATCAGCAGGCGATAGAGCGTATGCACATCAAGGGTGGCGAAGCCGCGCTGGTGGCGATTGAGATGGCGAATCTTCTGAAAGATTTGGCATGAGCAAAGATCAAGAAGGTACGCTGGTTGAAGTGAAGCACACGCCGAACAGAAGCCCACGCCACCGCGCGCGCGAATTGGTGTTGCAGGGCATTTATCAGTGGCGCATTACCGCTGGGGATGCCGCGCAAATTGAAAAACAAATGTATGCGGAAAAAAATCTGGGGCGTTACGACAAGGAATTATTTTCCAAATTGTTGCGCGGTGCATTGAGCCAGCATGTCGAACTTGAAGCACTGATTGCCCCGCATCTTGATCGTCCATTGAATGAATTGAGCGCGGTGGAATTTGCGGTGCTGTTGCTGGGTACATTTGAATTGGCTCATCACGTGGAAGTGCCCTATAAAGTTGCCATCAACGAGGCCGTCGAACTCGCCAAAACATTTGGCGGCACAGACGGCCATAAATACGTGAATGGCGTACTCGACAAACTTGCGCCGCAAGTGCGTGCATTGGAATTTGCAGGACGCAGTTAGAGTGTAATGAGTATCAGCTTGTAAAAATTTGAGGAGGGATGATGTCTGCCACCAATTTTAAAACTGAAAACAACACTTACCGAAAATTAATTGGTAATGGCTTGACCTATAAAATCCCCCCCTTTCAACGCGACTATAGTTGGGCTGAAAATGAGTGGGAGGATTTATGGGCAGACATTTTGGCGACAATACAAGATGGAGGTGAGCCAGCCCATTACATGGGCTATCTTGTGTTGCAGTCTAGTGACGACAAAGTATTTGATGTGATTGATGGGCAGCAGCGACTGACTACGCTGAGCTTAATTGCGTTGGCAGTGCTTAAGCAGCTAAAGAAATTGGTAGATGAAAAACAGAATGCAAATAGTAACCAGCAGCGTATGGATCAAATACGCCAAACTTATGTTGGCTATCTTGACCCAGTTACTTTGGTGTCACGTTCAAAACTGACGCTGAATCGAAATAACGATGATTATTTCCAAACATATTTAGTGCCACTTGGGCATTTGCCGCAGCGTGGTTTCAGAGCCTCTGAACACGGCTTACGCAAAGCGTTTGAGTGGTTTGAAAAGCGCGTTGGTGACTATTTAAAAAATACCCAAGGCGATGCGGGTGTTGCCTTAGCTAGCCTAGTTGAAAATATGAGTGATCGTCTATTTTTTACGGTGATTAACGTAACGGACGAGTTGAATGCCTACAAGGTTTTTGAAACGCTGAATGCGCGTGGAGTCAGACTATCAGCCACAGATTTATTAAAGAACTATCTATTTTCTGTATTGCACCGAGCTAGCGAGCATCAACATGAAATGAAAGTGTTGGAAGACCGCTGGGAGGCAATGGTCGGACGATTAGGTAGCGAAAGTTTCCCTGACTTTTTACGGGTGCATTGGATTAGTCGACGTGCCTTTGTGAGGCAAGCTGAATTATTTAAAGCTATCCGAGAGAAAGTGAGTGGGCGTGAAGCAGTTTTTGAACTGTTACGTGATATGGAAGAGGATATGGATATTTACCTTGCCCTAACCACGCCCGATGCATCGCAGTGGTCGGCTGACTTGAAAGGCTACGCACGAGATTTGCGCATGTTTAGCGTGCGGCAACCCTTTCCTTTACTGGTTGCGGCACATCGAAAATTTTCGGCGAGTGACTTTGAAGTTCTGTTGCGCAGCTGCGTGACCATTTCAATGCGCTATAACGTCATTGGTGGTCAGTCGCCAAATGAACAGGAGCGTGTTTATTCCTCAGTTGCGCAAAAAATTACCCGTGGCGAATATGCTGATGTGAATGCTGCTTTACATGGGATGAAAACAGTCTATCCGAACGACGATACCTTTAAGGCAAGCTTTGCTGAAAAGGTGATACGCACCTCTAGCTCACGTAATTTGAAAATTGTGCGTTACATTTTATGTGCGCTTGAAAAGCAAGTCAGCGCACAAGACTATGACTTTGCAAGTGAAGCATTTAATGTTGAGCATGTACTTCCGCAAAATGCCGCAACAGGTTGGGATGCTTTTAGCGACGATGAAGCCCAAGCAATGCTGTATAGGCTGGGTAATATGACACTCATTGATAGTAGTGCAAATCGAGATATGGGCAATAAGCAATTCTTGGAAAAAAAACCGATATTGGCTGCCAGTGTTTTTCAATTGACACGCAAAATTGTAGAAGACAATCAAAACTGGACACCGGATCGTATTGCTGCACGACAAAAAAGTATGTCCAAAATTGCAACGAGCATTTGGCGCATCGCACAACTTTCGTAACTCATGTCTGAGTTCGACCTCATTCGCCGTCACTTTACCCGCGCCACACCAAGCGCATTGCTCGGTGTCGGCGATGATGCCGCCTTGCTGCAAGTCAGTGCGGGCAATGTTCTAGCGGTATCCAGCGACATGCTGGTTTGCGGCACGCATTTTTTCGCTGATGCCGATCCGTATCTGCTGGGACACAAAACACTCGCGGTCAATTTATCCGATATGGCGGCGATGGGTGCGAACCCACGTTGGGCAACGTTGGCGTTGTCGCTGCCCTATGGTCATGGTTACTTCCCCCACCCTAACCC
>JBEBKA010000035.1:0-26428 GCA_040079595.1 Gallionella sp.
CCCGCCCATCGGAATACGTTTTTCTAAGGTGATGTCCACGCCCAAGCGACAACCCGTCTCGTTTTGCAGCAAGCGTGCAGCTCGCACACACAAGTCCTGCTCTTCCGCCACACCTTCAATGCTATTGGTGCGGTGTACCTCGCCATCCTCGCGCAAACTGAAATGCAGCGTGTCTTGCAGGCTGATAAAACGAAACAGGGTTTGCAACAGATGGTAGCCATCCGCTCTGCGACCAACAATGTGCAGAAATAAATTGAGCTTGGCGGGTGCAGGACAAGTTAATTTCATTGTGATGCTGCCCCCTTTAATTTTGCGCAGAAAAGCCAGACCCCGTGTCTGGTTGCCAAGCGTTTAATGTCCAACCCGTGGGTGAATCGATCTTGTTTAACGCGGATGAGGCGTAAACCCCAGTTGCAAATTGCATGTATTCGAGAATAGTAGGCATGATGTTTCTCCAAGTGAGTTAGGTTGTAATTCAACTAGTTAAATTTGACTTTTCGGGTTGGTCCGACTTGTTTCACTGCTTGCTGATAGCCAATCCCAGAATTTCTATTGTGTTTTTCTGTCAGGGTAATGAGTGACGGCAAATCTCTTTTAGTACCAAATAATAGATTCGTCGTGCGCGGCTCAAATTGCTCTGGCAGTGGTTGCTCAACCCACGACCCGTTTTGATAAAGGTATTTTGAATAGACTTCGCAACAATTGGTATTGGGCATAGCTACCAATGTAAATACAGTGGGCTGCTCGAAATTTATGTCAAATACGAGAGGGATTTCAGGCCACATGCCGTCATCTTTTTTCGTTGACTTCCATTCAATCAGCTTCCCCGACCCACTCGGATATTCGAGCCGAATTCGATACTCTTTGGGCTTGCCACCACCACGGTTTAATGCCCACTCATCGCCGCCAGATTCATACAGCAACTCCCGTTCAACGACAATGATACGTCCCTCACTTAACTGCACCTCCTCTTTCCATTTCGCCGCCCCAGAACACGCACTCATGCTCACTCCCATCATTAGAATCAGTCCAAATTGCGTGATGCGTTTTAACAAACTGTGATTGAGGCTCATGCTGCGATCCTTGTTGGTTGGGTTGTGTATTCGCTGTCGTTCGCCGCGCAAATTACGCTTGCCTTGATTAACATATTGGTTAACAATGCAGTGTGTTCACCATCCATTATTTCAGCGAAGCAGTGCGTCTTGATGTGGCAGGTCTGTCTCTTGAGATGCGGGCGCGTTATGCCGCTTATACCGAACGGATGAAGCAATTCGGTGCGAATCTTGGAATGCCGCATACACGTGCGATGGGTGGTGGTTCGTTTGAGTTGCGCCTGAAAGATGCCAGTGACATCGCCCCTGTGTTTTACTGTGTGGTGCATGAGCGGCGTATTGTGATGTTGCACAGCTTTATCAAGAAAACCCAAACCACGCCCAAGCGTGATTTGGAAATTACCAGACGACGTAAAAAGGAGATGGATCATGCGTAAAGCCTTGCTCTCAAACAAACAAAAGTCACCTGTTCCTGCCGCCGTGTCACATGACGATATGGTGAAGGGCTGGATGAAAGACCCAGCCTTCCGCGAAGAAAAGGCGCGCATTGAACGCGAAGAACTTGGTTTATTGGATACGCTTTTGGCAGCGCGTGATGCGGCGGGACTAACCCAAGCGAAAATTGCCGAGCGCATGGGGACTAAGCCACCTGCTATTTCACGTTTATTGGCTTCCTTAGCGAGCGATAAACAATCGCCTTCGGTCGCAACGCTACGCAAATTTGCCGCTGCGTGTGGGAAGAAGCTGGAGATTCGATTAGTATAATTGCCGTTATCGGACAGCAATGAGGTAATGAATTGCTTTTCTGCGTCGGTGAAGCCGCTTATTGGCTTACGCGAGGTAATCTTTGGTGAAGGGGATGCCAATACGCTTATCATTTCTATGGTCCTATTGCGAACTGGAATCCCAGTCCCATTCGTCAATGAATAACTTCACTTGTAAGTCGTCATGGATCAACTCCATACGCGCGGGCAAACTTTCCGACGCAGCTTCTGTGTAACTCAGATAACGAACTTCCCAACCCGCTTGGCGCAACACCGCTACCCTGCCTTGTCCATCCCGTTCGATTTGCGCAGGACTATTCATCGTCGCTTTGCCCAACGACCAATAATGCAGACCACTTAATGGCAAATGCCACCCCAGCACTTGGGTCATCAACGTTTCAATATCCTGAGCCTCATGGTGTTGATTACCTTGATCCAAGGTGGCATGTTGCGCATTACTGGAGATACGTGCCACCGTCTGACCAAGCGGGGTCAGTAACAAAATTTCGTCTGATTGCGTTTGATGATTCCAATGCAGCCCAGCAGAATTCCGCTCGCCACGATAACTGATCGAGATGCGACCATTCAGCACAAAAGGTGCGGATTCAAGCCGAGTCGGTGGAGGAATGGGTACGCGGTGAGGACGTAATGACGCGCAGCCGCTCAGAAAAATAACGCCAATTAAAACCAGCAAACGAACCACCATTTTAAGGAATAAATTTCTTGATGACGGTTTGAAGTTGCGCACTACCTGCATTTTCTTTCAGGCTATCTAGCCAAATTTTTTTCGCGCTTTCTTGATCTCCATTCGCCCACAATACTTCGCCCAGATGCGCGGCAATTTCAGGGTCGGGACTACTTGCGAACGCACGCTTTAAATAAGAGAGACTCTCGGTCAATTTACCGCTGCGGTAATAACCCCAGCCCACGCTATCCATAATCGCGGCATCATCGGGCGCAAGCTGAAAGGCCTTTTCCACCAAGGCTACTGCCTCTGGTATACGCTCATTGCGTTCTAACAAGCTATACCCAAGCGCGTTGTAACCTTGCGCATCGTTCGGTTTAATTTGGATCAGGCGACGCAATAACTTTTCTGTTTCAACAGGCTTGCCGAATCGCTCGGCAATCATTGCTGCCTCATAAAGCAAATCGGAATTGTTCGGAAAATTATTCAACCCTTGTTGCAATACGTTATAGGCTTCCTCTAGCTTTTTATCGTCAAACAATAATTTTGACTCGACCAAAATCAACTGCACTTGCTGCTGATTATTCATGGCATACACTTGATGCAACTGCTCTATGGCAGCAGTTGATTCACCGCGTTTTCCAAGCAAATGCGCCACACGAACTTGCGCGGAAAATTGATACTCTCCCCCCGTTACCAACCGATAATTTGCAATTGCCTTAACATCATTTTTTTGGGCTTCATTCAACTGGGCAAGATAATAATGAACCGTATCCTGGTCTTTTTTTCCTTTGATTAACGATTGTTTGAGTTGCTCTTCCGCACCCAGATAATCTTCCATCTGCAATGAAATAAGTGCGGTAGCAAACGCCATGTCGGGAGAGTCTGGGTTGTCATTTGCCAAGCGCGTAAATTCATCCCGCGCCAGCGAATATTGCTTTTGATCGAGCAAAGCACGTGCATATTGCACACGAATTTCGCGTGAATCTGGATGCTTACCCAAATAATTTTTTAATCTATCCAGCCCTTCTTGCGGCGCGTCTTTTTGCAACAATGCCGCTTCAAGTGAGACTGCCATCGCCCAATCTGGACGCAATTCACCAGCCGATCTAACTTCACGCAACGCAAGCGCATCATCCCCAGCCGACTGCGCCAATTGTGCCGTTGCCCAACGTACCTCAGGGACACGCGGATAGGATTGCGCCAAATCACTCATCATCTTCAATGCCGCAATCCTGTTCGACTGTCCAGACAAGGTTTGATACAAATGAATAAAAGTCGCCCCTGCATTTTCAGGGTTGGCTTGCAAAGTTCGCTTAAGCTCGACACGCGCCTCATCAAATTGCCCTGCTTGTACCAACACCGATGACAGCATCCGCTCGGGAATCGCCGAAGCGGGCTCTATCTCACGCCACAATTTAATCGCATCAATTGCCTTATCTAATCGTCCCGATTCCATCGCCAATTGCACCGCACGCATTGCTACACGCGGATCACGGGTTTGTTTTGCCAAATCAGCACTCATTTTGACTGCCGCGTCCGTTTCACCACGTTGACTTGCGATGTCCGTTAGCAAAAATTGATACAGCAACTCATCGGTTAATTCAACATGGGGAAGTACTCGCGTGTCCGTTGTTGCTTGCTCGGATTGATCAATACTCTCAGACTGGGGAATTTCCGCAGTCATTTGTGCAGCAACCCGTTGCACAGGCTGATGGGTACAAGCGGCGAGTAGCACACCGCTTAAAAGAACGTAGCAAAATTGATTCATCTCGGTAGCACCGTTGATGCGATTACCTATCTTAGCAAAAAAGCCCCATGCTACGTAATGTTGCTGGTGGTGAAAATCGTCGATGGCTGACGATACTCACCACTACCATGACGAACAAGGCATGGCTTAATCGACAAAATAATCCTGAGTACAATAAAAAACGGGCATCCGAAGATGCCCGTTAGTTTTTGTGTGGTATTTCGCTGAGCGTATTAAAACGAGTGCTTCACGCCCAGTGATACAACGGAAGGCGATGTGCCAAAGCCAGAGTTGGTGGTGGCTGCGCCAGAGCTTTGTGAGAAGCCGTAGTTCACACCTTTGCCGTTGGTGATTTGCGTATAAATGGCATACAGTTTGGTGCGTTTGCTCAGACCGTGATCGTAGCCAACAGAAACCTGACTTGCGCCGCTGTCAGTAACCGAGCTTAACGTGCCAGCTTTGGCATAACCCAACTTGATCGCATTGTTGCCGAGGTTGTACTTTGCACCCAGGTAGGCCGCGCTGTGACCGTTCACGTTAGCTCCAAGCGCGCCGAGGTTGTCGGTGGTTTTTTCATAAACCGCCGTTACTTCAAAAGGCTTACCTTCAGGTTTGAAGCCGAATCCCAGACGAGTGGCTGATTCGTCTTGACCCTGTGTTGTAGTTACGTTGGATTCGAGTTTGTGAGCTTCATGCGCAACAGAGCCGAAGAAAGGTGCAACGTCGTACATGACAGCAAAACTCAAGAGATTGTTTCTTTTGTTTGTGTTGACGTAATTTTGTTCGGTCAAATTAACTGCTGCGACTGCAGCATTGAAACCTGCGAAAGTTGGACTAGTGTACATCAGGATATTGGTAGGACGAAGTTCAAAACCTTGGCTAGATGCGCCTGCGAATGGTGCAGCTCCAGCAGTTGCAGTCACAGCAACTGCCGTAACGCTTTTAGGTGCGCCCATCAACGCACGGTTGTCACCGATATTGTCACCGAACATATCCAGTTTGCGAACAGCAATTTTGTATGGTGTGTCATGGATACCGAACAACACCGCACCCAGTTTTTCGCTCTTCACGTTAATGAAAGTATTACGGCTGGCAAAAGTATTTTTTGCCGCAGCATCGATATCAATTTGCTGCTCAATTTGCCAGTTCGCAGACAGACCTTCGCCCAAATCTTCCGAGCCTTTGAAACCAAATTTGGACACGTTGCTGGAGACCACGCGCTTGCTTGTGCCAGCGACAGCAGTCGCGCCATTGGCAGTAATTGTGCCGTCGCTTGTGTTGACGAAGTCGTAAGACAGGTCAGCCACGCCGTAAAAAGTGAAATTGCCATTGTCGGCGTGTGCCGCTGTTGGCAAAGTGAAAGCCGCAGCCAGCGCGACAACGATTAGTTTCTTTTGCATTATCAAACTCTCCTAAGTCATTTAATTTAGAGCCGCCAGATTGCGACGGACGGGATAATAAGTAGGGAGTGTTACAGTTTGATGAACACAGTATGACTAGGCGATGACAGGCGGTAGGCACTTCGGCTGTGACGGGGATGATAGCCCGCAGGGTACTTCGATAGAGCGACCAAGGGGTGCTTGCGCATAGATGGACAGTGAGACAAAAGCCGGAAGTGCGGCGATGAATGACAGGATGCCGACGACCATCCAACGCACAAGTTTTGCAGCAACAGAATAAATTTTCTTCATTGTTCACCTCGAAGTTTCCCGAACTACATTTTGAGAAAGTGTTTGGCATAACGGCTGCTCAAGCGCGACATCGGTAATAAGATCAGTAAATCCGCAGTATTAAATTCCGCATCCCAAGCGGGTTCGCCACAAATGTATGCACCTAACCGCAAGTAACCTTTGAGTAACGGTGGAATTGGCGCGTCGAGCAATTGATTCAGCGCGTGGATGGGTAAAGGGTTGCGTGGGAATACGGTGTATTCGACGGGTGCGGAATAAATACGATGCAGCTTGCGATAAATGCTCGCCGCGACATGGCCGCCATCCGCCATGCTGATACTGGCACAACCGATCATGTATTCATGGTTATGTTGCTGCATGTATTGCGCAAGTCCGCCCCATAGCTGTGTGATGGTTGCGCCGTCACGGTGATCCCGATGCACGCAGGAGCGACCCACTTCCACCATGCGATCACCCAAGTGCATTAAGCGAGTGAGATCAAACTCAGTCTGCGAATAATAGCCGCCGATTTTTTTCGCTTGGTCGGGCGGCAAAATGCGATAAGTGCCGATGACTTTATTTTCATCACTCTCGCGCACCAGTAGATGCTCGCAGTACGGATCGAAAAAGTCGCGGTCTATGCCTTCCTTCGCGCTGGGCAATCTTGCACCCATTTCCTCGGCAAACACCTTGTAACGCAATCGTTGAGCCTCCAATACTTCGGCTTCGCTGCGCGCGATTGAGGTGGTTAAGTGTCGCGGTGTGTGACTTTCGGTTTGTCGGTTGAGTTCCAGCATCGCATCCTCCAAGGGTTGGTTGAACATGCGTACAGATTAGGCGGGCTGTATTGCAACGCGATGACGGAAAAATGAAGAATGTGTGAAATGCTGGTCTAGCCGGGCTGAGCCGCAATCAAGCCTTCCGGGAATGCGGGCACTTGTCGCGTTGAGCCAATATGTTGCAACGCTTGTGCAATGGCATCTTGCGCGGCGCGGGATAATTCACGTCGATTCTCGACTGTAGGCTTCAGCGTGGGTGTGTACACCACCAAAGCATTGATATGCGAACAACGCAGCAGTTGCCAGATAGACTGAACCAGTGTGGTGTCGCCCGTAAAGGCAGCAGCGACACTGAGTCCGCCATTATTATCCTGATAGCGCAAGGCAACAGGACAAATTTTTGCGCGGGCATTGATTACGGATTGGAACAGTGCCGAATGAAAATGCCCAACCTGATAACCATCGGTGGTTGTACCTTCGGGGAATAGCCCGACACTCTCTCCCTGCCCTAACAAGTAGCCGATGCGCATGTTGATGAGCGAAGTGTTTTGACGCAAGCCGCGTTCGATAAAGATTGTGCCAGTGCGTTGAGCCAGCCAACCGATGACAGGCCAACCACGCACTTCAGATTTGGCAATAAAGCGCGAAGGGTGAATTGCATTCAGCACAAAAATATCCAGCCATGAAACATGGTTGGCAACGATCAAGCCGCCGCATTCTGGGCGAGCAGGCTGCTGCCCTTCGATCTGGATGCCGATGTTAAAGATGGCGAGTAGCTGCCTGCTCCAAGTCTTTAAGATGCGCTGCTGTTTTGTTTTACTCAAACAGGGATAGCCTATTGCCAGCACTAACCCATAAATCAGGTGCAGAACTAGGATAATGCCACGTATGATGCAGATGAGTTTGCTCATATCAATCTCCTTTAACGTATTTGCTGGCAGTACAGTAGCCCTTGTATATTGCAACTGCGTTAATGGGTTGTTGCAGCTTGATTACAGTGCGCCAAGGAAACAGGCATGTTAGGCATTCTTATCAAGCAGAATTTGTGAAGCTGTACCGCTTTTTCATAAAGGCAAATAGCTAATCCCAAATCAATACGCCATCTTTATTCGTTAGATAAAAGGTGTACGATTACACCTGTGTCTTGATTATTGGCTTACTTAGAATGAATAAAAAACGCCCCAAGCATCTCGCACTACACCTCATCAAATTGCCGCTCCCCGGCATCATCTCCATTCTGCATCGCGCCAGCGGTTTGCTGCTGTTCTTGTCACTACCGCTGCTGTTGTGGACGCTGCAATACAGTTTGCGCACCAGTGAAAATTTCGCCTTTATGTCTTGGATGTTTGCCCACCCCGTTAGCAAATTGCTTTTGATTGTGGTGATGTGGGCATTTCTACATCACTTCTGCGCGGGACTGCGCTACTTGGCGATTGATTTGCACTGGCTGCGTAGCCTTACGCAAGCCCGTAATAGCAGCAAAGTGGTGTTGCTGGCGAGCTTGTCGCTGACGATTATTCTGGGAGTGAAACTATGGTAAATCGGGTTGTAACTGGCGCGCATTATGGGCTGCGAGACTGGCTGTTTCAGCGCGTTACAGCGGTGGTGATGGCGATTTACACGGTAATCATTGTTGGCTATTTATGTTTACAGCCTGAGTTTAATTACGACACTTGGACTGCATTATTTTCCAACCAGCTGATGCGCACTTTCACCTTATTATTTTTGTTGAGCGTGTTCTATCACGCATGGATAGGCGTGCGTGACATCGTGATGGATTACGTAAAACCCGCCAGTGTGAGGCTGGCAATACATGTGCTGGTGATATTGGCATTGGTGGTTTATACGATTTGGTCGGTTCAAATTTTGTGGGGAATGTGAATTCAAAGAACCGTCATTCCCGCGCAGCGGAACAATGCTTTGGTTTTGTCTGCTCCGCAGATTTTTATTTTTTGCTGGATTCCCACTTTCGCGGGAATGACGGCGTGGTTTATCGAGGAAAGTAATGGCAATCTCTAAACGAACTTTCGATGTCGTAGTAGTCGGTGCAGGCGGTGCGGGAATGCGCGCCGCATTGCAATTGGCGCAAGCGGGTTTGAAGGTGGCGGTGCTGTCAAAAGTTTTCCCCACTCGCTCGCACACGGTTGCGGCGCAAGGTGGTATCGCCGCTTCGCTGGGTAATGTCAACGAGGATAATTGGCACTGGCACATGTACGACACAGTGAAAGGGTCGGATTATTTGGGTGATCAGGATGCCATCGAGTTCATGTGTCGCGCCGCTCCTGAAGTGGTGTACGAGCTAGAGCATTTCGGTATGCCGTTTGATCGACTGGAAAGTGGCAAGATTTATCAGCGTCCATTCGGTGGCCACATGCAGGACTATGGTAAGAATCCCGTGCAGCGCGCGTGTGCCGCAGCAGACCGCACCGGCCATGCTTTGCTGCATACGCTGTATCAACAAAACGTCAAAGCCAACACGCATTTTTTTGTCGAATGGATGGCACTCGATCTGATTCGTGATGAAGATGGCGACGTACTCGGCGTAACCGCGATGGAAATCGAAACGGGCGAAGTCATGATGTTTCAAGCACGCGCCACGTTGTTTGCCACGGGTGGCGCGGGGCGTATTTTTCATTCCAGTACCAACGCGTTTATCAATACGGGTGATGGGTTGGGTATGGCGGCTCGTGCAGGCATTCCGCTGGAAGATATGGAGTTTTTTCAATTCCATCCGACGGGTGTGTATGGCGCAGGCGTGCTGATCACCGAAGGGGTGCGTGGCGAGGGTGGCTATCTTGTGAATAAAGATGGCGAGCGTTTCATGCCCAAGTACGCGCCGAACGCTAAGGATTTAGCTAGCCGCGACGTGGTGTCGCGTGCCATGACCATAGAGATTAACGAAGGTCGCGGCTGCGGCAAACATGGCGACCATGTGATGCTTAAGCTCGACCATCTCGGTGAAGATGTCATCAAGCAACGCCTGCCTGGCATACGTGAAATCGCGCTGAAGTTCGCGCATGTCGATCCCGCCAAAGCACCCATTCCCGTGGTGCCGACTGCGCATTACATGATGGGCGGTATTCCGACTAATTTTCACGGGCAGGTGGTTGCACCTTACAAAACTGGGCCGGATGAAGTTGTGCATGGGCTCTATGCGGTAGGTGAATGCGCTTGTGTGTCAGTGCATGGTGCAAACCGTTTGGGTTGCAACTCATTGCTGGATTTAATTGTGTTTGGTCGTGAAGCAGGCAGGCAAATTATTGAAGACTTGAAGAATAATCCGCACCTGAAGCCGCTACCTGCCGATGCTGCCGAGCGTCCCCTGGCGCGTTTAGCACGTTTGGAAAATCAAAAAAATGGCGAACGGGTTTCTGAAGTGGGCGAAGCGATGCGCAGAACCATGCAAAAACATTGTGGCGTATTCCGCTTTCCCGATTTGTTGACCGAAGGCGTGGCGCAAATCAAACAAGTCGCCGAGCGCGTTGCGCATACTGAGATACAAGACAAGAGCAAAGTGTTTAACACCGCGCGTATAGAAGCTCTGGAGTTGGATAATCTGATTGAAGTTGCACAAGCCACGATGGTTGCCGCCGAAGCGCGCAAGGAAAGTCGCGGCGCACATGCCCGTGATGATTTCCCCAATCGAGACGATACCAATTGGCTCAAGCATTCACTGTACTTTAGCGAAGGGCATCGGCTCGATTACAAACCCGTGCGCCTCAAACCGCTGACCGTGGAATCGTTTCCGCTCAAGCCTCGTGTCTATTAAAAAGGACAGCCACATGAAATTCAAAATCTATCGCTACAACCCCGACGCTGATACTGCACCCTATATGCAGGATTACGATTTGAATATTGAGGCAGGCAATATGATGCTGCTCGATGCGTTGTTGCTCATCAAAGAGCAGGACGATAGCCTGAGCTTGCGCAAGTCGTGTCGTGAAGGGGTGTGTGGCTCAGATGCAATGAACATCAACGGGCGTAACGGCCTAGCTTGTATTACGCCATTGTCATCTTTGAAGCAACCTGTTGAGTTGCGCCCCTTACCAGGCTTGCCCGTGATACGCGATTTGATTGTGGATATGACGCAATTCTTTAAGCAATATCATTCGATTAAGCCTTACTTGATTAACAATGATCCGCCGCCTGAAACAGAACGTTTGCAATCGCCTGAGCAGCGCGAACATTTGAATGGATTGTATGAGTGCATTTTGTGCGGTTGCTGCACCACGGCGTGCCCTTCGTTCTGGTGGAATCCCGATAAATTTGTTGGCCCAGCGGGGCTGTTGCAGGCTTATCGCTTTATTGCTGATACGCGCGATCAAGCCACTGCCGAGCGGCTGGATGATTTGGAAGACCCATATCGCTTGTTCCGTTGCCACACCATTATGAATTGCGTGGATGTATGTCCTAAAGAACTGAACCCGACGGAGGCGATAGGGCATATTAAGGACATGATGGTGAAACGCACCGTATGAAAAATTTGGAACGAGTGCGCTGGCGCAGCCGACGCGGCTTGTTGGAATTGGATATTATTCTGGGACGGTTTATCGATGCCTCTTACATGCAACTTAATGAAGCTGAATTATTGGTTTTTGAAGAGTTGTTAGATATGCCTGACAACCCGCTCTGGGATATGATTGCGGGCAGGCAAGAGTCAATGCAAGCAGATCATCAAGCATTGTTAGAGAAAGTTAAATTGGCGTAAGCCGTTACTGTAGAAGATTGGAATGACGATGGAAAATAAGCGCGTTGCAACACTGACTTTGGACGATGGTCGCAGTATTGAATTGCCGATTATGTCGGGCACACTCGGCCCCGATGTGATTGATATTCATAACCTCAGCAAGCTGGGCGTGTTCACTTTTGACCCCGCGTTTTTTTCTACCGCGAGCTGTACTTCGGAAATTACATTTATCGATGGCGATGCGGGTCTGCTGTATTACCGTGGTTACCCGATTGAGCAGTTGGCGGAAAAGTCTGATTTTTTGGAAGTGTGCTATTTGTTGCTGGAAGGTCAATTGCCGGGCGCGGCGCAAAAAGCCGATTTCGTGCATAAGGTAACTTCGCACACGATGGTGCATGACCAGATGGCGAAGTTCTTCAACGGCTTCCGCCGCGATGCGCATCCGATGGCGGTGATGGTCGGCGTGGTTGGCGCGTTGTCGGCGTTTTATCATGATTCGCTGGACATCAATAATCCCGAACACCGTGATCTGGCGGCGATGCGCTTGCTGGGAAAAGTACCCACTATCGCGGCGATGGCGTACAAATACCACACGGGTTTTCCGTTCATGTATCCGAAAAATAAATTCAGCTACGTGGAAAATTTCATGTACATGATGTTCGCCACGCCCGCTGAAGAGTTTGTGCCTAACCCCGTTTTGATTCGCGCACTGGAGCGTATTTTCATTTTGCATGCAGACCATGAGCAAAATGCTTCCACCTCTACCGTGCGGCTGGCAGGCTCAAGTGGCGCGAATCCATTCGCTTGCATCTCATCCGGCATCGCCGCGTTATGGGGACCGGCGCATGGTGGTGCGAACGAAGCCGCACTGAAAATGCTCGAAGAAATCGGTGACGTGTCGCGTGTCGCCGAATATGTGCAAGGTGTGAAAGATAAAAAATATCGGCTGATGGGCTTTGGTCATCGCGTCTATAAAAACATGGATCCGCGCGCCTCGGTGATGCGTGAAACCTGTCACGAGGTATTGCATGAGCTGGGCTTGGAAAACGACAAACTGTTCAAGCTGGCGATGGAATTGGAAAAAGTCGCTTTGAGCGACCCGTATTTCATCGAGCGCAAACTGTACCCTAATGTGGATTTTTATTCCGGCATCGTGCTGCGTGCGTTGGGTATCCCAACTAATATGTTCACCGTGATTTTTGCGGTGGGACGCACTATCGGCTGGATTTCACAATGGAACGAAATGCTGGATGAAACGGATCGCAAAATTGGCCGTCCGCGCCAGTTGTACATTGGCGCAAAGCGTCGTGATTATGTGTCGGTGGATAAGCGTTGAATCAGCCTGAGAATTTTCTGAAACGTATGCACGACAACTCTGCGTTGTTCGGTGATAACAACGTGTTCGTGGAAAGTTTATACGAAGACTATCTTGCGCAGCCCGCGTCGGTTTCGGCGGAATGGCGCGCTTATTTTGATGCCCTGCAAGCCAATCAGGATGCGCCTGCCGATGTGCCGCACAGCCAGGTAATACGCGCCTTTGCAGCATTGCCCGGTGCGGCTGGAAACGCGACTATTCCCGCCAATGTTGAATTGGAGCGCAAGCAGGTTTTCGTGTTACAGCTTATCAATGCGCATCGCTTTTTGGGTTTGCGCGTGGCTAATCTCGATCCGTTGAGCCGTCATGCCAAACCCGTGATTGCCGAACTTGATCCCGCACACTATGGGTTGGGCGAAGCGGATATGGACACCACCTTCGACACGGGTTCGCTGGTGGGTGGCGCGCGCATGACGTTGCGCGAAATTCTCAAGCTGTTGCGCCAAACTTATTGTGGCAGCATCGGTGCGGAATATATGTACATGAGCGATGTGGCACAAAAACGCTGGATACAAAGTCGCTTGGAAAGTGTGCGCGGATTGGCGGGATTCGACGCCGCAAAACGTCGCCGAATTTTGGAGTGCCTTACCGCTGCGGAAACACTGGAGCGTTATCTGCACACCAAATATGTCGGGCAAAAACGCTTCTCTTTAGAGGGTGGCGAAACGTTAATTCCCTTGCTCGATCATCTGCTGCAACGCTGTGGTGAGAAGGGTGTGGAGGAGGCGGTGATCGGTATGGCGCATCGCGGGCGACTGAATGTGTTGGTGAACATTTTGGGTAAACAACCAAGCATGTTGTTTGCCGAATTTGAAGGTATTCATGCCGAACATTTGACATCTGGCGACGTGAAATATCACCAAGGATTTTCGGCAGACATCGCCACTGCGGGCGGAGAATTGCATGTCGCTTTAGCGTTCAATCCTTCGCATTTGGAAATCGTCAACCCTGTGGTGGAAGGCTCGGTGCGCGCGCGTCAGCATCGCCACAGAGATATTTCAGGCGTAAAAGTTGTGCCGATTTTATTGCATGGTGACTCGGCGTTTGCGGGGCAGGGTGTGGTGATGGAAACCCTGAGCATGTCGCAAACGCGCGGCTACAAAACGGGCGGCACGGTGCATATCGTTATCAATAACCAGATTGGCTTTACCGCTTCCGACATGCGCGATACGCGCTCCAGCCAGTATTGCAGCGATGTGGCGAAGATGATCGACGCGCCGATTTTTCATGTGAATGCCGATGATCCCGATGCGGTGTTGCTGATTACCGAAATCGCCTTGGATTACCGCATGAAGTTCCACAAAGATGTGGTCATCGACATGGTGTGTTTTCGCAAGCTCGGACACAACGAGCAGGACGAGCCGCTGGTTACGCAGCCGTTTATGTATCGCTACATCCGCCAGCATCCTGGCACGCGTGCTTTGTATGCGCAACGCTTGGCAGAGGAGGGTGTCATCGCTGCCGATGCAGGTGAGGCGATGATAGGTGAGTATCGCAAGGCGATGGATGAAGGACGCAACTCGATTCGTCCTGTGCTGCAAAAGGACAATAAATCTATTTCTGATTGGAAGCCTTACAAGCGCGACATGTCATGGAATGCGCCTGTGAAAACCAGCGTGCCGTTGGCGCGCATCCAGCAATTGGCGATTCCCCTCACCACTGTGCCGGAAGGCTTTGCGCTGCAATCGCGCGTGCAAAAAATTGTCGAAGATCGCTCGGCAATGGCGCGAGGTGAGTTGCCGTTGGATTGGGGTATGGCAGAAAATTTGGCTTATGCGACGCTGCTCACCGAAGGTTATCCGGTGCGCTTGTCGGGGCAGGATTGTCAGCGTGGCACGTTCTTCCATCGTCATGCCACGTGGCACGATCAAAATCGCCGTGTATGGTATGAAGGGGCTTACACGCCGCTGCAACATTTAGCGAGCGACCAGAAAGATTTCGTGGTGATTGACTCATTGCTTTCCGAAGAGGCGGTGTTGGGATTTGAATACGGCTATGCCACTGCCGAGCCGGACACGATGGTGTTGTGGGAAGCGCAGTTCGGTGATTTTGCTAATGGCGCGCAAGTGGTCATCGATCAATTCATCGCGTCGGGCGAAGTGAAGTGGGGTCGGCTGTGCGGGCTGGTGATGTTGCTGCCGCATGGCTACGAAGGTCAGGGCGCGGAGCATTCATCGGGGCGTATCGAACGCTATTTGCAATTGTGTGCGGACTACAACATACAAGTGTGCATTCCTTCCAATGCCGCGCAGATGTTTCACTTGTTGCGCCGCCAGATGTTGAGGCCGATGCGTAAACCGTTAATTGTGTTCACGCCCAAGAGCCTGTTACGCAGTAAGGATGCGGCTTCACCGCTCACCGATTTTACCGATGGCGGTTTCCAACCCGTGATTGCAGACGTGGATAAGCTAGATGCAAGCAAAGTAAAACGCATCATCGCGTGCAGCGGCAAGGTGTATTACGACTTGCTTGCAGCGCGCCGCGCCAAGGGTATAACCGACATGGCGATTATTCGTCTCGAACAGTTGTACCCGTTCCCGCATGATGACTTTACCGTGCAAGTGGCGGCGTATCCGAATGCCACCGAATTTGTCTGGTGTCAGGAAGAGCCAGGTAATCAGGGCGCGTGGCATCGCATCCAGCATTATCTATTGCGTCATTTGCGCAAAGGTATGCGTCTCGATTACGCCTTGCGACCCACATCGGCTGCGCCCGCAGCGGGCTATTTGCAAGTCCACCAAGAGCAACAGAAAGCTGTGATCGAAGCGGCTTTCCGCGACAACCTCGACAACAAACCTAATCCGGGAGCGGCACACCATGAGTACCATTGAAGTTAAAGTCCCACAACTTTCCGAATCCGTCACCGAAGCAACGCTGCTCACTTGGCACAAAAAAGTGGGCGAAGCCGTCAGCGAAGGCGAAAATTTAATTGATGTTGAAACCGACAAAGTGGTGCTGGAATTGCCTGCCGGGAAAAGCGGTGTGCTGACCAAAATCATCAAAGGCGATGGCGCAAAAGTAGGTAGCGAAGAACTCATTGCGATCATCGACACGGCAGCACAAGTAGTTTCACCTACCCCCTCTCCCCAACCCTCTCCCACCAGGGGCGAGGGAGCAATGTTGTCGCCCTCTGCACGAAAGTTGGCAAGTGAACATGAGGTAGATAGAAGTCAATTAACGGGTAGCGGCAAGCATGGTCTTGTCACTAAAGAAGATGTACTCAGTGCCATAAAATCATCCTCTTCATCAACCCCCTCTCCCTTGATGGGAGAGGGTGGAATTCCAACCATCGCGCCATCAGGCAATCGTCCCGAACAACGTGTAGCGATGACGCGCATCCGTCAACGCATTGCTGAACGTTTGCTGCAATCTCAGCAGAACGCCGCCATCCTCACCACCTTTAACGAAGTGAACATGCAGCCCGTGATAGACCTGCGCAATCGTTACAAGGATGCGTTTGAGAAAAAGCACGGCATCAAACTGGGCTTCTCATCCTTCTTCGTCAAAGCGGCGGTACTGGCGTTGCAAAAATTTCCGATTGTGAATGCTTCAGTCGATGGCAACGATATCATCTATCACGGCTACTTCGATATTGGTGTGGCGATCGGCAGCGAGCGCGGCTTGGTTGTGCCGATTATTCGGGATGCCGATAAATTATCGTTTGCCGACATCGAAAAACAAATCGCCGATTTTGGCGCGCGTGCAAAGGATGGCAAGCTGACGATGGAAGAACTTACGGGCGGCACGTTCACCGTGTCCAACGGCGGCGTGTTTGGATCGATGCTTTCGACCCCCATCATCAACCCGCCACAAGCTGCCATTCTGGGCATTCATGCGACTAAGGATAGGGCAGTAGTTGAGAACGGACAGATCGTCATCCGTCCGATGAACTACCTCGCCTTGTCATACGACCATCGCATCATTGATGGACGCGAAGCCGTGCAGTTTTTATCGACTATCAAAGAAGCGTTGGAATTTCCGGGGCGGGTGTTGCTGGATGTGTAGCAAGCTGTAAATACTTGCTCGAATAGCATCAGAAATTCTTCAGGGCATCACTGTTAAGCAGCTGCTAGCGTTAGACCTTGTTCTTTGTGTAAACGAATGGCTTCTTTTTGAATGCTTCGGTAAATATACGACGGAGTATACGTTTCATGGAGTCTCCTATCAAGTTGATAAATTATCATCAACTTGCCACTTCACAAAACTAGACCTAGCTCAAGATCAATCAATAGCATTTCCACGTATGGATTTAATGCATGTAAACTTGGCTCATGTTGTTCGTGTCCTCAATTATATTTTGTGTATGTGGCCGCTCCGACAATCAAACTCGCCTTGCATCATCGCGCCGTCTTTGACCGTGAGCCTTATAAAACTCAAACCATGCCACGCTAATCAAACCAGCCAAGGCGCACAACGCGAATTCCTCCACCGAGATCGTTGCGAAATGGAATACATCACGCAATAAAGGCAAGGTCAGCGTGAGCGTGAGAAAAGCGAGTGCGCCACCCGTCACCCACCAGAAAGACGGGTTGCGGTAAAAAAGGGTATGCAAGGTGTTGTGATGCCAAGAACGATTCACCAATATCAAACCCAGATTGCCAATGACTAGCGTGGTGAAGGTCAATGTGCGTGCGGTCTCTTCCGTTGCTTCTTGATGCAATGCATAACCCAACACCAAGAGTGTCGCGAGCAATACGAATACTCCCTGCAATAGACTAAGCAACAGGATGCGTTTGCCGAACAAGGGTTCTTTGGGCGGACGGGGTGGTCGCCGCATCACGTTATGCTCTGCTGGTTCCGCTTCAAACGCGATGGAGCAGGCGGGGTTGATAATCAATTCCAGAAACACAATGTGCACAGGCGCGAATACCGGCGGCCAACCGAGCAGTAGCGGAATCAGTGATAGCCCGACAATGGGAATATGCACCGCAAAAATATATGCCATCGCTTTGCGCAGATTGTCGAAAATGCCGCGCCCCAAACGCACGGCATGCACGATAGAAGCGAAATCGTCATCCAGCAATACAAGAGAAGCCGCCTCGCGCGCCACGTCCGTACCACGACCACCCATGGCAATGCCAATATGCGCGGCTTTCAGAGCGGGCGCGTCATTCACACCGTCACCCGTCATTGCCACCACCTCACCATTCGCTTTGAGCGCGTTCACCAATCGTAGCTTTTGCTCAGGAACCATGCGCGCAAAGATGTTGCTGTGGCGAACCTGTTCAAGCAAAGTCTCGTCATCCATCTTGCTAAGTTCTGCCCCGGTGGTGATGCCGCCACTCCCAACCGGTAGCCCAATCTGTGCGGCAATAGCAGCAGCGGTTGCAGGATAGTCACCCGTAATCATCACTACGCGAATACCTGCCGCTACACATTCTTTTAATGCGGGGACAACGGTAGGACGCACGGGGTCAGCCAGCCCGATCAACCCCAGAAATTCAAAATCAAAATCATGCTGAATGTCAGGCCAATCGATACCACGATGATGTGCCTTGGCGACACCCAACACGCGCATTCCTTGTGCAGCAAGACCGTTCACTTGTGCAGCCAATTCGTCTAGTTGCGCTTGATTAAAATGACACAAATCGGCGATGGCCTCAGGTGCACCTTTCGCTGCCACAATGTACTCGTCGCGATCCTGCGCCTTCCACACATGCGACAACGCGAGTAACTCGGGGGACAAGGAATACTGATGTGACAGTTCCCAGTCACTGTGTAGATGCTCGGTATTGCTCAGATAATTTTTGCCTAGCTCATGGATAGCTTTTTCCATCGCATCGAAGGGCGAAGTTTCACTGGCGAGGATGCCAAATTCGACCAACTCGTGAAACGTTTCCGGCAACGGAACGTGAGTATTGCCTGTCGTAAATGAAACTCCCTTCACCATGAGCTGTTGCACCCTCATGCGATTCAGGGTGAGTGTGCCGGTTTTATCCACGCATAACACGGTCGCTGAACCGAGCGCTTCCACAGTGTGTACCCGACGCGTGAGCACGCGGTGCTTGGCAATCCGCCACGCACCCATTGCCATGAACACAGTGAGTACCACAGGATATTCCTCAGGCAGGATGGACATAGCCAAGGTAATACCAGAAAGCAAACCACGCAGCCAATCACCACGGGTGATGCCATAGATCACCAGCAACATCACACTCAGCAACACGCCGAGAATGGCAAGGTTGCGCACCAGTCGCCTGATCTCTTGTTGCAAAGGGGTGGTCTCGACATTCAAGCCCTGCAAGGCATTACCGATTTTGCCGATCTCACTGCGTGGTCCTGTTGCCATGACGCACGCCACACCTCGACCTTGTACCACCAACGTACCCGAATAGACAAAAGGCAGATCATCCCCGCCTGGCGGCATCATTTCACTAGCTTCGGCCTGTGCGAGCTTACGCACCGCAACCGATTCACCTGTGAGCAACGATTCATCAGCAGAAAAATGACTACAAGAGAGTAATACCGCGTCTGCGGGAATGCGGTCTCCTTCAGACAAGATCAGCACATCACCACGTACCACCTCACGCCCGGCGATACGCTGTTCAAGGCCGTCGCGTATCACCAGTGCGCGTGGACTGGTGAGGTCGCGCAACGCTTCCAGCACGCGTTCAGTTTTATATTCCTGATAGATAGTGATAGACATCACCACGCACACGAAACCCAGCAACATAAGGGCATCACTGACATCACCCAACAACAGATAGATCACACCCGCCACAACCAACAACAAGAACATCGGCTCACGCAACACTTCCAGCGCAATACCCAACAGATTGCGATTACCTGTAACTGGCAATTCATTTGCGCCTTCAAGCTTAAGCCGTGCTAGTGCTTCTGCATGTAATAGACCAGTATGCGGCATCGTTTCAGTTTGAAGTTTTTTAATCATGGCGTGCAGCTTACTCCGTATGCAGTGCTTCCACCGGATCTAATCTTGCCGCACGCCGTGCCGGTGCAACCCCGGCCAACAAGCCGATCGTGATTGCACTGAGTTCCGCGACCACGGCGAACGCAACGCGGCGATCTGCTGATCACCGACGGTGAAACTACGGCTGACTTGGTTAAGGGCGATCATTCAGTGGCTTGTGGCATCACTAAGGTATAGCCACGTCTGCACCACGGTATCGGGGTTCAGCGAAATCGCTTCGATACCTTGCTCCATCAGCCAGCGTGCGAAATCGGGATGATCTGACGGGCCTTGTCCGCAGATGCCAATGTATTTTCCGTGCTTGCGGCAAGCTTGGATTGCCATACTAATAAGTTGCTTCACCGCTGCATCGCGCTCGTCGAAAGAACCTGCCAACACGCCTGAATCTCGATCCACACCGAGCGTAAGCTGGGTCAAATCGTTCGAGCCTATGGAATAACCATCCACCAATTCGAGAAATTGATCGGCGAGTAGGGCATTGGAAGGAATTTCGCACATCATAATCACACGCAGTCCGTTTTTGCCTCGATGCAATCCGTTTTCGGCAAGCGTATTTATCACCGCCTGCATCTCCGCCACGGTGCGTACGAACGGAATCATCACCTCGACATTGGTCAACCCCATCTCGTCCCGCACACGGCTCACGGCACGGCATTCCAATGCAAAACATGGCTTGAAACTGTCCGCCACATATCGCGAAGCTCCGCGAAAACCGATCATCGGGTTTTCTTCGACGGGTTCGTACGTGCTACCACCAAGCAGACTGGAATACTCATTGGATTTGAAATCTGAAAAGCGCACGATCACCGGCTTGGGGAAAAATGCCGCAGCAAGCGTGGCAATCCCTTCGACCATTTTGTCCACATAAAAACTTTGCGGATCGGCATAACCCGCGCTTCTCTCTTCCACTTGCGCTTTAAGCTCGGCAGGCAGATTGGGATAATCCAGCACCGTGCGCGGATGAATACCGATCATACGCGCGATAATAAATTCCAATCGCGCAAGGCCAATGCCGTGATTAGGCAAGCGGCAAAACTCAAAAGCCAGTTCGGGATTCGCCACATTCAGCGAGATTTTCAGCGGGGGTGTCGGCAACTTATCAAGTGCCAGCTCGGTAATATCGACTTCTAACAAACCCTGATACACCTTGCCGACATCGCCATCAGCACACGACACGGTAACCGCATCACCATGCTGCAATATCTCGGTGGCATCACCGCATCCGACCACCGCCGGAATGCCCAGCTCGCGCGCCACGATAGCCGCATGACAAGTCCGCCCGCCGCGATTGGTGACGATAGCCGAGGCGCGTTTCATCACCGGCTCCCAATCCGGGTCGGTCATGTCCGTAACAATGACATCGCCCGGCTGCACCTTGCCCATCTCGCTGGCATCCGCCACCAAGCAAACTTTTCCACCGCCGATACGCTGACCGATGGCGCGTCCACTCACCAACACTTGCCCCGTTTTTTTCAAGGAATAGCGACGCAACACATCCATGCTGGCTTTGCCCTGCACAGTTTCCGGCCTGGCTTGCAGGATGTACAACTTGCCGTCCATACCATCGCGCCCCCATTCAATATCCATGGCACGTCCGTAATGTTGTTCGATGGTTAGTGCGTAACGCGCCAACTCTTCAACTTCAGTATCGGTAATTGAAAACTGCTGCCGGTCGGTAGAAGAGACCTCCACCGTCTGCACTGGGCTTGCATTCCGCAAACCATCGGCAAAGATCATTTTGATGGCTTTGGCACCGAGATTGCGGCGTATGATGGCGCGCTTGCCATCGCGTAACGATGGCTTGAATACATAAAATTCATCGGGATTAACGCTGCCCTGCACCACCGTTTCGCCCAAACCGTAAGCCGAAGTAATCAGCACCACCTGATCGAAACCGGACTCGGTATCCAGCGTAAACATCACGCCGCTTGCCCCCAAGTCACTGCGGATCATGCGCTGTATGCCGGCTGACAAGGCAACGGCCTGATGCGCAAAGCCGTGATGTGTCCGGTAAGCAATCGCACGGTCGTTGTATAACGAAGCGAATACCCGTCGAACCGCAAAAATTATATCGTCCGCACCGCTGACATTAAGAAAGGTTTCCTGCTGGCCTGCGAATGAAGCATCCGGCAAATCCTCGGCAGTTGCCGAAGAACGTACCGCAACGGAAAACCCGCTACTCGTCTCATCCTGCATCTGCTGATAGGTCGCGCGAATCTGCTGCTCAAGTTCAGGCTGCAAAGCTGCCGCCATAATCCATTCGCGTATCTGCGCACCCACCTTACCGAGCCTTGCAACATCAGCAACATCAAGATTCCGCAACGCAGTTTGAATGCGCCGATCCAACCCGTTCTGTGCAAGAAAATCACGATACGCCTGCGCAGTGGTAGCGAAGCCGCCCGGCACCCGCACTCCCAGTGCCGTAAGCTGACTGATCATTTCCCCCAGCGACGCGTTTTTGCCACCCACTCGCGGCACATCGATCATGCGCAGTTGTTCAAATCGGCTGATGTAAGAAGTGCTCATAGTGCTCTCCTTAAAGTTATTTGATAGGGGATTTATTGGATGAACATCGTACAACTTGGCGATTAAAAGCGGGGAAGTATTTGCGCCTGATAACATGGCATACCAATCCAAATTGGTATGCAAAAATAACCCGCTTCACAAAGTTTATGTCCTCACTTCGCGGCCTCGACATCAAAACGCATCACCCGGTAAAACCCGGCAAAACAAGGCGTGACTTGCGGTAAACTCTTCAAGCGTTTAGCTCTGCTGCGCAATGCCGCATTTAATTTTTCCGTGACATCTTCCCGCCAAAATCCGGCCAAAAATGGTTCGAAATGCTCCAGCAAACAGCGTGTGGGCGAGAAGCGAAACAACCAATGATGGCGAGGGGTTGCGGCATATTCTGTGACCAGCACAGAGCCACCTACCCGTACAACACGGGCAATTTCATCATATACATGCTGGCGCGCTGCCGTGGGTAACTCGTGAAAGAGAAAAAATACAATCACCTGATCAAACGCATCATCAGCATAAGCAAGCGACTCCGCATTCATACGCGCCAGATGGCAGCGATCAGCAACTTGCTCGACTTTACTGCGCGCTAATTGCAATTGTCCAACTGCAACATCACACAGATGCACTTCATTGCGGGTGTGCTGCAAGAGCGAGGGGGTCAGCTTGCCATACACACACGTGAGTTGCAGCAACCGTGCGTTGGGCTTGGTTTCCAGCTGAGCCAGCGTATTGCGCAACAACGCGTTGTATTGACCGAACAGAATCAAATTGATGATAGTTTGATGGTCAAAAAACCAAATGCTTTTTTCCCACAAATACGCCCACCAGTAATGGCGTGCCAAGTACTCTGGAATACCACCCTGAAGAAATTTTTTGTACAGCTGCATTACGATACTTTTTCACCCAAAGTTATTGAGCTAGAGAAACGCGAACCACTCACATTATTTGCCATGGCAAGCAAAGCGCGGCACGAGATGAAACGACTGGAACACAAAGCCGATTTTCTCACTGCGTACCTTGGCTTGTTGCGCGTCATCCAGGGCGGTTACATCGCCGCCATCCAGCTCGTAAGTGCCGGAACTCGGTCTATCCAGCAGCCCGATCAAGTTGAGCAGCGTCGACTTACCCGAACCGGACGGCCCCATGATGGACACATAATCACCCGCCGCGATATTCAAATCGATGTCGCGCAACGCGGCGATCTGCTGATCGCCAACGGTGAAACTGCGACTGACTTGGGTAAGGGTGATCATTCAAACATTGCTCCGTTAAAAACGAAGCTGGACTCTTCGAGGCACTAACGACTCAGCCTTATTTTTTGCGAAAAGTTTGGTTCATTCATTGCAACACTCCAAGGATATATTTTGTCGCTATAACCTTTGAGAATTGAAATTACGTTGTCATTAACCGTTTTTGGTTTTTTTGTTATTTCATCATCTGAAACAGATTCTTCAGCAGCTATATCGTTAACAAACACTACACGTTCAGCATCAGGTTGCGCATCCTTTAGATCAATCCACGTAAAAGAAGTAATTTTTGCTGCTTGCAAACTTGGCCTTGAAATCAGCTTAATTAAGCGATCACGACCCTTCGGCAATGGGATAATGAAGTCAATTGGATGTTCTACTGTTCTCCCAGTAATGCTCTTATTTGCTGTGTATAGAATGTCATGGTCATCAAAATACTCTTTTACTATTTCAAAAAAATCTGTGACCGTACGGGGCGTTGCTGTCATCCACAAATCATTTAACCGCAAAATCGCCGTTGTCAAAAAATGCATTCTCTGCGCTCGATTTGAATGCGTCACGACCGTTTCAAGTCTGCCGCTATTCATAGGAACGCCACAACCTGCTATAGCGTTTTGAATAATGGCTTGCCGTCGCTCCGATTTCTCAATATGAATACCCATATCCAATAAAGTGTTTAATGTTTTGCCTCCATCGTGAAGCATCATTTCACCGCCAGTAGTATCTAGTAATATTTCGATACCATCATTAAACGGATCAAGGAATGGGGTACTTAAAACCTGCGAGGTTCCTCGTTCGAAAAAAATCAGGTTGCTTTTCAACCAATGAAGATATTCACTAGATATGTCTTGTATTGCTTGCGTATTCATATCAAGGCCTCTTGCACACCTTTGGGGAATTTTGTCTTTATCAATTCTAGAAAAGCGAATAGGGTATCTAGGGGTTTGTTAACATCGTACCAGTCAATTTCTTCAGCCCACTCAAGATGAGCAAAACCCTCTCGATACCAATGTAAATGCGGTCCAGTAATTCTCTGCCCATCTGGATTTATGTGCTGCTTTTGAGTGTCAATTCTAGCTAGCTGAATATTTTTACTCTTAGTTCTAAAATGGGCACTAATTTCAAATGGATTACGACTCAAGGACAACACAAACTGCAAATCAGGCTCGCCGACGGCAATTACTGGGTCATCATTACGGGATGTTCGCTCCCAACTCAAAATTTCCTTGCGTGTTGCCTCTTTCGCTTTAGCCAGCAATTCATTAGCTTCTTGTTGCGTCAACATTAGTAACACCCCCACTTTCTAACTATCACGCACTGTATCATTTCCCAACCTTTTCCACCTCTGGCTTCACCCTTACCCCAGCCTTCACGCCAGCTTGATCGAGCGACAGCACAATCTGGTCGCCTTCTTTCAATCCTGAAATGATCTCGGTGTGTTCCCAGTTCGCCAAGCCTGTGGTCACGGTGCGTTCTTCCAGTACGTTATCTACTGGCCTGTAGGCCAATACCCGTTTGCCTTCTAGCAGGGTCTGGGTGGGGATGCGCAGCACGTTGGCATGAGTGGTGTGGACGATTTCGACATCCGCGCTGTAGCCCACGAGTAATTTCTCCGCTGTAGGTGGTTCAACAAAACTCACTTCCACTTCCACAGTGCGCGCTTGTTTTTCCAGTTCCAATACGTAGGGCGCAACGCGTTTGACCTTGCCCGCGAACGACTTGCCTTTGATGGCATCCAGCGTGATGCGGCTGATCTGGCCCGCTTTGATATTGGCGGCATCCACCTCGTCAATCGGTGCGCTGACAAACAGGCAACTATCATCAATTAAATCGATAGCAGGTGGCGTGGGAATGCCCGGCGGCGAGGGGGTGGCGTATTCGCCCAACTCACCGCTGATGTCCGCTACGATGCCATCAAACGGCGCGCGCAACACCATGCGCCGCAAGCTGGCATGGGCTGCGGCTATGCGCGAACGGCTTTGCTCGATTTGGCTTTTTGCCGCGTCACATCCTGCTCGACTCACTTTAGCCGCTGAGGTTTTGTGATCGACTCCTTCGGCAGAGATAAAGCCTTTCTCTTTCAACTGATGCGCGCGCTCGGCTTCTTTTTCCGCCAGATCAGCCTGCATACACACCTGCTTGGCTTGTGTCTGTGAGGTATTCAGTTGCTCTGTGGCGAGTTGCGCCTGTGCCTGCAAATCGTCGTTCCACAGCTCCAGCAAAATCTGGTTGGCTTTAACGCGCTGGCCTTTTTTCACCAGCAGATGCGCGATCTGCCCGCCAGCCGGAGGCGCAAGTTTGGCGCGGTGACACGCCTTGACTGTACCCGCACGGGTGTTGCTCACTGTGGCTTCCACCGTGCCGCGTTCCACTTTGGTTAGCTGTACGCTAGGCGGTTGGGGGCGCGTGAAGTACCACGCTGCGATTGCCAGCAACAGCAGCACAATGAAATAGGGTGAGTATTTCAAGAAGGAATTTCGTTGATGCGGTTGTGCGGCTGACATGTAAATTCCTTGGTGGGTTTTACAAAGGAGAAGTTGATTCTACTCTCAACACATTGCTGAAATTAATGAGTTAGATCCGATTTAGTGGAAGGGCAAGTATGAGGATTATGCTGCATTTTTGATTTGTTGTATCTGCCAAGCGTGAGCAAACAGAGCAGGTATTTGATTGCCGATCTTCGCATGTCTACGGATGCGATTGTAGAACACCTCGATATACTCAAACGTTACCCGCTTGGCTTCCTCTCTCGTTTTGAATCGGTGATGATGCAAACACTCAGTCTTTAAACGTGCCAAAAACGTGCCAAAGAAACTTTCCATTGGCGCGTTATGCGAGCTTTGAGCTTCACTCAAATGCCTGCTAAAAGCTAAGGAAGCACTGATTTAATCTGTTTTCTGTCCGGCCCTTTGACTGCGGTCACACGCAGGCGCACGAAACGGGTCATTTCAGCGTGTGTCGTCGTGTT
>JBEBKA010000036.1:0-26190 GCA_040079595.1 Gallionella sp.
TTTATCAATATAGCGGAGACGCTTTGGCGCGGAGAATTACCTGGCTGGTCGTTTGAGCAAGGGCTGGGACAAAATGTATTTCCCTTTAGCCTGAGTGACCCCACCACATATCCCCTATATTTGCTTGGCAGTGAAAACTTAGCCTTTGGCATCATCTGGGTGGAACTATTTAAGATTATTGGCAGCGGATTATTATTTTTTAGCTTCTTGAAAAAACGGGCAGTGGACACCCGTGCGGCGTATATGGGTGGGCTGCTTTACGCGTTTTCAGGCTTTATGATTATCGGCAGCGGGTGGTATATCTTTTCCACGCTGGGTCTCTACGTCGCATTAATTTTGCTGTCGTTTGAAATGCTGTATTTGGAGAGAAAATGGTGGCTATTCCCCATCGGCATTGCACTGCTTGCCGCGTTCAACGTGGTTAACCTGTACACCTGTAGTGTATTTCTGTTTTTGTATGTCCTCCTCCGAGTATTTGGCGATGAAGCGGGAAACTTCAAGCAGCTCACTAAGTTGCTCATCAGCATGGTCTTGCTGGGCGCGCTGGGTATCCTCATCAGCAGCGTATTGTCTGTACCTAACCTCATGCAAATGGTAGCCAGTCCAAGAGTGTCTGGAGAGGCTTCTTATACAAACAACCTATCTGCCCCCCCCATGTTCGAGCTGGGGGATGGTAACTATTTGGTCACTTGGCTGATGCGAACATTTTCCAGCGACTTGCTTGGCAACGGGACACTTGAAAATATTAATTCTTACAAGGGATGGCGCAACTATTTAGAAGCCCCATTGGGTTATTGCGGGCTCATCACCTTGTTGCTCGTGCCGCAATTGTTCACTCTCTTGAAAGCTCGGCAGAGAATCGTTTATGGAATGTTTCTTGGGATTTTTATTTTCGCCACGATTTTCCCGTGGTTCAGAAGGGGATTTTGGCTATTCCAAGGAGACTACTTCAGGGACTTTTCTTTGTACACCGCCATCATTTTCATCCTCTTTAGTACATTGACTTTTGATAAGTTTATCAAAGGAGGTGCTGTTAACCGGTTAGTTTTGGGTATCAGTTTTTGTGTATCGGTTAGCCTGCTGTATTTTCCTTACGGCATCATTCTTCAGGATGATTTTGGTGGCTATACCCCCTTGAGCGAAGCGATAGATCAAGAAACCCAATTAAAAATTTTGCTGTTTTTGATATTGCTCGTGGCGGGGTTGATTTTATTCGTGAGCAAAAAATTCATTAGCTATGCTGCATTTTGCATTTTGATGATTACTTTTGCTGAATTGGCGACTTTTAATCATCATACTGTTGATATGAGGCATGTGATAACCAACCAAGAGTTGCACCAAAAAACAGGCTATAACGATTATTCCATCGATGCGATCACTCTCATTAAACGGCAAGATCGGGATTTTTTTCGGATTGAAAAAAATTATGGTTCAACGGTGCATCGAAGTTTGAATGATGCCAAGGTGCAGCACTATTATGGGAGTAGCTCCTACTCCTCTTTTAATCAACTTAACTACATCAACTTTTTGGGCGTAACAGAAGTGCTGGATCCTAAAAATGAAGACGAAACGAGATGGGTTAAAGGAGTAAAAGATTCAATGGCTCTTCAAGTATTAACAGGGGTGAGATATTTCCTATTCAAAGGTGATTGGGAATCTTCACCAGACAACATTTACTCGAAAATAGGCAGCGTAGGCGATGTCAATATTTTAAAATCCCGATACGCATTACCCATGGGAATTGCTTACGACACTTACATTACACAGACAAACTTTAGTCGATTGACTGGCGAGAACAGGCAAATTGCACTGATGAAAGCAATAATGATTCCGGATGCGATAGCTCCAAGTTTGCCTTCTATGAGCGAGATTTCGGGAGAACATGTTTCAAACAGTGATTACAGCCTTGATGAATTGTCACTGGATACAGAAAAGCTAAAGTCGAACAGGCTTTTTATCACCGATTTTTCGGATAATCACATCAATGGCAGAATCAAAACAAAACTTAAACAGTTGGTTTTTTTCAGCTTCCCTTTTGACCCAAATTGGAGTGCCACGGTAAACGGGAAAGATATCGAAATGTTGATGGTAGATGGTGGTCTTAGCGCAGTGTTGGTTGAGCCAGGAGATAACGTAATCTTCTTACAATATGACACGCCTTATGTTAAGGCGGGTCTCTGCATCACTATGCTGGGATTGCTTATATACGGAATATTGCTCTTAAGAAATCGCAACGCTACCAAACTAAAAACAAAGATGTAGGAAATGAGCTAATAACTCAACACGGGAGCTAACCACCGCTCCGCTTGCTCTATTGTCCAGCCCTTACGCTTCGCATAGCTCTCTACCTGCTCCTTATCCACTTTCCCTGTTGCAAAGTATTGCGTTTGCGGATGGGAGAAGTAGAAGCCGCTGACCGCTGCGGTGGGCAGCATGGCAAAGCTATCGGTGATGGTGATGCCCGCATTTGCAGGGGCTTGCAGCAACTCGAACAGCGGGCCTTTTTCGCTGTGCTCCGGGCAAGCAGGATAGCCCGGCGCGGGGCGGATGCCGCGATATTTTTCGGCGATCAGCGCATCATTGTCCAACGTTTCATCTGCAGCATAACCCCAGAATTCACGGCGCACGCGGGCATGGAGTAATTCGGCGAAAGCTTCTGCCAAACGATCCGCCAAGGCTTTGAGCATGATGGCGTTGTAGTCATCATTCTGTGCTTCAAAGCGCGCAACGTGTTCGTCGATACCGATGCCTGCCGTCACCGCAAAGCCGCCGATGTAATCCGCTACGCCAGTTTCTTTAGGCGCAATGTAATCAGCGAGGCAGTAGTTGGGAATGTCCGCAGGCTTCTTGGTTTGTTGGCGTAAATTGTGCCAAGTCATCGCCACTTTTGAGCGTGATTCGTCGGTGTAAATTTTGATGTCGTCGCTGTTCACCGTGTTGGCAGGAAATAACCCGAACACGGCATTCGCAGTCAGCCATTTTTCCTTGATGATTTTTTTCAGCATCGCTTGTGCATCAGCAAACAGCTTAGTTGCTTCTACACCGACCACCTCATCCTGCAAAATCTTCGGGTAGCGTCCGGCCAGTTCCCAAGCATTGAAGAAAGGCGACCAGTCTATGTGTTCGGCAATTTTGTCGAGAGGATATGCTTCAAACTTTTGTACACCCGTGAGGTAGGGCTTGGGTGGTGTGTAATTTTTCCAATCTGTTTTCACGCCATGCGCGCGAGCTTCATCCAACGTGACATATACGGCTTTGCTCTTCTTGCTTTCGTGTTGTTCGCGCGCGGCAACGTATTCCGCTTTGATGCCCACCACGTAATCATCACGCAGCGTGTCACTCAATAGATTGCTGCACACACCTACCGCCCGTGACGCGTCGGTAACATAAACGGTTGGGCCGCTCGGATAGTTGGGTTCAATTTTCACGGCGGTATGCACGCGCGAAGTCGTTGCGCCACCAATCAGCAATGGAATTTTGAAGCCTTGTCGCTCCATCTCTTTTGCCACGTGCGCCATCTCTTCCAACGAGGGCGTAATCAACCCGGACAACCCGATGATGTCGGCGTTGTGTTCGCGTGCGGTATCCAAGATTTGCTGGCAAGGCACCATCACGCCCATGTTGATGACCTCGAAGTTGTTGCACTGCAACACCACCGTGACGATGTTTTTGCCGATGTCATGCACGTCGCCCTTGACCGTTGCCATGACGATTTTGCCTTTGGTGCTGGTGTCGCCGGAGCGCAGTTTTTCCGCTTCAATAAATGGCACTAAATGCGCCACTGCCTGCTTCATTACGCGCGCCGATTTCACCACTTGCGGCAAAAACATTTTGCCCGCGCCGAACAAATCCCCCACCACGTTCATGCCCACCATTAGTGGGCCTTCAATAACTTCTACGGGAAACTTAGCTTGCAGACGCGCTTCCTCGGTGTCCTCAATAATGAAAGTAGTAATGCCACGCACTAGCGCGTGGGTGAGGCGTTCCTGCACCGTGCCTTTGCGCCACTCCAAATCTTCGACTTGCTCGCGGCCTCCGCCCTTTACGTTCTCTGCGATCTTGACCAATTTCTCGCCCGCGTCGGGATGACGATTCAACACCACTTCTTCCACTGCGTTACGCAGCTCGCGCGGAATTTCTTCATACACGCCAAGCTGCCCCGCATTGACGATGCCCATGCCCATGCCCGCTTTGATGGCGTGATACAGGAAAACGGTATGAATCGCTTCGCGCACAGGTTCGTTGCCACGGAAGCTAAACGACACGTTGGACACACCGCCAGAAATTTTCGCGTAGGGTAGATTTTTGCGTATCCAAGCAGTAGCTTCGATGAAATCCACCGCGTAGTTGTTGTGTTCCTCGATGCCCGTGGCAATGGCAAAAATGTTCGGGTCGAAGATGATGTCTTCGGGTGGGAAACCAACTTGGCTCACCAAGATGTCGTAACTGCGTTTGCAAATTTCCGTCTTACGTTTGAAGGTGTCCGCCTGCCCCTGCTCGTCAAACGCCATCACAACCGCTGCCGCACCATAGCGGCGTACCAAACGGGCTTGTTCGAGAAACTTCTCCTCACCTTCTTTGAGCGAGATGGAATTAACGATGGCCTTGCCCTGCACGCATTTCAACCCCGCTTCGATGATGCTCCACTTGGAGGAGTCAATCATCAGCGGCACTTTGCAGATGTCCGGCTCGGATGCGATGAGATTCAAAAATTTCACCATCGCGGCTTCGCCATCCAGCATCGCCTCGTCCACGTTCACATCAATGACTTGCGCGCCCGTTTCCACTTGCTGCTTGGCAACTTCCAAGGCTTCGTCGTATTGCCCTTCCAGAATTAAACGCTTGAATTTGGCTGAGCCCGTGACGTTGCAACGCTCACCGACGTTGACGAACAGCGAATCCTCGTCGATATTGAACGGCTCCAGTCCAGACAAACGGCACTTATGTTCAAGGTTGGGTAAGGCTCGCGGAGGCACATCTTTCAACGCATCAGCAATCGCTCTGATGTGTGCAGGCGATGTGCCGCAGCAACCCCCGGCGATATTGAGGAAGCCGCTAGTAGCGAATTCTTTCACTACCTTGGCAGTGTATTCCGGTGTCTCATCATAGCCCGTATCCGATAGCGGATTGGGCAGTCCCGCATTGGGATGCGCACTCACATAGCAGCTCGCAACACGAGATAATTCCTCGATGTACGGGCGCATCAAATCGCCGCCCAACGCGCAGTTCAGGCCAATAGACAAAGGACGCGCATGACTCAAAGAATTCCAAAACGCTTCGGTGGTTTGACCGGAAAGTGTGCGCCCAGAAGCATCGGTAATCGTTCCTGAAATCATCACTGGCACGCGCATTTTGTGTTGTTCAAAATGCTTCTCGATGGCGAATAACGCGGCCTTGGCGTTAAGCGTATCGAAGATAGTTTCGACCATCAGCACGTCCGCGCCGCCGTCCAACAAGCCACAAATCGCCACGCCGTATCCTTCGACCAAGGCATCGAAGCTGATGTTGCGGAAGCCAGGATCATTTACGTCTGGCGAAATCGAAGCGGTTTTGGTAGTCGGGCCCAACACTCCTGCGACGAAACGCGGCTTGCTAGGAATCTTCGCCTCGAACTCATCACACACATCCCGCGCCAATCTCGCCCCGGCAAAATTCAGCTCATAAGCCAAGTCCACCATATCGTAATCGTCCAGCGAGGCGGCAGTAGAATTGAAGGTGCAAGTCTCCAAAATGTCAGCACCAGCAGCCAAATATTGTGCGTGAATCTCGCGGATGATCTGCGGCTGGGTCAGCACCAGCAGGTCGTTGTTGCCTTTCACATCAACAGGATGGTCAACGAAAGTTCTACGTACGCCGTTGTAATCTCCATACAAAGCTGTGCCGCGATAGTGCGCTTCGGTCAATTTATAACGCTGTATCATCGTGCCCATTGCGCCATCCAGAATTAGGATACGTTGTTTGATGAGTTGTTCGATTGGGTGGGGTTTGTTTGACATGGCGGGCGACTCAAAAAATGAGCGTGGATTTTACCATGCAGGCTTGGTGTGACGGGAGTTTTGGATAATGCTACTATTGCCTACAGGAGCAGAATTTTGCGTTCAAACAAAAAATTTTGCCTATAGATTTAGGAATAAAATTTACTGGTTACCTTAATTTTAGATCGCACTGATTTCCTGGTTATTTGTTGATTACTGGAGTTCCTTATGCACATTTTATTTTTCTTGGGTCTATTAAGCCTTGGCACACCGATTGCTTCGGCCACAGAACTTGCCATCACCTCCCCTGCGAATGGCTCTGAGGTCATGCTTAATAGCAAAAATCCTGTCACGGTCAAATACCAAGTCGCGTTCGATGGCGACGACCATCATCTCTTCCTCTACTTGGACAACCACAAAATCCAACAGTTACGCCAAAAACCTGGTTATTACGTTTTTGATCGAAAAATGCCATTAGGCAATCATGAAATTTGCCTCAAAGTGGCCTATCAAGATCACCAGCTTACTGGACAACAACAATGTATCAAAGTTACCTTTTTGTCTCCTGAGCACATAAATTACGGCAATGCCTATTAACTAGAAATTGCCGTGACTGTTGCTAATGCTTCTCCGCAAAATGTTGTTTAGAGTACTGCTAAAAATTCAATCTTCGATACTGCACCGCTTCGGCAATATGTTTTACCTCGATATTTTCCACCTCCTCTAAATCAGCAATAGTGCGTGCGACTTTCAACACACGGTGATAAGCACGTGCCGAAAGATTAAGTCGGCTAATCGCTTGCTGTAGCAATGCTTCACCCTGAACATCAGGCTTACACAACTCATCAATCTCGGCCACTGCAAGTAGTGCGTTGGATTTTTTTTGGCGGGCGAGTTGGCATTGTCGCGCAATTTCCACACGGGCTTGCAGATCAGCACTGGTCTCGCCATTCGCCTTACCCAACAAATCCTCTTGCGGCACAGCAGGCACTTCGATTTGAATGTCGATACGGTCCAACAGTGGGCCGGAAATTTTGCTGCGATAACGCGAAATTTGATCAGGCGTACAGTGACACTTGCCGTTGAAATGTCCGTGGTAGCCACATGGGCAGGGATTCATCGCAGCGATAAGTTGAAACTGCGCGGGAAAGTCGGCGCGACGAGCCGCACGTGAAATGGTGATGCGCCCCGACTCCAATGGTTCACGCAACACTTCTAAAACGCTGCGTTCAAACTCTGGCAACTCATCTAAAAATAATACGCCATGCAGTGCCATCGACACTTCACCTGGACGGGGGTTGCTGCCGCCACCCACTAGGGCAACGCCCGATGCGGTATGGTGCGGTGCACGGTAAGGTCGAGTTTTCCACTTCGCCACATCAAAGCTACCATCAAGCGACTGCACTGCCGCGCTTTGCAACGCTTCGACCTCGGACATCTGCGGCAAAATGCTGGGGAAGCGCGCTGCCAACATGGACTTCCCCGTACCTGGCGGCCCGACCATCAACACGCTGTGCCCGCCCGCTGCCGCGATTTCCAGCGCACGTTTAACTTGTGATTGCCCCTTCACCTCGCGCATATCTGGGTAATAGGGTGGCGTGGTTTTCGGCTGGCTAACGAATGGCTGCATCAATTCGTGACCTGTTAAATGCGCGGCAACTTGCAATAAAGATTTTGCCGCATACACCGTGGCATCCTCTACCAGCGCGGCCTCAGCTGCATTTGCTTGCGGCAAAATGAAAGCTCTGCCACTATTCGACGCACGATAAGTCATCGCCAATGCACCGCGAATCGGGCGTAATTCGCCCGTCAAAGCAAGCTCGCCTGCGTATTCATACCCAGCCAGCTTATCTAAAGGAATCTGTCCAGTCGCAGCGAGAATTCCAAGTGCAATGGGCAAATCAAAGCGACCACTTTCCTTGGGTAAATCGGCGGGTGCAAGGTTGACAGTGATACGCCGTGCGGGAAAATCGAACTGGCAGTTTTGCAGGGCGGCACGCACCCGATCTTTACTTTCTTTAACTTCAGTTTCTGGCAAACCAACAATCGTAAAGCTTGGCAAGCCATTGGCAAGATGCACCTCCACAGTGACTAACGCCGCCTCCATTCCAGACAGCGCACGGCTGTAGAGAACGGCCAGACTCATTTGCTGCGTTGTGCTTCCAACTCGACAACTCGTGTCTCTAGTGCGAGTAATTGCTCTCTAGCCCGCGCTAAAACTTGCGTTTGAATATCAAACTCTTCGCGTGTCACCAAATCCAATTTGGCAAATCCCTGTGCCAGTAATGCCCGCGCATTTTTTTCAAAATCCTTGGCGGGACTGTTATTTATCGCAGCATTTAATTTGGAAGATAAATCTTCAAAGGTTTTTGTGTTCAACATGATGGCACTCCTTAGTGACTATTGATGTTGCTCAGTGTAGCAAAAATAATTCCCCTCAAACCAATTCGTCCTTGTCTTGATTTTTGATCTCCAAAGCCCGCTCGTAAAGTTCATTGCGCCCTACGCCGCTGATTTGCGAGGCGAGTTGCACGGCTTGCTTGAGCGGTAAATCGGTCAGTAGCAGTTTCAATATGCGTTCGCTTTCGGCTGACAATCCTTGCTGAGGCAGCGCGCCAGACACCAGTACGACAAATTCGCCGCGTTGCTGATTGCTATCAGACAGCAGCCATGCTTCGGCATCTTGCAGTGCGCACGAATGAATGGTTTCAAACAGCTTGGTCATTTCGCGTGCCAAGATAATTTGCCGCTCGCCGCCCAACACGGCACATAAATCGGCTACACATTCGACGATACGATGCGGGGCTTCGTAAAACGCCAAGGCATACGGATGCGCTTGCAGGCTTTGCAAAGCACTGCGTCGTGCTGCCGATTTGTTGGGCAAAAATCCATAGAACAAAAAATGTTGTTCATTAAAGCCCGCTGCGGACAATGCCGTCACAACCGCGCTTGCACCAGGGATGGGAATCACGCGCAACCCTGCCGCCAATACTGCTTGCACCAACAGCGCACCGGGGTCGCTCACCGCTGGTGTGCCTGCATCACTCACAAACGCCACACTTTGCCCCGCTTGCAACAGCGCAATGATTTTGTCTGCCGCACCGCGTTCGTTGTGCTGATGCACGGCAATCAATTGCTTTGCGCGAATGGTGTGATGCGAGAGCAAATGGGCGGTGTTGCGTGTGTCTTCTGCCGCCACCACATCCGCTTGCGTTAATACGTCCAAGGCACGCAACGTGATGTCGCGTAAATTTCCTATCGGCGTGGCAACTACATATAATGCAGCTTCCAATTTTTGCGGATGTTCGTTATGCAACGTGTCCTCCTGTTCGTATTCGTTTGGTTCGCACTATACGCGAGTGCGCTTGCGCAATCATTGGCATTGCCTGTTGAAAAGCCAACCCAGCCCGCGATTAAATTTGTGCTGACTCCCTCACCTGTCGCCGCAAAACCACCCGAAACAGTATCCGCTGAAAAGCCGCCCGCCCGCCACATTGCATTATTGCTGCCTGTTAAATCGGTCACCTTTGGCGCGGCGGCGGATGCGGTACGCCAGGGAATTTTGGCGGCGGCAAGCATTGAAAAACAAGCCTTGCCAATTCGCGTTTACGATAATTTCGATGAAGATAAAAATGTGGTCGCAATTTACCAGCAAGCCATTGCGGAAGGTGCAGGTGCGGTTATCGGGCCGCTCACTCGCAATGGCACGCTGACGCTATCAGCCCTTAAAGATTTTCCTGTTCCCACGCTCAGCTTAAATGTGATTGATAACACACTCGCAGACAATTTGTATTTCTTTGGCTTGGCGATTGAAATGGAAGCGCGGCAGATTGCGCACACCATGAAGCAGAAAGGCGTGAAGCAAGCCATTATCGTGACTACGCGTGCGCCGCTCTCCAAGCGATTGCAGGCTGCCTTCGAAGACACGTGGAGCAGTGGGGGCGGGAAAATTTTGCGCGAGATGGAATACAACGATGACCCCGCGATATTTTCGGACATGGCTGATACGCCAGACACCGCAGTCTTCTTGGCGACCGACGCGGACAAGGCACGCCTGATTCGCCCCTACTTAATGGTGCGCCCTGAAGCCCCCGTGTCCATAGTTTCATCCGAGCCAGTTACAGATGCCACGACAGTCCTCGCACCCAAACAACCCGCCGCCAAAAAATTGCCTATTTACGCCACGTCACGCGTATTTGTGGGCAACGACAATTCGCTTGCCAACTTTGATTTAAGCGACCTGGTGTTTGTCGATATGCCTTGGTTATTGCAAACCGACCACCTCGCGGTGATGACCTATCCTCGAGTCGTCGCACCGCTATCCATAGACAATGAACGCTTATATGCGCTGGGGATTGATGCTTTCCGCCTCACCCAATTGTTGCTCAACAACACCGTCGCCCCCGCATTGCCATTGGATGGCGTAAGCGGACAAATTCAATTACGCGGACACACCTTCCAGCGCACCGCCACACAAGCGGTATTTTCCCAAGGTCGTGCGCAGCTCAGCGACGCACCCATCATACGTAATGCCGATTTTCCCTATGCCCCGTCAACACCCCATGAATAGCGGTTTGCAAGCGGAACAGTGGGCAGCGCAACATTTGCAACAACAAGGCTTAATACTAGTTGCGCAAAACTATCGCAGCCGCTTTGGTGAGATAGACCTCATCATGCAGGACAAAAATGTGCTGGTATTTGTTGAAGTACGCTTGCGCAAAAATTCTGATTTTGGCGGAGCGGCAGCGAGCATCGACCACCGGAAACAACAGCGCATCATCCTCACCGCGCAGCACTATATTGCCACGCTGAAACAGCCACCACTCTGTCGGTTTGATGCGGTTTTGATAAACAAAATAGATAAAAAGTTTGAATGGCTGAAAAACGCGTTTGAAGCGTAATTTACAATAGGAAACACTATTGCCCGTTCACATTGAATCTGGAAGCGGGGTTTACCGCGAAGCAGAAGCATGCAATAGGTAATTCACTTCAACCCCCCGTCTCGATTCGGTCTCCATGCCGACTGCCGCGTCAAAGCCAACGGGAGGGTGTTCTGAATTTTGTGTAAACATCGACTACTGAAATTTAGCCCTAAAACTACTTATTTTTTAACCGCATTGATATGAGTCACGGCACCATAAGTTCCCACCCATTGACTGGTATCGACACCCGTTGCCATTGCGAATACCGAGTTGGAGTGCAAACCATTTTCTGTCGTGACTTCTGTTTTGAAATTTTTACCATCAAAACTTGCCAAGCCATTGTTTGTCCCTACCCACATTTTCCCCGCAGGATCTTGGTGCAACATGAATACATGGTTGCCAGGCAGCCCATCCGCCATGCTGTAGTTTTGCAATTTGCTGCCGTCAAAGCGCGACAGACCACCACCCCACGTACCGCTCCACACAATACCATTTTTATCCACTAAAAGTGACACGACGTAATTAGGATTGTATGCGCCACCACCACTTACCCCCTCCAAACCCATTTCTTTGGCCTGTTTTGCGTGATGTTCAGAAAATTTGGATGGGTCTGTGCCGAACTGTGGGTCGTTTTTGATTTTTTCAAAATCAACGCCTAAGCCTTTGTCATGATTCCAGTTTTGCCACTTGTCGTCTTTGAGTCTAGCTAAGCCACCTTCTGTGGCAAACCAAATTACGCCATCTTTGCCTTCTTCCAGACTGTAAACCCAATCATTGGGCAATCCGCCCTGGGTGTTTTCTACAGTGTAAACATCCCACTTAGAACGATCTTTCAAATCACCACCACGGATACGATTGGCACCCGACCAAGTGGCAATCCACACATCACCGTTTGATGCTTTGATCACTTTGTAAACGAATGCGTCTGCCAGTCCGTTCGGGATATTATAGTTTTCCCATTTATCACTAGTCTCGTCGTAGATAGACATACCGCCGCCATACGTACCCACGACGATTTTCCCATCAATTGCACCAACGTGGAATATACCCTTGGAAAGCAGCCCGTCACGGTTATCAAACAACCGAAAGTCATCCGTTTCGGTGTTGTAGCGAATTACTCCATTTGAAGTCCCTACCCACACTACTTTACCTGACACGTAGAGTGCTTTCACATTATTTTCGCCGACTCTAAATTTGCTGAATTTAGCAGTTGAATCTTCAACGGTTTTACCTGCGCGATCATCCTGGGGAGAGGCTGGGGTTTGTACCTCACCGCTAGCTACTGAATTATTTGGAGTGGCGGCCGATCCGGTTGCAGAAGAATCGTCAGCTTGTTTTGCACAGCCCCCAACCAATGCTCCCGCAAGGCTAAGCGCGATTAGCATGACACCCGTCTTGAATTTTGTACTCAATTGCATTTGATATTCCCCTTGAAAGTTTTACTGCTAATGAATAAATGAGCCCTTGTTTATTTGCCTATATGAGTTACGCCACGCTGAGTGCCAGCCCATATTTCGCCATTAGGGGCAATAGTTAGTGCATAAACGTTGTTTGCAAGCAAGCCAGCCTTGGTGTCATAAGTTTGCCAATTTTTTCCGTCATAACGACTGAGACCATTGTTAGTGCCAAACCAGAGCACCCCGCTTGTTTCTTGAGCGATGCTATACACAATATCCCCAGCCAACCCTTCACGCGTGGTGTAATTACGCCAACGTTTACCATCAAAACGGCTTACGCCACCACCCCACGTACCCGCCCACACCGCCTGGTCTGGTGACACATGCAATGCAAAAACATAACTGGGGTTATATGTCATCTTACCGCCGCCCGACAACATACTCAAATCGTGCCTTGATCGTGTACCTAAGCCCGTATTGGGACTGGCGGTCAGCTTATTTTTATTAGGTGCACCCAACCCATCTTTGTGACTCCAAGCACGCCACGTTTTACCGTCAAACATTGATACGCCGCCCTCGGTGCCAAACCATACGCGATCTTGTTTGTCCACAGCAATGCCGTACACCCACTCGTTGATTAATTCTTTCACGTAAGTGGTGAACTTCATATCTTCGAGGCTGACCTTATTGACTCCCGCCCAAGTGCCTATCCACAAGTCGCCATTGCTTTGACTCGCAAACGAATAAACCCAGTAGTCCGCAAGACCATGCATCGGAAAATAAGTTTTCCATTTGCCATCTTTGTATCGAGAAACACCGCCGGCATTTGTTCCAAACCATTTGTAGTCATTTTTATCAACGCCAACAGCGAATACGTATTCATTCGCCAAGCCACTATCGCGAGTAAATGTGTTACGAACATTGCGGGTGGTTAAGTCTATTTCGCTTACACCGACTGATGTCCCGACCCAAATAGATTTCTTTTTAGGCTCAACAGTAAGCGCACGTACATTAACGTATTCGCCTACCTCGAACGTCTCCAGCACCCGAGGCAAGGAGTTGCTGTTGACCGTGGCAGCTTCCGTTGCGTCAACCCAGGTGATAGTCAAATATACTGTAACGAGTAAGGCAACGAGAGGGATAGGCATAAATTCTAAAATTTGTTAATCAGTGATTTGGCGCGATGAGACCGCTTTTGAAGAGAAATAATTTTCTAGTTTAACGTTCGCAGGAAAGCTATCACATCCATCATTTCTTGATCGCTGAGTATTCCATAATAGGCGGGCATGGCATTTTTGCCATTGGAAAGACTTTCCAATAAAAGCGCATCCGACTTCATCAATCCTTCATATCGAGTAAAATTTGGAGCTTCCTGCATGATATTTACACCCGCCTCACCATGACAAATTGCACAGCGAGCAACATAAACTCCCCTCCCATTTTCTGCGTCAGAAGCAAAAACCGTTTGTGTTATAAAAATCGGTATCGCAATTACGCAAAACCTAAAAATTGTAGCGTAAATTTTCAACACTTCAACCCACATAATAATTTTGATTGCGCCTCTTTAGCTTTCTCAGCTTCCTCGGCACGCTTTTTCTCGTTAGCATCTCTTACTTTTTTGAGTAAACGACGCGCTTCTTTTTCCAGCGCAGGCAGTTTTGCAGCCCAAAAATCTGCTTGCTCCTGATTGTGTTCTATGCCCAGTGCGTTTTTGAGCTGGGATTCAGCCTCAACTGACTTCCCCTTGTCGATCTGACCTTCAACTGATTTTTCAGTAACCGGACGATATGAAGCTGCAAGCAATCTTACAGCATCCAAATAATCTTGTTCCGCCGCTTTTTTTATCCAATAAAAAGCTTTGCTGGGAGAAGCCTCAACACCAAATCCATTGAGATACATTTGCCCCACATTGAATTGTCCAGCGGCATCACCCTGGAAAGCAGCGGTGAGAAACCAGCCAAAAGCCTCATTGTACTCAGTTCCACCCATTAGCATTTCTCCAAGATGGACCTGAGCGGGCAAATAATTTTGGTCAGCCGCTTGCAGATACAGCCTCGTGGATTCCTTAAAATCCGCCTCCTCGAATAGTTGATTGGCTTTAGCGACATCTTCTTCTGGCGTAGCCAAAGCAACCTCAGCAGCCAGTCCAAATACCAGCATGCCTGCCCATAGCGGTGATGTAAGCCTTGTCCACATTTTTTACCCCCTCAACAAAGTTATGGCAAAGTTTCGAATATTTGAGACAGTGTACCAAAAGTTGGTATTTCTAGGCAATTTGTAAACGCTTCAACCAATATGGATGTGTATGGTCAGTAATTTTCAACGAAGTTCATTGATGTTCGTGTTTGAGCTCGCTTTGCTATTGAGAGCTATCGACATAATTTGCATCCTGAATGCTTGCTGGCTGCACCGCAACCTCTTCAAGTTTCCGATACAAGCTGGATACGCCGATGTTGAGTTTTTGGGCAGCTACTCGACGATCCCCGCCCGCCTCATCAATGGTTTTAAGGATCAAGTATGTTTCAAATTTGCGCACTTGTTCGCGCAATGATCCGAAACCATGGAAGTTTTTGTTTGAGGCAAGCGCGTCGCTCGCCAACTTTGAAATAGCGGGCGGCAAATCTGCTTGAGTAATGCGGTAATCATCCGCCAAAATAAGTGCGCGATCTAAAACATTTTCCAGCTCACGCACATTGCCAGGCCATTCATAATTGACCAGCATTTCTTCAACACCCGCATCCAACTGTGGCTTTATTCCACCACTACCCAATCGGCGCACATTTCGCTGCAAAATAAAGTTGACTAAAGCGGCAAGATCTTGACGGCGTTCCCTCAGCGGGGGAACTAAGATATGAAAAACGCTTAGCCTGAAATACAGATCTTCGCGGAATTTTCCTTGCTTGACCATCTCAACCAAGTCGCGATTCGTAGCGGCAACAATGCGCACATCCACTGCACGATACTGTTCGCTGCCTACTGCACGCACGGCCTTTTGCTCGATGGTATGCAGCAATTTTACTTGCATGGAAAGCGGCAATTCGCCAATTTCATCTAGGAAAATTGTTCCCGTGTCGGCCTCCAAAAAAAGCCCCTTTCGCGCCTTGTCTGCCCCAGTAAATGAACCACGCATATGGCCGAAAAATTCGCTTTCCACCAAGTTTTCTGGAATTGCACCACAATTGACGGGAATGAAAGGCCCGTCTGCACGTGGGCTTTGCTGATGAATCAAACGTGCAACGACACCTTTGCCGGTACCGCTTTCTCCTGTGACTAGAACAGTGCTATTGGTACGAGCCACCTTGGCAGCCATGTGCTCCATCTCGCGCATGGCTGGTGAGTTAAAGCCAAATACTTCTTGATTGCTACCTAACACCAAGCGGCGCAGCACTCTATTTTCAGCTCGCAGCCCGCGTAAATCACCGACCTTGGTCAGGCGATGCAGCAGCTCATCATGATTGAGCGGCTTAATCATGTAATCCGCTGCACCGGCCTTAATCGCTTCGATGGCCGTATCCACCGAGGCAAAGGCGGTCATCATAATAAATGCAGTATCAATGTTAGAAGTACGTGCCTGCCGCAATAAATCGATCCCACTCATATTGGGCAGCTTGATATCGCTTAATGCGATGTCAATGTCCCCACGAGCGAGCCGTTCCAGTGCCGCTTCGGCATCACCTGCTTGCTCAACAGTGTGTCCCGCTTTTTTTAACTGTGCCGACACCACCTGACGAATGGCGGGCTCATCTTCAACAACAAGGATTTGTAGCGATCGCATTAAGTGCTTTCCTCATCGATCGGCAAGGGCAGTGATACCAACACCTGCGTACCCTCGCCAACGGTAGAGTTAATTTCGATGGTGCCGTTATGACCCGTAACAATCGAATAACAAAGTGCCAGTCCCAATCCAGTCCCCCTGCGTTTGGTAGTAAAAAAAGCTTCAAATACGCGATTCAAGGTAATTTTATCAATGCCGCTACCCGTGTCGCTTACCGTCAAGCGTACTGTATCGTTGAATACCGCAGTTTGCACGACAATCTCCAATGTTCGATCTTTAACCGACTCCAGCGCATCTGCCGCATTGATAAGTAGATTCATAATTACTTGTGTTAACTGATCTGCCACGCCCTCAATGGCGGGCAGCTGCGTGTCTAAATTTAATTGCAAATTAACTTTCTGCATTCTTTTATCATAGCTCATCAAGCCCGATGTAGTGCGAACGAGCGCGTTTAAATCCAATAGCTGACGCACGACAGGTTGCGGTGCGGCAAACTCAGAAATCTCTCGTGTAATCGCAGACAGACGATGGATATGCGTTTGCAACATGGCTAATTTCCCACTGGTGGATACGCTACTCGGCTCTTGCGTGCTAACCATTTCTTGCAGCACACCTGACATTGCCGCGATAGGGTTACCTATCTCATGTGCCACCCCCGCCGCAAGCGCGCCGACTGCGGCCATTTTTTCTTGATGGAAAAATTTTTGCCGAGCAACGACCAACTCTTTCTCTCGCTCATCCAGCGCATTCGCCATTTGGTTCACCGCCTGCATCAGTTCACCGACTTCATCATTGCGAGTTAGTGGCATCAGTACGTCACGCTTACCTTTAATAATGTCCCAGGCGACACCTTTGAGCGTGTGCAAATCTTGAGTAAGTCTCGAAAAAAACAAGCCAATAATTACCCCTAGCAGCAGTAAACCGATAATGCCGAACATCATGGATGCCAAAGCGGCAGAGTCCCATTGCGTATTAAAACGCTCTGCAGAGGCTTTTTGCTCCTGTCGAGACTCATCAATATGCTGTGTGATTTCAATTTTCACTTTGAGTAATTCAGAATTCATTGCAGCCAAATCCGAGGGGGTGGGGTGTACAGCTGTGGAGGCTTGAATCGCTGCTTGCTCCATTTTACTTAGGTTGATACTAGCAAGCGGATATTGCGCAGCCATCTCCGCATTCTTATTCTTGAGTAATTCCAAGTTAGATACAAATCGTTGCACGGCAGCTTTAGGATCCGAGTCATTTGAGCTCATAAAAACACCCATGACAATATGGAATGCGGTCGCATCCACTTGCCGAAGCTGCTCCTCGATTTTGTAAAAATTTTGCAGCCGCTCAAATTCGTTGGCAAGCTCGGACTTTTTATTAAAAGTGAAAGTGGTTAACAGTACCGCGTAGATAACCACAGCGGAGAATGCCAAAAATCCTTTGACGCGGAGGGGGACTTCGGAGTTGGATGGAGGCGTAATCTCAAGAGATGTCGGCAACCCTTCCGCATAAATATGCTGCTGCCCTGTAATTTCGCCAATAGCGTCGGTCATTGCGATGTCCTAGAGAGGATGCCTGTACTCAATGTTAAAAACATCAACCACCCATTTTGCTTCTGCTGTGCGTGAATAGGCACATTTATTTTAGCACTCGAAATAAATTACTGAAGTCATCCGTCCAGATTTTCATTCCTGTAATCGGCGTAATAGCAGCGCGATTTTTCAGCACTTCTGGCGCATCCAAAAAGTCTGGGTTACGGGTGACGATGACCCAGTCACTGGGCGAATAATGATTGTCGTCAGATTTGTCAGCAATCAACACTGCCTCAAATCCTGCATCATCGGCCAACTGCTTAACAACAGGTGCTAGGTTTAGGTAGCGGCTGGTGACGTGAAAAGCCACTGCGCCGTCTGGTTTAATGTGCTTGAGATATAACGCCATTGCCTCACGCGTAATTAAATGCACAGGGACGGCATCGCCAGAAAAGGCATCAACTGCGAGTACGTCAAACTGCTGTGGTGATTCACGTTCTAACAACAATCGACCATCGCCTAGCTCAACTTCGACCTTAGTTGGATTGTCTTTTAGGTAATAAAAATACTCTTGGGCATAATCGATGACCTTGGGGTTGATTTCGTAAAACTTGACGGTATCGCCTGCTTTACTATGCCCCGCAATGGTGCCAATACCCATGCCCACGCCGCCAATTTTTTGTTGTCCCGGGTGAATGTGTGCCAAAGCCATGCCGACCCCAGAGGTTTCGCTGTAATAGCTGGTAGTGAAATGGCGGTTAGCTGGATAAACAAATTGCTTGCCATGTTGAATCGTGCCGTGCATTTCCACGCGATAGGATTCCTCGTCGCTCATACCGTAACCAATTTGCTTGACGCTCAGGCGACCATAAAAATTACGCGTCGCGGCAATGGTGTTATCCATTTTTTGCAACACGTTATAGTCATAAGCAAAATAAGCAACGATGCAGAGGGTCATGATTGAGGCAAATTTTGGAATAGGTGTATCGGTAGACTTTCGAGTCAACACCCATGCCAGCAGTGCGAGTGCGGCCAGCCCCAGAGGCAACTCCCAGAACGCGTTAAAAATTTTCGGTGCAACTAGCCCAACAAACATGCCGCCGACCGCACCACCCAATGACAGAATCAAATAAAAGCGGGTAAGGTAATGTGTCGCTGGTTTTGCCGCAGCAAGCTCGCCGTGACAAAACATACAAACCAAAAATAGCCCCGCACAATACAGCGGAATGGCAATGTTAATCGACAAAAAACCGTAGTTTGTGGTTAAGCCCCAAGCCATCGCAACGCTAATTGCCAGCGTCGGCCACAACCAAAATTTTCGGACATAGAAATTGCGCCCCTCGAAGCACAGCACAAACGTGAGTAGATAAAGCGTGAGGGGTAACACCCACATAAATGGGATGGATGCGACGTTTTGAGTGATGTGATTAGTGACAGCTAACAACATGAGCGAAGGCAGTGCGGCGAGCGCAAACCAAAGCCCGTAATCTTTTGTTTGCGGCGCAACACCGGCCATTGATGCGACATCGGCTGTTGGCACATCAATTTTCAAATTGCGCGCGCGCCATGCGCTGCCTATGCACAGTGCCACGAACACCGCGTAACCGGCACTCCAGCCTAGTGCCTGTGTGCGTGTGGCAACCCATGTTTCAATCGCAAATGGGTAGGCAAGCAATCCCAGCAACGCGCCCAAATTAGACAATGCGAAAAAACGATAAACACGTTCAGCTATTTTAGGATCAGCGTGTTCACGCGCAAACCAAGATTGCACCAATGGTGCCGTGGTGGACAACATAAAATAAGGTAAACCGATGGTAATCAACAATAAACCCAAAATGCGCCACAGCGGATCTTCCGTGCCAATTGGCTTCCATCCTGCTGATGCAACGATAGGCAATGCGGCTAGACTGATGAGTAGCAGCGCAATATGCAATCCGCTTTGTATTTTGGGTTTGAGCAGGCGATTTGATAAATCTGAGTAAGTGTAACCGCCTAACAGCGTTAGTTGAAAAAACACCAAGCACGTCGTCCACACTGCCGCCGTGCCACCAAACCACGGCAGAATTTGCTTTGCAATGATGGGTTGAACGAGAAATAGCAAAAAACTGGAGACAAGAATCGTGGCAGCGTAGAGAATCATAATGTGAACAAATCGAAATTGACGGAACGGTTATTAGATTAGCATCTAATTTTACTTTGCATCACCAAGCAACCTGCAAAGAAATCTATTCGCTAACTAAAGCAAATGTCTATTGATTGGCGAACCCAATCAATAGACATTGTAGCAAGTGCTGGAGTAGCATTAAAGCTAGTGACACCCTGTGCAGCTGGTCTTTACCCACCCACCGCTAGCAGGGAAACCAGTCGTTGTATTAATAGAAAGTAATGTGCCTTGGTAATAGGATCCATTGCTATAACCGACGGGAAAGGTAGATGCAACCAACGTCCTCGCTTCCGTGCCAACTGGAATAGATGCACCCACAGCTAGTACATTAGCACTGGGGTCAACCTCTCCACCGATTGCAAGTATCTCAGGCCCTAAATCATTCAAGTTCGCCAAAAAAGCTTTATTTTTCCAGCCATGCGCCGTACCTGTGTGGCACATCGTACAACGATACGTACCATTCTCACTCGCAGGCCATGAGGGTGCTTCAGGGGTCCCTCCTTGCGTAGTTAGGTAGGCATGTCTCTGGTGCAGGTTGGGAAGCGACGACACAGTGTCGCTAAAGGCACTCGATAAAGGTGGTATCACTGGTGCAGCACTTGGGTCGGCATATTGACTCTCTTCATGGCAACGGAAACACAAATTGTTCGAAGCCGCAGCGGGAATAGCGGTATCCCAAGCTCCCTTCAATATGAATGCGTCGTTACTGCCGTGCGGTCCCCAAACACCCTCCACGTCGCCATTAACAGGTACGACACCATCCGCCATATTGGTTGTAGAGCCGTGGCAATCACTACAATACATCGTTTGTGTACCGACCGCATCGGCAACGATAGCCGCTCCGCCATCTACATTAGATCCATTCCACGGGGTACGCCATAAATTCGCATCGGTATTCGGGCGAGCGGCGGCCGTACGTCCAGTTTCTGCCATCACGGGATGCCACGAGCGGTGATTGTTGACTGAGAAAGTACTGGATGCACCCGAATCAGTGGTGCTACTAGGCTCACCCTGGTGGGTTGCAGGGGCTTGTGACTCCATTGCAACATCGCTGTAATTGACTACCCCATTTGTGCCTGAGGTTGTGCCGCCTGAAAGAGTGGCCAGCGAGAGGGGTGGAGGAGTGAGCGTATCAAAGGCGTAATTGGAATGGCACTTGAGGCACACTTGGTACTCTCGAGTAACATAACTGCTAGTGATAGCGGTTGATTGGTTGATGCTTGGATCACCTCGCTTTACATCAAAGTCCGATGGAGTTGTACCAAAATTGGGCAAAGTATAAATAGGCTCCACACCAAACGTCCCTCGCAAAGCACCGGAAGCGATATTATTGTGAGCGACCGTACCGAGAAGATGTGCGTGTGTACCAGCTTGATCTGGAGCAATGGCATCGCCATAGAACACCCTATTTTTAGTTGCGCGATGCGGATTGTGACAATCTGTACATTCGGCGTGGCGGTAAGTTAATAAACCGCCAGCTGACACCTTACCCAACAATGCCTGAGACTCAATAAAGTCTTTACCGCACTGATCGCCCGCCGCATTACAACGTGCCCCCCCAGTGGAGGTGTCGTCGAAATTCCCACCGATGTCATGCATTTCAGGCTGTAAGCTGATAGGCATACGAAAAGTCATCCCAAATTCCGTTTTTATATCAGGCGTTTTATTGAGTGGTAATGCGGCCTCAAGAACGCTTTCTCCAATCACGCTATGGCATTGATAGCAAGTTTGCTCATCGGCGGAACTCCCCCCGCTTTTTGGCGTGTCAATAGAGCTAACCCCCTCACGCTGTAAGCGACGAGAACCTTCTACACTATGGGTGTCATGGCAATTCAGGCATGAGGCTTGCCACACAGTTGTGCCGCGAGCAAACTCCCTAGTATCCGCAGCGGTATTGAGATAAGTTTCGTCAGCAACTAATTCGTTGGCATGAGCCGAATAGGCCCATGCCGTGCCAGATTTTTCATGGCAAGCTAGGCACATAATGTCACTGCTGGGAATGAAAACACTACCCAACGGCTGAAGCTGTTGCAGTCGATTTCCACGTAAAAACTTTAGCGGAGAGTTCGCGGTATTGGTATCTTGGAGGTGGGGGTCATGGCAAGTAGTACACTGCAACTCGTCGTTCTGCAATGGAAACGTGGGCCTTGTGCCAATGATGCGGTTACCCACAACCAAGTTGTTGTCAACTGCTACCGGAGGGATACGCAGCTCGCCATCACTCCCCGCAAGATTAACATTGTAGGGGAATGAAATGGGGTGGTCATTCTTTAGATTTATTCCAATGTTACGCGTAAAGCCGGTTGTTGCGCCAGAACCACTAGGCATAACGCCGCCAACAGCAGCACCGTTCAATGGGATTGTAATTGGCCCTTTAGCGTTCAACACCCCGACCGTTCCAATCGCAAGCGTGCCATCATGGCATGACAAGCACAACTTGGAGTTGCCTGTAGGCTGGGTTGATGCTGCGTCCATAGACATAGAAGTGTATGGAATATAGGAGGCAGTTGAAAGCGTACGATTCCACAACGGCGCGCTCAAACTTTGATTGGCCGCATGTGGGGTATGGCAAAACACACAGACTTGGCTTTCACTAACCGCTTTGACTCCACGCACGGGCAGCGCAGCGGCAGACAGATTGTGCTTGGTTGCCTGCACGTTAGATATTACAGCAGCTTGAACACCCACTCCACAAAACAGCAAAGGAATCCCTAGGAACGCCCACCCTTTTTTAATAGAAATGCGAAGTAACTTGCTCATTGTAAATCTCCTAGAAACTGCAATATTGTTACCCTGCCGTTAAACATGTCAGCGATATAAATATAATTTTGATGATCCACCCACACCCCAGCAGGTAAATAAAACTGGCCTACACCTGATCCTTCGCCGCCCAAGGCCAGCAAAGTTTCGCCCTGTTTATTAAACACCAACAACTGATCGTAAAGTGATTCAATGACGTAAACATTGCCCCCCTTATCCACCGCAACGCCTTTGGGGCGGACTAAATTTCCCATATGCAACCCACGCTGGCCAAATTTTCTAATCAATTTCCCATCTGCGTCAAAAACTTGAATGCGCGAATTCAACGTGTCAGTGACATACAACTCGTTATTCGCAAAAGCCAAGTGTGTTGGGAAATTAAACTCTCCATCCGCCTCACCGCGCTGCCCTATTGTTTTAATCAGCTTGCCGTCTTGACTAAATACTTTGATATCGTGAGAATAAGTATCTGACACGTAAACAATACTATGCTGAGCATCAAAAGCTAAACCCGTAGGTCGTCTCAACACAGCCTCGCCAAACTCACCCAAGGGATTGCCTTTATGATCAAAGCGAAATACTGCGTGCAAATCCGCATCCACAACTAACACCTCATTTTTGCCAGCCAAAGCGATGCCAACAGGCGTTAAAAAACGTAAATTTGCGCGCGCCATCTCCCAGCGCTCTAACTTCCCAGCGGGTTTATCAAATACAAAAATCGCCCCTTTGCTAACATCAGTCACATAAACTCTTCCTTCGGCATCTACCACGCCGCTTTGCGGGCGTTGCAATACCGTTGGAATCTGATTTTCCCTCGTAAGACCCACAAGCCAATCAAATAGTTTTGTTGCGGTGCTTCGACCAGAAGCATTTTCTGGGCGAAAATTGACCTCCCCAGTTAATTCTCCGACATAGCGATAACGTGGCGTATCTGGCAGTGATGGCCACACTTTTGACGAGCCTCCAGGACTTGCGTCAGATAACTGCATAACCATACGAGTTTCCGCGCAACCCATGACGCAGAAGCACAAGCCAAGCATGGCAAAAGTCGAGAGTGGAAGTTTTTGAGCCATTTTTATGACTTCTCCTAGCTAGGCAATAAGGTAAATATCAACCTGTCCATAATTAGGGAACTTAAAAAGTTCGCTTCGCAGTGAACAATAGTGAAAACAAAGTGGATTGACCGAATTTAACGAAGTGAGTGTCAAGTGCCAACTCCAATTCCCCAAGAAGATAGTCAACTTCATTATCCCAAGTGAGCGTATCGCCATTTTGAACATTGCTGTATTGATTGTTAATTTGCCCACCGACATCATATTTAAGTGATGAAGCTAACGTTAGACCCTTTACCTTGAATAAACGCCTGTGTCCATAAGTGGCGGTAGCATTCATATGGGAGCTGCTGGAGCTAGACAATTCTGATCTATTTCGAGTACTTGTCAACGATACATTACCAGACAAACTTTGATACAAAGCCATAGCCTGTTTGCGATTAGCTTGAAAACTGTAAACCCGAGCAGTGTTATTACCACCAAAACTCCGCGCATCGTTAACACTCAACATCAGGGCGGTATGACTGTTTGAGTCCTTTTCTGAGCGACCCCAATTCACTACCCCTGCTGTAGTCAATGGTATTTGCGAAGCACTCGCACTGCCCGTACTCACACTCGTGTTCGTTGATTGACTTACACTTGACATCAGTCTTCCTCCAAACAAAGCAGTACCCTTGCTTAAGTTGTGCCCAGCCGATACGCCGACCGATTGCGAACTCACAGAAGCAGTAGAATCACTTGATCCGCCTTGGCTTGAAAGACTGAAACCAGCATACTTTTTATATGTATAACCCGAAAGGGTCGTGACATCAGCAAATGCTTTGTTGGATGATAAAGAAGCACTGGCCGAAACCCCTTGAATGCCTAGATTATCGCGCACTTGAATTGACCCAGACACGCGGATATTACTTGAAATGCGATATTGTGTACCCAAACCCAAAATAGTTCCAAGCGTCTGGGTAGATTGATTCCTAACTAAACTACTCAACCTTGCATTGCCAGAAATTACCCACGCATCCCCTAATGGATACCAATTCAAAACGGTGTTGAGCTGCCGAGATTCCACGGTGGATGGTTTACCGAGTTGCTGTTGAAATAAGCGATTTAGATTAAGTGAGGTTGAGCTTCTCACTTTGATAGATTTTAGCTCGTGCTCGCTTATAAAAACGCGATCAAGCAGCCTAAAGTTGAGCTCGGGCAAATAACGGCGAGCGACCCAAGCCCGAACATCAATCCTCTGCTCCCCCCCTGGGCGATGTCTTAAGTTGAACGAAAACTTTTCTTGCGTACCAACACGAGTAATCGGCGTGTCATCTGAAGCAAAATTATAATTCAGGTCTCCGTTAGTTAACCCGTTAGTCGCTTTAAATCCTTGAGACAAATTTAAGGTGGTTTTTATAATTCCGACTTTCAAAGAGCTGGAGCCGCTTTTCCGCCAATTTTTCGTCCTATTAAGTCCGGCCGCAAAGGGAAATCGGCTAGCTGGGAGCAGCTCCAGAAGAACCCCCCCCTCTACAATAACATCCGTTGTGCTGCTGCCGCTCGAACCTGCGTACTGAATTTTACTAAAAGATGCTCCCAAGGTACTTTGAATCGGAGCAAACCAAGGTCTCCAAAGATATGATCTCGCTTCTATTTTTGGGTGAACCCCAAGACCCAAGTATTGCCTCGAAGTGGCACTGCCACTTGAAGTGTCTAGGTATTGGAATCCGTAAGAAGCATAACCAGACGTAGCAAAATTTAATCTAATTGGAGGCAGCCTGAAATTGGGTGGCGCAGCATATACAGCAGGCGTAAAACCTAACCCCAATGATGTCATCACTGCGATCTTAAGCAAAATAAATTTGCTAGCATTCAAGTAATTTACCAGCTTGTTCTTTTTTGACATTTTGCTATGAGCGTATATAACGCGAAGTTATAAATTTATTTTTAACCTTCGCAACTCCCCCTGGCTAACATACCTTCAATCGCCATGCTCCATAAAATGGCGTGGCAGATGAAATATCAGTTGCTTGATGGCGTATTTGCCGCTGAGGAGCTTGGTTTCAGCTCTGTCTTTGCAAGCGGTAAAAATTTTGATTCATCTATATTCATGGGTGTCTTTTTCCGCAAATTATCCATGAAGCCTTCCCATGCTTTGTCGGACGCATCGGCGAGCCAGAGATCCTTAGCACGGTCTGCGACAGATTCAAAACTTGATAACAAGGCGGGATTTCTGCTAGTAAGCTGGAATAGAGCCATGCCTTGCAACAGCCGAACTGGCTTTGTTATTTCTCCCACTTGAATCGCATCAACTGCTTTCTGAGAGGTGTCCGCCAGCATGCCAGCGTGCAAATATCCCATGTCGCCCCCTTGGTCAACCGTCTCAGCATCTTTAGAATACAGCTTTGCCATCTCAGCAAAAGACTCGCCTTTTCTAATGCGCTCAAGTAAAACATTTGCATCCGCTGCGGCTTGCTCCCACACCTCATTGCCAGAAGAAGGGTCAACGGTCAACAAAATGATGGACACGCGTTGTTCGACAGGAGCCGTAAATTTTTCAGGGTGATTCGCATAATATGCTCGCACCTGAACACTGGTTGGCGGAGCGACATTACGCACTTGGGCGGTTAATTTCTTGACCTT
>JBEBKA010000037.1:0-26188 GCA_040079595.1 Gallionella sp.
GCACCCTAGCCCTCCCCCTTGAAGGGGGAGGGAATGTGGTTCGATGGCGCGGGCATTCAGATACAGAGACGCTGTTGGCAGGAATCGAAGTCTGGGGATTAGAGGCGACGCTTAAAAAATCTATCGGTATGTTTGCGATTGCTTTGTGGGATCGTCAAACAAGTATCCTGACTTTGGCACGTGACCGCATGGGTGAAAAGCCGTTGTATTACGGTTGGCAAGGCAGTGGTAATGAACGTGTATTTTTGTTTGGCTCGGAGCTGAAGGCACTCAAGGCGCATCCTGCTTTTTCGGCAGACATTGATCGCGGTGCATTGTGTTTATTGTTGCGGCATAACTACATTCCCGCCCCCTATTCGATTTATCAAGGCATCGCCAAGCTGGAGCCGGGGTGTTTGTTGACCGTTTCATTGGCGCAACCTGAGCCTAAGATTATTAAATATTGGGATGCGGTAGCAGTGGCGCGCGCTGGCGTGACACAGCCATTTGTAGGTACGCCGGATGAAGCGGTGGATGCGCTGGAAGTGTTGGCCAAAGACGCAGTGCGTCAGCAGATGATGGCCGATGTGCCGTTAGGGGCATTTTTGTCGGGAGGCATTGATTCCTCTACTGTCGTCGCGCTAATGCAGACCCAATCTTCACGTCCAGTTAAAACATTCACCATTGGTTTCAACGAAGCAGGTTACAACGAAGCCGTTCATGCCAAAGCAGTGGCGCGGCATTTAGGCACTGAGCATACCGAGTTGTATGTGTCCCCTCAGCAGGCGATGGAAGTGATACCGCGTTTGCCCAGTTTGTATTGCGAACCATTTGCTGATTCATCGCAGATACCCACTTTTTTGGTGAGCCAATTGGCTAAGCAGCATGTCACGGTATCACTATCGGGTGATGCAGGCGACGAGTTGTTTTGTGGTTATAACCGATACCAATTGACCAATAAACTATGGAGCAAATTGTCAGTTGCGCCAGCACCGTTACGTGCGCTTATCGCTAAAGGTATTACATCCATTGCACCAGATAAGTGGGATAACTTGGCACGTTTTATTCCTAGTGCGGCACGTTATTCTTCATTGGGCGATAAGTTGCACAAGGGTGCAGGTGTGCTGGCAAGTCATACGGTAGATGAGTTGTATTTGGGAATGGTGTCTCATCTTCGCAATCCGTCAGAGTGGGTGGTTGATAGCTACGAGCCAGCTACCCATTTGACTGGGCTCCGTCCCGATTTGGAGGGGTTGAGCTCGGTGGAACGAATGATGGTGTTGGATACGATCAGCTATTTGCCCGATGACATTCTGGTCAAAGTGGATCGTGCGGCAATGGGTGTTTCATTGGAAAGTCGTGTGCCGTTCTTGGATCATCGCATAGTGGAATTCGCGTGGGGTTTGCCGCTTAGCTATAAGTTGCGCGAAGGCCAAACCAAGTGGCCATTACGTCAAGTGCTTTACCGACATGTGCCGCGTGAGTTGATTGATCGTCCGAAGATGGGCTTTGGTGTGCCTCTGCATGATTGGTTACGCGGGCCGCTGCGAGATTGGGCAGAGAATTTGTTGGACGAAGTACGCTTGCGAAATGAGGGATATTTTCATCCTGCTCCAATTCGACAAATGTGGGCAGAACATTTGAGCGGTAAACGCAATTGGATGGCGCATTTATGGAATGTGTTGATGTTTCAGGCGTGGCTGGAGAAGCAATGAGCAAGCCGCAATTACGCAAAGGAAAGATAATCATTGCACTCAACACCGCTTGGAATTTGGTCAATTTCCGTGCGGGTTTGATTCGTGCTTTGGTTGCCAAAGGATATGAGGTTGTAGCAGTTGCACCGAATGATGAATACGCTTCGCAATTAGCGGAATTGGGTTGCAGATTTGTTGCGCTGCCGATGGATAATAAGGGCACGCATCCTGGACGTGATTTGTTGTTATTTTATAGATTTTTGAATTTGCTAAGACGTGAGCAACCGGATGTGTTTTTGGGCTATACCGTTAAGCCTAATGTTTATGGCTCACTCGCTGCAAATGTGTTGGGCATTTCGGTAGTAAATAACATCGCTGGGCTAGGGGCGGTATTCATTCGCGATAGCTGGCTAACACGATTAGTGCGGCTGCTTTACAAGGCTGCTTTGTCGCGTTCACGACATGTGTTTTTTCAAAATGATGAAGACATGCGGATGTTCGTCGAGCAGGGCTTGGTTGCTGCGGATAAAGTGAGCAGGTTGCCAGGCTCTGGGGTTGATCTCAGTGCGTTTAGCTTTGCACCGATGCAGACATTGGGGAATCGTCCGTTTTGTTTTTTGCTTGTTGCGCGTTTATTGCGAGACAAAGGAGTCGTCGAGTATGTGGAAGCAGCGCGCATGGTTCGCCGTAAATATCCAACCACAAAGCTCCAACTTCTAGGCTTTCTCGATGTGCAGAATCCGACCGCAGTTTCCAGTGCTGAGATGTCAGCATGGGAGGCTGAGGGTGTGGTCGAGTATCTTGGTGTGGCAGATAATGTAAAGGCTTATTTGGTCGCAACCGATTGTGTGGTACTGCCTTCCTATCGCGAAGGTGTGCCGCGCTCTTTGTTGGAAGCAGCTGCCATAGGAAGACCCATCGTTACGACCGATGCAGTGGGGTGTCGTGATGCAGTGGATGATGGAGTGAATGGTTTGCTTTGTCGTGTGGCCGATGCGAAAGATTTGGCTGAAAAACTAGTTCGTATCATTGAAATGACCCACGAGGATCGCGAGCTGATGGGGCAAGCCGGGCGCAGAAAAATGGAACTGGAGTTCGACGAGAAGTTTGTGATTGAGCGGTACTTGCGCGTTATTGAGGAGGCCATTCGTTTGTGATTTCCATAGATGCACCACAGAAGGTAAGGCGCTATTCTTTAAGGATGCACAAGCACTAATGCGTTTGATTGAATCGATTAACTCACGTAATGCCGGCTGTGCCGGGTGCGATTGCGCTGCCTTTGGTGCGGCTTTTTTATTCGGCAAGAATCATCACCAATATCGATGGCATTGAATGGCGCAGAGAAAAGTGGCAAGGACGTGGGACATTGTTGCCAAGCAGTATTTTTCACTTATGACATGAAGTGATAGAGAGATCAGTATGAAAAATATTATTGATCCGGCCAGATGATGTTTGAAGTCCGCTCGCATTTAAGTAGTGACTTAGCACGGGGTTATCGTGCTTAGATCAATACTTAGTTGCTCATCAGAGCTTGTCGAAATGTGAATGTGGTGGCGTTGTAGGTGAAAGTATTCCCGGAATAGCAGGAAAAATTCTTAAATAGAAAGTGATCAATGTCGATATTTTTTGTTTCATTCTTTGTTTGTGTGGTGCTGATTTTTTTGTTGAGGAAATTGGCGCGGGGCTGGGGAATGTTGGATCATCCTGATGAGCGTAAACAGCATACGCATCCCACGCCGACGGTGGGTGGCATTGCGATGTTCGTTGCTGTTTTGATTGCGGTTAAATTTGGGCTGGCACTGACATACCCACAGCAAATTTTATTGGCTTGTTCGGCAGCGTTGGTTGCGCTGGGGGTGTTTGATGATAAACACAACTTGGCTGTTAATTTGCGTCTGATGATACAGGTGACCTTGGCACTGATTGTGATACTGGGTGCGCAAGGTACAGTCAGCCATATTGGCACTATCTTTGGCATTCCGCTTAATCTGGGCTTGCTGGCAGTGCCATTAAGTTTGATTGCGTTTGTCGGCGGCATCAATGCGATGAATATGATCGATGGTGCGGATGGTATGGCGGGCGGCATGGCATTGATTACGATGATAGGCGTGGTGATTTTGTGCAGCATGGGTGCTTTAGATATTCCGCTCAATTTACCTGTGGCATTACTGGGTGCACTTGCGGGGTTTTTGACTTTTAATTCACGTGTTTTTATGAGCCGCGCCAAGATTTTTATGGGGGATGCGGGCAGCATGTGGCTGGGTTTGGTGCTAGGTTGGTTCATGGCAAAAATCTGTCAACAAGCGAGCGATCCTAGCGTGATTTTCTGGCTATTTGGATTGCCGTTGATTGATACGCTTGCGGTGATGTTCCGTCGTATGCGTTCTAAAAAGTCACCGTTTAAAGCAGACCGCACGCATCTCCATCACGTGTTGGAAATGCGCGGACTTTCTGCGGGACGCGCGGTGTTAATTGCTGCTTTGGCGCAAGCGGTGCTGGTAACAATAGGTATTACTTTTTATTTGCTGCAAACGCCTACCGTGATTGTGCTGGGTAGTTTTGTTGTGTTGTTTGGGATTTATTATTCCAAAATGCGCCACCGCAAACGCTAGGGTGTTGGCTGATATTCCGGCAGCCAGCTTTTTAGCGCGGTTCGTACTTCTTCATCAGGCATGGATGTGATGGATGCCCATTCGAGTAGTTGTTTGAGCCATGCTTCTTCTGCCAATTGTGCTTGTGCGATGCGCAGCTTGGGATGGGGTGTCGGTAAGGTATGTTCGTTGTCCGCCAGCAATTCTTCGTAAAGTTTTTCACCGGGACGCAAGCCGCTGAATTCGATTTTGATGTCGTTTTCGGTTAATCCGGATAGTCGAATTAAATCTTTGGCGAGGTCAACGATTTTGACTGATTGCCCCATGTCTAATACAAAAATTTCACCACCTTGCCCCATCAATCCTGCCTGTAATACCAGTTGTGCGGCTTCGGGTATCGACATGAAGTAACGCGTGATGTCGGGATGCGTGACGGTAATTGGGCCGCCTTGCGCGATTTGCGCACGGAATTTTGGGATGACGCTGCCTGTGCTGCCCAGCACGTTGCCAAATCTAACCATGACGAAGCGCGTGCTGCCGGAGGGTTGTAGTGTTTGGCAAACCAGTTCCGCCAATCGCTTGCTTGCACCCATCACGTTGGTTGGATTGACGGCTTTGTCCGTGGAGATCATCACAAATTTCGCCACGCCATGTTGTTGTGCGGCGCGTGCAATTGTCCAAGTACCCAATACGTTGTTGCGAATGGCTTGCCAGGCATTGTGCTGCTCCATCATTGGCACATGTTTGTAAGCGGCAGCGTGGAATAACGTGGTCGGCTGATGCAGTTGTAATACTTCGGCAACGCGTGCGGCATCACGCACATCGCCGACGAGGCAAACAAAATTGAGTTCCGCGAAGGTTGATTTCAGTTCTTGTTCGAGGGTGTAAAGCGCGAATTCACTTTGCTCAAATAACATTAATTTGTTTGGCTTAAATCGTGCAATTTGGCGGCATAATTCCGAACCGATCGATCCGCCCGCACCAGTCACCATAACCACCTTATTGGTTAGCAAACCATGCAATCCTGCGGTGTCTAGCACCACAGGATCGCGTCCCAGCAGGTCATCTAATTCAATGGCACGCAACTGGGAAACGGAGACTTTGCCACTCATCAAATCATCGAACGAGGGGACAGTGAGCACCTTTACCTTCGCCGCATTGCACAGTTGAATAGCACGTCTGCGTTGCTGATGTGAGCTGGCAGGCATGGCAATGATGATTTGTTGGATAGAGAGTCGTTCGACCCATTTTGCTAGACTGGCTAAGTCGCCTAATACTCGGATTCCATTTAGCGTGCGACCTTGATTTTCAGTACTATCATCCAGAAAACCAAGTAGTTTCCAATCGTTACTTTTGGCGAGTTCTTTGGAGAGACTAGCTGCCGCATCGCCCGCACCTAGCACCAATACAGGCTCGCTGTTTAAGCGGATGCTGTCATACAAACCATGCTCTTTCCAAAGTCGAAAAATAAACCGACTTCCCCCCATCATTAGCATAAGTAGCATGGGATTGAGTACCAGCACTGTTCTCGGCACAACGAAATCAAGTTGTAACATTAGCAATAATAAGGGAATAGTGGTGGCAGCCAACATAACGGCTAAAAAAATACGGCGTAAGTCTGCCGTGCTGGCGTATCGCCAAATACCCTGATACAACTTAAATCGCCAAAAAATAATGATTTCCAACGGGGCAATCCAACACCAGGTTTGCCACATCTCGGCAGAAAAATCGGCAGACAAGTCAAAATTAAAGCGCAGCAGGTAGGCGAAGCTCCAAGCCATCAAGGCAGCAATGGCATCATGCGTAATGGCGAGCGCGGTGCGCAGTTTGGCGTTAGACATCAATAGAATTGGCGGTTGGCAGGGTGAGAATGGTAGCACAGCAGCAGTAACGTTTTGTTTGGTGACTTGGGAAACGATAGGCTCAATGGTGGTACAGGTGCAATTTTATACGTTGTTTTATACGTTGGTGGAAGCACCCGTTGTGGTGCTGCGGATTTATTTTATGTGGGTGTAATCGTATCGTTAAGTGGCAATTAATCATCAGGCAAGCATCGAAAAGGTGCTTGCCTTTTTGTTGTGATGGCATTATTAACTCATTCCCTTTATGAATTTGTTTTGCTACAATGCGCCGCGTTTTGTGATGGGCTTCGAGCCCGTTTTTTATTTGTGGAACTAAAATATGGATGTGGTGCAGTTGGTTGAAACGACGGTAACTGGTTTGGGCTACGAGTTGGTTGATGTGGAACGCTCTGGTCGCGGGTTGTTGCGCGTGTTCATTGATAAGCCTGAAGGTATTTCTGTGGATGATTGCCAAGTAGTAAGTAATCAGCTGACTCGATTATTTTTGGTTGAAAATATTGAATATGACCGCCTAGAAATTTCCTCACCGGGTTTGGATAGGGCATTAAAGAAAGTTGCCGATTTTGAACGATTTAACGGTGAGCGAGCGCAAATCAAGTTGCGTATACCGCTGGCGGGACGTAAAAATTTTGTGGGAGTTATCCAAGGCGTGCAGGATGGAATACTGCAATTGGATGTGGATGGCAGTGTGATTGCACTGGAGCTGTCAAATTTGGATAAGGCGCGTTTAGCACCGATTTTTTAATAGGTAGTTTGCGGAGAGTATTGTATGAGTCGTGAAATTTTGTTGTTGGTTGATGCGCTGTCGCGTGAGAAGAATGTCGATAAAGAAATCGTATTCGAGTCGTTGGAATTTGCCTTGGCATCGGCGACCAAAAAACGCTTTCCTGATGAGGCGGATGTGCGCGTGGCGATTGATCGCAACACAGGTAAATACGAGTCTTTCCGCCGTTGGGAAGTGATGGACGATGAGACGTTTGAGACTCCTGACCTGCATATCAAATTGGAAGAGGCGCAAAAGCGTCAATCAGATATTCAGATGGGTGAGTTTATTGAAGAGCCGTTGGAGTCGATTGATTTCGGGCGTATCGGCGCACAGGCGGCTAAGCAAGTTATTTTTCAAAGAATCCGCGATGCCGAGCGCGAGCAAGTGTTGGCGGACTTTATGGAGCGCGAAGAGAGTCTGGTATCGGGCACAGTGAAGCGTGTGGAACGCGGTAATGTAATGATTGAGTTTGGCAAGATTGAAGCATTGTTGCCACGCGATCAGATGATCGCCAAAGAAAATCTGCGGGTGGGTGATCGTGTCAAAGCGCACTTGCTGCGTGTTGATCGCAATGCGCGTGGCCCGCAAGTTATTTTGTCGCGTACCGCAAATGAATTGTTGCTCAAATTGTTTGAGTTGGAAGTGCCAGAGATTGAAGAAAAAATCTTGGAGATTGTCAGTGCGGCGCGTGACCCTGGTTCGCGTGCAAAAATTGCCGTGTTGTCGCATGACCCCCGTATTGACCCGATCGGTACATGTGTTGGAATGCGTGGTTCACGTGTGCAAGGCGTAACCAATGAGTTGGCTGGAGAGCGCGTCGATATTATCTTGTGGGCGGAAGACCCTGCGACATACGTTATTAACGCCCTTGCGCCAGCTGAGGTGAGCAGCATTGTGGTGGATGAAGAAAAACACAGCATGGATGTGGTGGTAGAGGAAGATAACTTGGCGCAAGCGATTGGTCGCGGTGGTCAGAATGTGCGTCTCGCCAGCGAATTGACCGGCTGGGAACTCAATATTATGACGGTGAATCAGTCCAGCGAAAAACACGAGGAAGAGTTCTCTAAAACCCGTGCCATGTTTATACAGAAGCTGGATGTGGATGAAGAGGTCGCTGACATTTTGGTGCAGGAAGGCTTCAACACGTTGGAAGAAGTGGCGTATGTGCCGCTGGAAGAAATGTTGGAAATTGAATCGTTCGATGAGGCGACTGTGGAAGAGTTGCGCAGTCGTGCGCGCAATTCGTTATTGACCGCTGCGATTGTCAGTGAAGAAAAAGTTGAACACGGCATCGAAGATTTGCTCAAGTTGGAAGGCATGGATGAAAAAACCGCGCGCACCTTGGCCGGCAAAGGAATAACAACACAAGACGATTTGGCCGATTTGGCAGTGGACGAATTGGTTGAGCTGTCAGGTATGGAAGGCGAGCGTGCCAACGCATTGATTATGACGGCGCGCGCACCTTGGTTTGCTTAATGAGCAGTGTTGTTTACGGATAAAAGCTCTAAAGGATCGTAATGGGAAAATTGAATGTAGCGCAGTTTGCAACCGAATTGGGATTGCCAGTTCCTTTGCTGCTTGAGCAACTAAAAGCTTCGGGTGTGAGCAAAGAGCAGGAAACCGACTCGCTCACCGAAAAAGACAAAGCGCAATTGCTTGCGCATTTGCGCCAAGCGCATGGTGAAGATAAGCCTGCCAAAAAAATTACGCTAGTGCGCCGTGAAACCACGGAAATTAAAAAAGCAGATAGCGCGGGTCGTGCGCGCACCATTCAAGTAGAAGTACGCAAGCGGCGTGTTGTTGCGCCTACTGCTAGTGCTGAAGTTGCGCCTGTCGTTGAGACCGTTGTTGCAACAGCCAAGGCTAAAGACAGCAACGTATTGAACGAAAAAGAGTTGGCGGCGCGTGAAGAAGAGGCGCGTTTGCAGGCAGAGCTGGCAGCGCGCCAATCTGCCGAAGTGCAAGCCAAGCAGGCGCGCAGCAAGCGCAAAGCTGAACCCAAGACAGTTGAGTCTGAGCCAATAGCGGCGGCAAAAGTGGAGGCAGTTGTTGCGCCTGAGGTAGTCGCGCCAGTGGTTAATCTTGCTGAAGGTACGCTGCATAAGCCAGCCCCCAAGCCTGGCGATAAAGTGGTTCGACCCAGCAAAAAACCTAAAGTTGAGCCAGCAAGTAGCCCTTGGGATGACAAGGGTCACAAGAAACGTACGCCCGTGAAAACGGGTGAAAAAACGGGCGTGTGGGCAAGCCCAGTACGTGCGCCGCGCCATGATAAACATCACAAACCTGCACAGGCTGAAGCGGCACACGGATTCTCATTGCCAACTGAACCTGTTGTACATGAAGTGGCTGTGCCTGAAACCATCACCGTCGCAGAGTTGGCGCAAAAAATGTCCATCAAGGCATCTGAAATTATCAAGGTGCTGATGAAGATGGGATCAATGGTCACTATCAATCAGGTACTCGACCAAGATACCGCGATGATCGTGGTGGAAGAAATGGGTCACGTTGCTAAGGCTGCAAAGTTGGATGATCCCGATGCGTATTTGGAAGACAGTGAAGAGCATAAAGATGCCGTGCTGGAACCTCGTGCTCCAGTGGTCACGGTGATGGGTCACGTCGATCATGGTAAAACTTCGTTGCTGGATTACATTCGCCGTAGCCGTGTCGCATCAGGCGAGGCGGGTGGTATTACGCAGCACATCGGTGCATATCACGTTGATACACCGCGAGGCATGATCACCTTTTTGGATACTCCGGGTCACGAAGCGTTTACCGCGATGCGCGCGCGCGGTGCGAAGGCGACTGATATTGTGATTTTAGTGGTCGCAGCGGATGATGGCGTGATGCCACAAACCAAGGAGGCGATTGCCCATGCGCGTGCGGGTAATGTGCCGTTGGTGGTGGCAATTACCAAAGTAGATAAGCCTGATTCCAATATCGAAAAAGTGAAGCAAGAGTTGGTTGCCGAAGGTGTTGTCCCGGAGGATTGGGGCGGCGATGCGATGTTCGTTGAAGTGTCCTCAAAGTCCGGACAAGGCATAGACCAATTGCTGGAAGGCGTGTTGTTGCAAGCTGAAGTATTGGAGTTGAAAGCACCACGTACCAGTCATGCAAAAGGTTTGGTGATTGAAGCACGCTTGGATAAAGGTAAAGGCTCAGTCGCAACGGTATTGATTCAATCCGGCACGATGCGTCGAGGTGATGCTGTGTTAGTTGGCTCGGTGTTCGGTCGTGTGCGTGCGATGCTGGATGAAAATGGCAAAGCGATTAACGAAGCAGGACCTTCTATACCTGTGGAAATACAAGGCTTATCCGAAGTGCCGAATGCAGGTGAAGAGTTGATGGTGTTGGCGGATGAAAAACGTGCGCGCGAAATCGCGCTGTTCCGCCAAGGCAAATATCGTGGTGTGAAATTGGCAAAACAACAAGCCGCTAAGCTGGAAAATATGTTTGAGCAAATGGCCGAAGGCGAAGTACGCACCTTGTCGTTGATTGTGAAATCGGACGTACAAGGTTCTGCCGAAGCGATTGCTCAATCGTTGCAAAAACTTTCCACCAACGAAGTAAAAGTGAATTTGATCCACGGTGGCGTGGGTGCAATTTCTGAGTCAGATGTCAACCTTGCCCTAGCTTCTAAAGCGATTGTGATTGGCTTTAATACACGTGCCGATGCAGCAGCGCGCAAGTTGGCAGAATCGGCTGGCGTGGACATACGCTACTACAACATCATTTACGCGATGGTTGATGAAATTAAAGCTGCCTTGTCAGGTATGTTGGCACCAGAAAAACGCGAAAGCATCATGGGTATGGTAGAAATTCGCCAAGTGTTTACGGTTTCAAAAGTGGGTACGATTGCGGGTTGTATGGTGCTGGAAGGCATCATCAAACGCGGTGCGAAGATTCGTGTGTTGCGTAACAACGTCGTGATACATGACGGCGAGTTAGATACTTTGAAACGTTTCAAAGATGACGTGAAAGAAGTTAAAAATAACTTCGAGTGTGGGTTGTCGATGAAGAATTACAATGATCTTGAAGTGGGCGATAAGTTGGAAGCCTACGAAATTATTGAAGTTGCGCGCGCGTTAACTTGAGGCTGCTAAATACACATGGCTAATTTTGCAAGAACGGATCGCGTCGCACAACAAATGCAGCGCGAGATTGCCGAGTTGGTGCGCCTCAAAATCAACGATCCTCGTGTGCGTCTAGTCACCATCACAGGTGTGGAAGTGGCGGGCGATTACTCTCACGCCAAAGTTTTTTTCACGCGTTTGGATGGCAAGCATGAAGAGGCTCAAGAAGGCTTGGAACATGCCAGCGGCTTTTTGCGTAAACATTTAGCGGGCAGCATCAAGCTACGTATCATGCCGCAGTTGCACTTTGTGTTTGATTCATCGGTCGAGCGCGGCAGCCACTTGTCGCAGCTTATCGAGCAAGCTGTTGCCAGTGATAAAAATCTGCCCGAATAGCTGCTATGGCACGCACCTACCGTCCACTCGACGGTGTCCTTCTGTTTGATAAACCCCTCGAATTAAGCTCCAACATCGCGCTGCAAAAAGTACGGCGTTTATTCCAAGCTGAAAAAGCGGGTCATACAGGAACGCTTGATCCGCTTGCAACAGGGCTGCTGCCTATCTGTTTTGGCGAAGCGACTAAATTTTCGGTTGCCCTGTTGGATGCCGATAAAACTTATCGTGCGCTCGTACGGCTGGGACAAACCACAACGACCGCAGATGCGGAAGGCGAAATCATTGCCGAGTACCCAGTCGAATGTCATCTTGCCGGTGTTGAAGCCGTGCTGGAAAAATTTCGCGGCGAAATTCAACAGCTCCCCCCTATGCACAGTGCCTTAAAACACCAGGGCAAGCCGCTTTACGAATATATCCGCAAAGGCGAAATCATCGAGCGCGAACTGCGCGATGTAGTTATTCACGAATTGCTGCTGCATCGTTTTGAGGGCTGTGAGCTGGACATCAGTGTGCGGTGTAGCAAAGGCACTTACATCCGTACCTTGGCGGAAGATATCGGCGCAGCACTCGGTTGCGGCGCGCATCTAATCGGGTTGCGCCGTACCGCCATTGCCCATTTCAACTTGAGTGATGGCTTTACGCTACAACAATTCAGCGATATGAGCGATGAACAACGCGAAGCCTGCGTATTGCCGCTAGAAACACTCATGCCCAATATGCCTAAGCTGTATTTGGATGACGTGCAAGTTAAACGGTTGGCGCAAGGGCAACGATTGGCACTCGATACAGGTTTGCCAGACGGTAAAATTTTTCTGCACGGTACAGACGGATTTATTGGCACAGGTTTATTGCAAGGTCGCCGCCTTGCACCAGACAGATTGTTGTCCCGCGTGGCAAAGCAGGCGGCCATGCCAAATACGGAAAACGTTGCTTGACAAGTGTTGTCGTCGGTTAAAATGCAGAGCAATATCTTATCGTCCCTCCCCCCAATTTATGAGTCAATTTTATGACGGTCTAAATTCACCGAGATTCACCCGTGCAGCGGTGCTTGTTGGTTTCGCGTTGTTATTTATGTTTCACCTCTTTCCGATTGGTCTGAGTGATCTGTACTGGCATCTCAATACTGGGCGTTGGATTTGGGAACATCACGCATTGCCGAGTAACGATCCATTTACCTATACTTTGAGTGACGTACTGGATGGGCGACAACGGCTAATTTTGCAAGGTTATTGGCTGGCGCAATTATTGTTCTTTGTGGTGCATGCTGTTTTCGGTATGTGGGGTTTGGTTGTTCTGAAAGCCGCGTTATTTTGCACGCTTTATTGGTTGGTGTGGCGTAGCTTGCTGAGAGTCGGTGTCTATCCGCTGTTAGCACTGATCGCAATATTAATTTTGCCGTGGCTGTTGTACCGTTATGACGAATTGCGCCCGCAGATTTTCTCGTTCTTGGGCGTGGTGCTAGTGTATTCGAATTTGAGTCGATCACTTGACGCATTGCGTGACGGGGTGATGAAGCCCATTGCCTTAATATCATTACCCTTAATTATGTTGGTTTGGGCCAATATGCATCCGGGCTTCATACTGGGATGGGTAATTATCATCGCCATGTTGGCAGGTGTAATGATTAACCAATATCGTGGCATTCATCAAATTAGCCGCTCTGCGTTACGGCATTTATTATTATGGTCTGTGTTGGCGTTACTTGCATCGTTGGTTAACCCCATTGTTGATGCACTCATTACCAACTTGAGTGCGATACAACATCCTACCGAACGCCAAATCGACGAGTACTTTCCACTGCTTGATTATGCTCGGATGTATCAACAACCATCGCTGTTTTACGGTGTGTTAGCACTGGGATTGATCACTTTTTCAGGGATGATACTTCGTTGGCAACAAATTACTTTTGCACATGCAGTATTGTTTATCGGATTTGCTGTTGCCGGGTTTTATGCGTTTCGGTACATGATTTTTTTTGTGTTGATTGCCCTACTGATAGGCGTGCCGCACATTTCAGCATTGATCGCGTCACGTGTCGAAAAAATAAAGGTGATCGTGTTAGTGTTGTTGATCTCATTGTCTGGCTTGGCATACCTTACGTATCAACGTGGCGCATGGAAACAAGGCGCGGTGGAAACGACCTACGTACCAGAACAGGCTGCAAATTTTATTCACACTCAAAAACCACCCGCGCCACTTTTTAATGCCTATGAATACGGTGGCTATTTGGGTTGGCAGCTTGCGTCAGAATATCGCATGTTTATCGATCCGAGAGGGTTGAATGATGCCGCGCAAGATGAATACCAAATAGCGCGAGGCGGGCATTACCAAAAGGCATTTGAAGAATATGGCGTGAATAGCGTGGCTTTCTATATATTTACGCCAGTAGTTCACAGTATCCCCGAAATAACACTTTATCTCTTGATGGATTCGCAGTGGGATTTGGTTTATGTCGATAAAATCTCCGTAGTGATGATTCGGCATAGTCAGAATACATTGCCTGTTATCGATAAAGCTCCTTTGTTGGGTTATTTGCAGCGTGTGCTGGAGAACGCACTAGTAAAAGCACCAAAAAATACTCAAGCACTTGTTCAGTATGGACGTGTGCTGTACTTCCGAGGGGATGTTGTGGGTGCGCAGCAACATTTCAGAACTGCGTTGCAAATTAACCCGCAGCTTCGCGCTCCTCGGTTTTATTTGGAATCTATAGCACAACGGCAGCGGCGTAGTAATGGGGTTGAGCAATAACCCCTTTCAAGGGTACAATGCGCAACTTTTTTTAGGAGTGTAAAACCAATGGCAATTACAGCCGCGCAAAAAGCGCAAATCGTTACTGACTTTCAACGTGTTAAGAACGACACGGGTTCCCCAGAAGTGCAAGTTGCGTTAATTACTGCACGTATCACTTATTTGACTGATCATTTCAAAGATAACGTTAAGGATCATCATTCACGTCGCGGCTTGTTACGCTTGGTTAGCCGCCGTCGCAAGTTGCTTGATTATCTTAAAGGTAAAAACGCGGATAGTTATCGCGCGCTGATTCAACGCCTCGATATTCGTAAGTAAAATTTTCATCCAGCGGGTCGCTTCGGCGACCCGCTTTGTTTTGTCACTATGCGTGGCGCGATAGCGCGTCCGTTCCTTTTAGAGAGGTCTATCTTGAGTCACTATAAAAAAACAGTCGTGTTTGGCAATCACCAGCTCACTTTGGAAACAGGCGAGATTGCTCGTCAAGCCAGCGGCGCGGTAATGATTAGCTTGGATGACACCGTGGTATTGGTCACCGTGGTAGGTAGAAAAGATGCGAAACCTGAACAGGATTTTTTCCCGTTGACGGTTGATTACCAAGAGCGCACTTATGCGGCGGGGAAAATCCCTGGCGGGTTTTTCAAGCGTGAAGGTCGCCCTAGCGAAAAAGAAATTCTCACTAGTCGTTTGATTGATCGTCCCCTGCGTCCCTTGTTCCCAGAAAGCTTTTACAACGAAGTGCAGATCGTAGCCACGGTGATGTCTTCGGATAGCGAAATTGATTCGGACATTATTTCCGTGATAGGCGCGTCGGCGGCCTTGGCAATTTCCGGCATTCCGTTTGATGGCCCCATTGGCGCAGCGCGTGTGGGTTATGTAAATGGCCAGTATTTGTTGAACCCGACTGCAACTGAACTTAAAACTTCGCAAATGGATTTGGTGGTGGCAGGTACAGATCGCGCAGTGTTGATGGTGGAATCTGAAGCGCAACAGTTATCCGAAGAAATCATGCTGGGTGCGGTGATGTTCGGCCATGAGCAATTCCAAGTGGTGATTCAGGCCATCAACGAAATGGTGGAAGCAGTCGGTGCTCCTGCTTGGGATTGGGTTGCACCTGCTAAGAATGAAGCTTTGATTGCCAAGATTGCAGGTTTGGCAGAAGTGCAGTTGCAACAAGCGTATGCGATTCAATCCAAGCAAGCACGCACGGTTGCGATTGCGGAGATTTACGCTAAGGTCGTTGCCGAAGTATCTGCGGATGCGGAAATGAACCACATCTACGAAATTTTTAGCTCGTTGGAAGCGAAAATTGTGCGCGGACAAATTCTGAATGGCAGCCCACGTATTGATGGTCGTGATACGCGCACCGTGCGTCCTATCACCATCCGCAATGGCGTGTTGCCTCGTACCCATGGCTCTACTTTGTTTACCCGCGGCGAAACGCAAGCTATCGTGGTGGCAACCTTGGGCAGTATGCGCGACTCGCAAAAAATTGATGCGTTACAAGGTGAGTTCTCTGATCGTTTTATGCTGCATTACAACTTCCCTCCATATTCGACTGGCGAAACAGGTCGCGTGGGTACGCCTAAGCGTCGTGAAATTGGTCATGGACGTTTGGCAAAACGTGCGCTGGTGGCAGTGCTGCCTAGCGAAGAAGAATTTGGTTATGCGATGCGTGTAGTATCGGAAATCACTGAATCAAACGGCTCTAGCTCAATGGCTTCGGTGTGCGGTGGCTGCCTGTCGTTGATGGATGCGGGTGTGCCACTCAAGGCGCACGTGGCAGGTATCGCAATGGGGCTGATTAAAGAAGGCAATCGCTTCTCAGTGCTAACCGACATTCTTGGCGATGAAGATCATTTGGGCGACATGGATTTCAAAGTGGCGGGTAGTGAAACAGGTGTGACTGCGCTGCAAATGGACATCAAAATTAACGGCATCACTCGTGAAATTATGCAAGCTGCATTGGCACAAGCGCGTGAAGGTCGTATGCACATTCTCGGTTTGATGAAACAAGCCATGCCGCAGGGCAGAGCGGAAGTGTCCGAGTTTGCACCGCGTATGATTAAACTCAAAATCAACCCAGAAAAAATCCGTGATGTGATAGGTAAAGGCGGCGCGGTGATTCGTGCCATTACTGAAGAAACGGGTACGACAATTGACATTGATGAGACCGGTATTGTCACCATTTCATGCGTAAGCGGTGAAGCAGGAGAAGCAGCCAAAAAACGCATTGAGGACATCGTTACCGATGTGGAAGTTGGTAAAGTGTACGAAGGCCCAGTGGTCAAGTTGCTTGACTTTGGTGCGTTGATTAACGTGTTGCCAGGCAAAGACGGCTTGCTACATATCTCACAAATTGCACATGAGCGCGTGAATAGCGTGTCTGATCACCTCAAGGAAGGTCAGATTGTGCGCGTGAAAGTGTTGGAAATGGATGAGAAGGGTCGCATGAAGCTGAGTATTAAAGCTTTACTTGCTGCGCCTGTAGCAGCGGCTGAATAAATACAGTTTAGTTGCGCATTAATTAAAAAGCCCCGTCAGTTTTGACGGGGCTTTTTTATAAAAGCAGAAGCTCAAACTAGCATGTCATTTTGCCATTTGCCTTTCGCGGATTTCATCCAAGGTTTTACAGTCGATACATAGCGTTGCAGTAGGTCTTGCTTCAAGGCGACTAAGTCCAATTTCAACCCCACACTTGTCGCAATAACCGTATTCACCCGCATCAATTTTGGCGAGCATTTCGTTAATTTTTTTGATGAGTTTGCGTTCTCGGTCACGATTGCGCAATTCCAAACCCATGTCGGATTCTTGCGTGGCACGGTCATTAGGGTCAGCAAAAACAGTAGCTTCATCCTGCATGGTATGCACTGTTTTGTCGATGTCTTTGCCCAAGCCATCCTTGATGTCATTCATAATTTGACGAAAATGTTCAAGCTGGCTTTTACCCATGTACGTTTCGCCTTTTTTAGCTTTGTATGGGGTTGCGATCTTGTGTTTCAGTGCAGGCATTGTGATTCTCCAACTCAAATAAAAATAAAAGTGCGCTTTAATACCAGAAAGCGAGTAGTTGGGCAACTACTCGTTGTTGATGCCGAAAGAAATGTGACCAGCTGTACCGATTGAATTCTGACCAGGCAACGGATTGCGTAGCGTACTACGCGGCTGTGGATAAGTCGACCAGACTGTGATTGGTTTTATACCTCCTGATTTAATTGAGCTTCCCTCGATATTTAGTCTTCCAAGAGGTGGTCTTTATGCTACCAGCTTTTCTTTGTGCTGAGCATTGAACCAGTCATCCAAAAACTGGATTGGTGATTTGTAGCCCAGCGTCGAGTGTTGACGTTTACGGTTGTACAGCACTTCGATGTACTCGAATGTCATCGCCTTCATTTCATCCCGCGTCTCATAACGCAAGTCATGCACACGCTCGTTCTTGAAACTGTTGAACCAGCTTTCGGTCGGCGCATTATCCCAGCAATTTCCTTTACGACTCATTGAGCACACCATGCCATATTCCTTCAGCTTGCCTTGGAAGACGTGACTGGCGTACTGACTGCCCCGATCCGAGTGATGTAGCAATCCGGACGCAGGCTTTTTGCGGAACCATGCCATAGTCAACGCATCCGTCACAATGTCCGCTGTCATCCTAGGCTTGAGTGACCAACCGACCACCTCTCGATTGAACAGATCCAGCACGATAGCCAGATACAGCCAGCCTTCATCTGTCCACAGATAAGTGATGTCAGATGTCCAGACCTGATTCGGACGAGAGGGGTTGAAGTTTCGATCCAGCAGGTTCGCCGCAATAGGAAGATTGTGCTTGGAATCTGTCGTCACTTTGTAACGTCGCTTGTGACGTGCACGAATGCCGTTCTCTTGCATCAGGCGTTCCACACGGGGCTTGGATGCAGGGAATCCTCTGGCACGTAACTCTTTCACCATTCTCGGACTGCCATATATTCCTTTGAACTCAGCGTGGATGGCTTGAATCATAATCAACATCTGACTGTCGGTCAGTCGCGTCCGATTCGGCTTGCCACCACGATCCCATGCACGATAGCCACTGACGCTAACATTCAATACCGAGCACATCATGTGCAGCTCATAATCGGTGCGCCGTTCAGCAATCCAGGCGCACTTCACAGTGTTTCTCTTGCAAAGTACGCGTTCGACGTATACGTCTCACCTCTTTTTAGGATTTCGTTCTCTCGCTTTAATCGAATGTTCTTGGCACGCAACCTTGAGAGTTCCATTTGCTCCGTTGTGACAACCTTACTCCCCGCACCACCAAGCTTGCCTGCTTCTGCAGCCTTAACCCAGTAACGCAGGGTTTGATGACTGATGCCCAACTCCTTGGCCGCCGCACTCGGTGTCAGACCATCCTTGACTCGCTTCACCGCTAATTCTCCGAACTCTGGTGTGTATTCCTGATTCGGTATTCGCTTCATTTCTTCTCCAATAAGTAACGTTGATTTTACGTCACCCTTGGAAGACTATTTTTCGGGGGAAGCTCACTTTGAAATTCAGCTTACATCAGTTCACAATAACAAATCAAAAATGCAGCATAATCCTCATACTTGCCCTTCCACTAAATCGAAAACTAAACTCTCATATTCGTTGCATCGCTTTGTGGTTGAATATCTTGTCATGTCACTATCTAGTGTCCGCGAATAGAAAATGAACCTCTTTCATCTTTCACTTAACCTCCTCCGCCGCGACTGGCGTGCAGGGGAGTGGCGCGTGTTGTTGCTGGCATTGGTATTGGCGGTGGGTAGTCTTGCCACAGTTGGCTTGTTTGCCGATCGCGTGCGGCAAGCCTTGCAGCTGCAGGCGCAGAGTTTGATTGGGGCTGATCTGCGTATCACTTCAACACGCCCGTTACCCGAAAATTATCGTGAGTTGGCACAGCGGTATGGCTTGCAGACTGTGTTGAGCCTGACGTTTCCGAGCATGGTGTTGTACGGTGAGCAGTCTTTGCTGAGCGAAATACAAGCGGTGGAAGTGGGTTATCCGCTGCGCGGCAAGATTGAGATTGATGAGGGTCGTGAACAACTCACCCCCTCTCCCCAGCCCTCTCCCGCGAGGGGAGAGGGGGTGGTTGGAGGTGTTCCGCAACGCGGCACAATCTGGGTCGATGACCGTTTGTTGCGTCGCTTAAATTTCAAATTGGGCGATGCGGTGAGTATCGGCAAGCTGCATTTCACCGTAGCGGCGCGCATTGTGAAGGACATCGATCAGTCGATCGGCTTCGCCAGTTTTTCACCGCGCGTGCTGTTGAATGTCGGGGATTTGGCGGCGACGGGTTTGCAGCAGGAAGGCAGCCGAATTTCGTATCGCTTGATGTTTGCGGGGGAGGCGGCTCAGGTGAATGCGCTGCGTGACGAGTTGAAGCCGCAATTATCGGGTAATGAAAAGTTGGAAGACGTGCGCGATGCGCGTCCGGAAATTCGCACCGCGTTGGAGCGTGCGGAAAGTTTCCTTGGTCTAGCAGCCTTGACTGCCGCGATCTTGGCGGGTGCGGCGATGGCGTTGGCGGCACAGCGTTTTGTGTTGCGCCATCTGGATAGCTGCGCGGTGATGCGTTGCCTCGGTGCGCAGCAAAATCAGGTGTTGCGATTGTTTCTGTACCAATTTTTAGTGTTGGGGGTGTTAGCGGTAACGATAGGCTGCGCGCTGGGTTACGCCACGCAAGCGGGGCTGGTGCTTTCCATCGAGTCGATGCGCAACGCAGCGTTGCCGCAACCGAGCTTGATGCCTGTGCTCAAAGCGGCACTGAGTGGCTTTGCCTTACTACTGGGATTCACCTTTTTACCGTTGTTACAGTTGCGTAAAGCTTCGCCATTGCGTGTGTTGCGCCGCGAACTGGGTGCGCCACAAGCCAGTACACGATTGGTTTACGGGCTGGCTATCGGGGTGCTGGCTTGGCTGTTTCTATGGCAGGCAGGCTCGGTGAAGTTGGGTTTGGTGATGCTGGCGGGGCTGTTGGCTGGATTGCTGTGCTTCGGTTTATTGGCTTGGGTGTTGTTGCGCAGCTTGGCAAAATTTGCGCCGCATTTGGCTGCGCATAGTCGGCATGCGTTGGCTAATTTGGCACGTCATGCGCGCACCAACGCTATGCAGATTGTGGCACTCAGTTTGGGTGGCATGGCGTTGTTGCTGTTGACGGTGGTGCGTGGTGATTTACTGCAAAGTTGGCAGGGCAAGTTGCCGCCGGATACGCCGAATCGTTTCGTGGTGAATATACAGCCCGACCAGCAACAGCCTTTTCTAGATTTTTTTGCACAAAGCAATATGGCGCAACCAGAGCTATTGCCAATGGTGCGTGGCAGATTAACCGCGATAAATGATCACGCGATTAGCGGTAGAAGTTATACCGATCCACGGGCACGAGGTTTGGTCGAGCGTGAATTTAATTTGTCCTATATGGAGTTCATTCCGAGTTGGAACGTTGTGGTGCAGGGTGGATGGTGGGCTGGTGGTGAGCAGGGACAACTGTCCGTTGAAGAAGGTATCGCTAAAACTTTGAACATCAAACTGGGTGATGCCTTAACGTATGACGTGGCGGGAAGTCGATTCACTGCAAAGGTGACCAGTTTGCGTAAAGTGCAATGGGATAGTATGAAGGTTAATTTTTTCGTGATTGCCACGCCAGAGTTGCTCAAAGATGCACCAGTGAGCTACCTCACCAGTTTCTATTTACCGCCGGACAAACAACGTGTGAGTGATGCACTGTCGCGCGAATTCCCCAATTTTCTGGTGATTGATACGGGCGTGATGATTACCCAAGTTCAGGGCATCATCGAACAAATTTCACAAACCATCAGCGTAGTGTTCTTGTTTACCTTATTTAGCGGCATCGCCGTGTTATATGCCGCGCTGCTTGCCACCCAAGACGAAAGAACGCATGAAGCGGCGATATTGCGCACCTTAGGGGCAAGTGGCGCATACATCCGCAAATTACACCTCAGCGAATTCGCCATATTGGGGGCTTTGAGTGGTCTGTTGGCAGCGTTTGGCGCGGTACTGCTGGGTTGGGTGCTGGCGCGCTTTGTGTTGGAGATACCCTACCAACTCAACCCTATGGTCTGGTTGATCGGCGTGTTCGGCGGTATGGTGGTAGTCATGCTGGCCGCATGGCTGACGACGCGCCGATTGATCGAGCTTCCACCGCTGGTGATAATGAGGGAGTAGATTTGAGATAAGCGGTTGGAGGCAACATCGTTTACGCTTGGTCAGCCTACCCAAAATAGATGGGCTAGGTTAACATCCAGAGCATGTGCCGTTTAGCGGTCAAAGCTTGTAGTTAGGCAATTGCCTCCTTCATCGACCGTTATGTAATCTTATTTCAAAATGAATAATCGATATTTTTTGCCAACTGTAGGGCTGGTATTGATACCCTTATTTTTGTTGGCGTATCAATTCACTATTCCATCCGAAGATGCTGTCATCCTATTCGAGTATGCAAAAAACCTTGCCACAAAGGGAGTGATTACCTATGGGGGGGCTGATACACCCATAGAAGGCGCAACCGATTTTCTCTGGATGCTAATCATCGCCGCTTTCAAAAAAATAGGCATAACTGAATTTTTTTCAGCATTGTTGCTTAACTTTGTTGGCGCGGTCATTTTAATTGCATTGGTGAAACCATTTTGGGCGCGACTGATAATGGTATTGGGGCTGCTTTGCACGCCGTATCTCTACTCATCTCTTAGTGGGTTTAGCGCGATATTTTTTTCGGCATGGTATTGCTGGTGTCTTTATTTGGCACTGCAAAAAAAATCAGGTCTGTATTTTTCAATATTGATACTGTGTTTAGTTAGACCCGATGGAGTTGTTTGGGGGGCAGGGCTAATCTTGCTTAGATTATTAGATGTACAGGATCAAGCAACACGTAAAAAAGAAATACGTAATCTGATTACGCACCTTGTTGTGCCGGGGTTAATGTATTTTTTATGGCGCGCATGGTATTTCGCTGAATGGCTACCTCTGCCATTTTTAGTGAAAGTGGCAGGGGAACGAGACCTGATATTGGTTTGGAGTCAATCACTCGTTGCAGTCGGAGCGACTTTGATTCCAGCATTGATTGCGGTAGCTTTTGTTAAAAATCGCCGAATTTATCTAAAGCAGCTACTTATATTATTCATCCTGCCCTGTATGTTTTACGCTTCCATGAAGCTGGAACAAAATATAGGCAATCGATTTTTAGCGCCAATGTTTTTCGGCTCGATGCTATGGTTAGCTTATTCCGAAAAAGTAAAGGCATTAGCCGTTTTTGTTACCAGCTCTGTTGCGTTAACGATGTCCACACTTATTCCAACAGTGAGTGATTTCTTGGATTCCAAAGACGGCAACACCTACTACATTGCCAACGAATTGAAAAAGTGGGAAGGAAAAATGCTGGTCACCGAAGCTGGTAAATTAGCCTATTATAGCAATTGGTTTACAGAAGACAGTTGGGGATTAAATACCCCACGATATGCCCATACTTTAATCAACAGTAATGAGATAGCCCAAGGCAATTACGATTTGATAGTGGGACATTGCACCATTGCTTTATTGAATACAAAAGTGCCTGAACGCACTTACCTAAATCGGAGTTGGGATAATCAATGCCAAGCCTTGGTGTCATACATACAAGCAGCAAACTATCGAGTCGTGCTTGTACCCTTCCTCAAAGTACAACCTTCTCAGACATCTTTAAGAAGGCTACTGGGAATGCGTAGCAACAATCGAAGTTACCGCCGATATGATATTTATGCCATTTCACCAACGTACAAGAATTCTTTGGCCTTGTTTAATTTATTGAGGCGACATGGTGGGATAACCTATCCCCCTTCAAGCAAAAGCCTCGGTTAACCTTCATTTTTTAACACATACAACTTTCTCGTGCTCACTACAAAAATTTCTGGCTGGGGTCGTTACCCTGTGCAATCCTGTGAATTAGCTCGCCCAGAGCGTTACGCCGATTTAGGCCCTCACGCAGAGAGCATGATTGCCCGTGGACAGGGGCGCAGTTATGGCGATGCTGCACTGAACGAAAATGGTCGTGTGATATTAACCGAGAGGGTGAATCGCCTAATTGAGTTGGATGCAGCGCAAGGTATTTTGCGTGCCGAGGCAGGCGCAACGCTGGCGGAAATTTTGCGGGTAATTGTCCCCAAGGGTTGGTTTCTGCCTGTTACACCCGGTACAAAATTCGTTTCGCTGGGTGGTTGCGTTGCGGCAGACGTACATGGCAAGAACCACCATCACGAAGGTTCGTTCGGCGAACACGTTGTTAACCTGGAAATAATTTTGGCGGGTGGCATTCGCACGCGCTGCTCACCCACCGAACATGCCGAATTGTTTTGGGCGACAGTTGGGGGCATGGGACTCACGGGCATCATTGGTGAAGTGACGCTCAAGCTGATACCGATACAAAGCCCATTTATCCAAGTTCGACATCATGTGGCTGAAAGTCTGGAACAGATGTTTCGCTTAATGCAAGATGCTACGACAGATGACCGTTATACCGTGGCGTGGATAGATAGCATGGCTCGCGGGACGCGGCTAGGACGTGGTGTAGTGATGTGTGGACACCATGCATCGAAGGATGAATTGCCCAGTCATTTACACCGCCACAGCAAAGCGGAGTCTAGTCTTACCATTCCGTTTGATTTTCCTTCCTGGATGCTGAATTCCTTGAGCATCTCAGCGTTCAATGCGTTGTATTATCAAAAACAGGGGTCGAAGAGTAAGCCATTTTTGAGTAGCTATGCTCCCTATTTTTACCCATTGGATTCAATCGGTGCATGGAATCGCATGTATGGAAAACGGGGATTTGTTCAATACCAGTGCGTGATTCCCGATAACAACGCGTTTAATGGCATCAAGGCTTTGTTGCAAAAATTATCCGATAGCCGTCGTCCATCCTTTCTTGCTGTGTTGAAGCGACTTGGTGCAGCGAGTAAAGGGCTGCTGTCCTTTCCAATGGCAGGTTATACACTGGCTTTGGATTTGCCGATTCGTGATGAGGGCTTGTTTGCTTTGCTGAACGAATTGGATGAGATTGTCTTGCAACACGGTGGGCGGGTGTATCTCGTCAAAGACGCACGCCTTTCTGCCGATTCGTTTCGTGCCATGTATCCGCGTTATGAAGAATGGCTCAAAATAAAAAATGCCGTTGACCCTGAAAATAAATTTAGCTCCAGCTTGTCGCGGCGTTTGGGTATTGGGGATGATACGCATGAGTAAATTCGTTACTCCTAAAAAGCAGGCCGAAATAAAAATCCTCTGTGCTAAATTGGCTGTATTTATTCCGTTTCTGGTGGTGTGCTATTTCTCGTTTCTAGCGAGAAATTTTCAATTGGATGATGGCTTGATCTACTTGAGGTACATCAAGAATTTTCATGATGGATGGGGATTGGTTTACAACCCTGGAGAAAGATTCAACGGGCTGACATCGCCCTTGTTTACCTATGTTGTTTTGGCAGCTTCTTTTTTATGTGGCAATTTGCAATTAACCACAACAATAGTCTCCGCATTGTTTCTAACTTGTGCTGCGATTCTCGGTGGAAAAATCTTCTCGAAAGGTAAATGGGAATCGCTATTTACCGCTGTGGTCATTGGGTCGTTTGGGTATTTCTATTCAACGTTTGGCATGGAGACCCCATTATTTCTAATGTTGATAGGGCTCTCGCTTTACCTTTATAAAGTTGATTCAATATATTTTGTCCTGGCACTCGCTTTCCTAGTCATTACGAGGGGAGAAGGAGTGTTTTTGGCTATGGTAATAGGGGCAGATTATTTGGTAAAAAATAGAAAGCTGCCAAATCTAAAAATTGTGGCGATTGCACTTCTTATTTTTTCTCTCCCTTTTGTGTTTAACTATTTTTATTACGGTGATTTTTTGCCTGCCACGGCCAGTGCAAAAATAGGTCAAGGGAAGTCAGGTTTTTGGAATAACAGCTTTGGGTTTCTCAATGCCGCATATTTAATTGATGCTGTTTTTTCCAAGAGCAATTTGGCCGCATTGATTTTTCTTATTTCGGCTGCTTATGGTGTATTCACTTGCTTAAAAGACAGAATGGTAATTATCAGTTCCATTTTTGCCGTTATGTTGTTAAGTTTTTATGTGGGTCTTAATCTCCCCAACTACCAATGGTATTACGCCCCATTTTTTTATCTGGCTTTGATTTTTTCCTGTAGAGGGATCTGGGAAGTGGCGACTATAGTGCTTGCGAGAGGGAAAATTGGTTATCGTGCTGTTGCTTTTTTAACGTTAAGTAGCGTAACAATCTTTGCGTTAACGAGAGTTGTTTCGTTCGAAGAAACGGGGCGCAATGAATCGTACGCTAAGATTGGTAGTTGGATTAAGGCAAACACTGCTCTAAATTCATCAGTCGCAATGGTTGAGATTGGTACCGTGGGTTGGTATTCGGATCGAAAAATCATTGACATTCTTGGCTTGGTCAATAAGTACAATGCAGATTACGTTAGCAAGGGTGATTTGTATGGGTGGCTGTCTCGCTACCAGCCTGATTACATTTTAAGACATGATCCATTTTGGAGGCTTGAGCAGTCCACACAGGTACTTGAAGTAAATTCTGCTTATTTGCCAGTTAAAGAATTTCATTTCCCAAGGTACGCTCTTTTGAAGAAAACAAATAAGTACACGGATCAGAGTATTGCAAATTACTTCTTTGAGAAGAGTAAAAATGCGATTAAGCGGCATGAGTAAGCGACCTTCATTCAAGGTCGTTATTTTTGGTTGGTCACTGCGTTTATGAGTGGGATAGTGCAATATGAGTGAGGGGTGGCGATCAGGATTCATTCAAATCATTAGGCGATACGAGCGCAACTTCAATCAAACTGGCGACACGATGAGGCTTTGGATGATCACTCTATTGGGGGCTATCGGGTACGCTTTCTACACGGGCTTTCGTGCTCCGAGTTTATGGAGCATCAATTACTATCAGGTCAGTTATCTGGACGGGTTTTACCGGCGAGGATTGTTGGGTGTATTTTTAACACCATTTGGCTGCGCGCGATTCGACTATTTTTTTGTAGAAAAAATTCAATTGCTTGTTCTATTTCTAGT